>NZ_CP102589.1:2285196-2596062 GCF_032818155.1 Niallia taxi
ACTCCTTTTAAAGCAGTTGATGGAACTGACAGAGGAAGAAATCGAAATTTTATCACAGGAAAAAAAGGTCAGGAAGGATCTTTATACGAGCCAGCGCCACTTTATTATCGAAAGTGAAAAATTTCTTGATAAAAACAAAATGATAACGGTAAGGAAGCATACTAGATTTATTGACTTTCCGAAGCACAGGCATAACTATATTGAAATCAATTACGTCGTAAAAGGCAAACTAAAGCAAAAGGTGGATAACGATTCTATCACATTGAAAAAAGGCGAGCTGCTTTTTTTAAATCAGCATATTGAGCATGAAATAGAGGCTTGTGGGAATGATGATCTTATAATCAACTTCATCATCCAGCCGCTCTTTTTTCAATTTATTTTTCAATATTTAAATGGTGAAAACATCATTACAGAATTTCTCATAAACAGCTTGTTTAATCATACTCAAAATGGACAATATTTATATTATGCCGTTTCAGAAGTCGAAGAGATTCAGGAGCTAGTCGAAAAAATTATAAAAGAAGAAACGGACGGCTCCCTTATGGCAGAATCAAAGATGAAGCTATACATGGGGCTTCTCTTAATTGAGCTGGTGAAAAACACAGATAAAATAACGAAAAATCAATCTGCCTCCTCTCAGCATTTTATCGTCGTTGAATCATTGAAATATATTGAGGAGCATTATAAAAATGGAACATTGCAGGAGCTTGCACAGCGCTTGCTGCAATCAAGCTCAAGCTTAAGTAAAAATATAAAAAAGGCAACTGGGTTTACTTTTAAGGATTTAATACAGGAAAAACGGCTTATGAAAGCAAAGGAGCTGTTAGAAACAACAGACTTTTCTGTACGGACAGTTGTGGAGGAAGTGGGCTATGATAATATCAGCTACTTTTATCGGATTTTCAAAGAAAAATATAAAAAAACACCGAAGGAATTAAGAAAAGAACTGGCAAAATAGCGATTTTTGCCAGTTTTTTTTGCGTTCTTTTGAGGGGTTAAGGAATTTAAGGACAACAAATAAGAAAAATAACGTTATTTTTTTATGCGTTTACATTCTTTAGAATAAGGATTAGAAAACGTTTTCAATTGGGACTCAAGGAGAGGTAGAAAATGAACAAATCTGTTTTGGCTGTTGACATTGGAGCCTCAAGTGGACGGCTGATGCTCGGTTCAATACACGAAGGAAAACTCGTGTTGGATGAACTGCACCGTTTCTCAAACAGCATTGTCAAAAAAGGACAATATTATTGTTGGGATTTACATAAGCTGTTTGTCGAAATAAAGCAAGGGATAAAAAAATGTCAGGACCTTCAAGTTAGGCCAGAAAGTATCGGGATTGATACATGGGCAGTGGATTTTGTGCTCCTTGATGAGAATGGAAATTTGTTGACAGAGGCTGTTTCTTACAGGGATGACAGAACAGATGGTGTGATGGAGGAAGTTTTCCAGAAAATCATCAAGGAAAGAATTTATTTGGAAACGGGTATTCAATTTCAAAAATTCAATACGATTTACCAGCTTTGCGCATTAAAGAAATCAAATCCAGAGAGCCTTGATAAAGCAGACAAGTTTTTAATGGTACCTGATTATTTTCACTATTTGCTGACAGGAAAAGCAGTGAATGAATATACGAATGCAACATCAACACAGTTAGTTAATGCGTTTACGAAAAAGTGGGATAAACAGCTGCTTGATGCAATTTCCATCAAGCCAGAAATGTTCCAGGATATTAAGATGCCAGGCACTATTTTAGGAGACGTTAAAGCGGAGCTTGCTGAGGAATTCGGGTTCAACTTAAAAGTAGTTTTGCCGGCAACACATGATACTGCTTCCGCTGTTATTTCTGTACCTGAGCATGATGAGACGATTTACATCAGTTCCGGAACATGGTCACTTATCGGTGTTGAAAACAAATTTCCTATCTGTGTAACAAAAGCATTGGATTACAACTTCACGAATGAAGGCGGCATTGATTACCGCTTCCGATTTTTGAAGAACATTATGGGATTATGGATGATTCAGGAGGTGCGGCGAAACTACGATAATGAATACTCATTTGCAGAATTCGTTGAGCTTGCAAAAGCAGCAAAAAACTTTCAATCTATTGTCAATGTTAATGATGACCGCTTCTTAAATCCAGACAACATGATTCTTGCGATTCAGAACTATTGTGCAGAAACAAATCAGGAAATTCCAGTAACTCCAGGTGAGGTTGCCAAATGTGTTTATGACAGTTTAGTTGAATGCTATGTTGCAGCTATTGATGAAATTGAAGAGATTTTCGAAAAGAAATTTACGAAGATTAATATAATCGGCGGAGGCTGCCAAAATGAACTGCTGAACCAGCTGATTGCTGATGCAACAAAAAAGCAAGTGTTTGCCGGACCTGTTGAAGCAACAGCCGTTGGGAATATTGTTTCCCAATTGATTGCATTAGGTGAAATAAAGGATGTACACGAAGCAAGGAAATTAATTAAGCATTCCTTTGATGTGAAAGGATACGAAGCAGCACAACCAATATGAGGAGGCTAAAATATGTCTGTCAAAGAAAACTTTGAAGCAGCAAAAAAACAATATGAGCAATGGGGAGTTGACGTGGAGGCAGCTTTACAAAAATTGCAGCAAATCCCGATTTCCATCCATTGCTGGCAGGGGGATGATATTGGCGGATTTGAAGCAAATCCGAGTGAATTATCAGGGGGTATTGATGTTACCGGTAATTATCCTGGTAAAGCAACAACGCCAGAACAGCTGCGCAGCGATTTGGAAATGGCGTTATCCCTTATCCCTGGGAAGCATAGAGTCAATCTACACGCGATTTATGCAGAGACGAATGGTGAGGTAGTCGAAAGGGATGAAATTGAACCAAAGCATTTTGAAAATTGGGTAGCTTGGGCAAAGCAGCATGGCTTGGGTCTGGACTTTAACCCAACATTATTTTCACACGCAAAAGCGGAGGACGGTCTGACACTTTCCCATCCAGACGAAGGTATTCGCGAGTTTTGGATCAAGCATTGCATTAAAAGCAGAAAAATCGCAGAATACTTTGGCAAAGAACTAGGTACTCCTGCTTTAACGAATATATGGATTCCTGATGGCTATAAAGACATTCCATCAGACAGACTCACACCACGTATTCGTTTAAAGGAGTCTCTCGATAAAATTTATGCGGAAAAAACAGATGAGCAATATAATCTCGATGCAGTGGAAAGTAAAGTATTTGGGATTGGTTCAGAATCGTATGTTGTTGGCTCCCACGAATTTTATTTAGGGTACAGCCTAAAGAACAATAAGCTTTGCTTAATGGATACAGGACATTATCATCCAACAGAGACCGTATCAAATAAAATTTCCTCGATGCTGCTGTTTTCAGATAAATTGGCACTTCATGTTTCTAGACCAGTAAGATGGGATAGTGATCATGTTGTTATCCTTGATGATGAATTAAAAGAAATTGGCCTTGAAATTGTTCGTAATGATGCAACAGACAAAGTGCTGATTGGTCTTGATTTCTTTGATGCAAGCATCAATCGTGTTGCTGCTTGGACAATTGGTACAAGAAATATGATTAAAGCTCTGTTACATGCTCTATTAATGCCGAATGCAAAATTAAAACAGCTGCAAGAGGAAGGTAATTTTACCGAAAGATTAGCATTAATGGAGGAATTTAAAACATATCCATTTGGCGCTGTTTGGGATTTTTATTGTGAACAAATGGATGTCCCTGTTAGAGAAACATGGCTGGAAAATGTGAAAACCTATGAACAAGAAGTATTGTTAAAGCGCTAATTAAATGCCTTCCCCTAAGGGGGAAAGGCTTATATAAAAAGATGCAATATAATCTAACAACAAAATGAAAACCTTTACATAACAGGAGGTAATACGATGATTCGCAAAGGTTTTATCATGAATGTTAATCCTGATAAGCAAACAGAATACGAGCAGCGTCATAATGAAATTTGGCCAGAGCTCATTGATGCTCTACGCAAACATGGAGCTAGCAATTATTCGATTTTCCTTGATAAAGACACAAGCAAATTGTTCGGCTATGTGGAAATAGAGGATGAAGATAAATGGAGCAAGATGCCCACAACAGCTATAAACCAAAAATGGTGGGAATTTATGGAGCCGTTGATGGAAACAAATGCAGACAACAGTCCTGTCACTATTCCATTAAAAGAAGTTTTTCATATGGACTAGCCACTTATAGTCGCTAAGTTTTAAAAGGAGAGAGAGAAAATGACAAAAACGAAGAAATTTGCGGCAAAAAATGTAACAGGCTGGAAAGCCACGATTGCTGTCGCAATGGCCAACTATATCGAAGCAGGCTCCATCATCGCAGCAGCGAGCAGCTTAACATTATGGCAGGCATACTTAAATATTGACAGTATGGGTGTGGGACTTTTAAGTGCATTGAGTGCAAATGCTTTCGGTGCTGCGATTGGCGCATTAATTGGCGGACCATTAACAGATAAATTCGGACGAAAGTTCATCTTCAGCTATGATTTGCTTGTCTATATGATTGGTGTTGCTCTTATAGCAGCATCTGTCAATTTCCCGATGCTGCTTATCGGAACAATTATTACCGGTTTGGCAGTTGGTGCAGGCGTTCCCGTTTCATGGACATATATTGCAGAGGAATCACCACAGGACAAACGGGCAGCACATGTTGGAACCGCTCAAATGGCCTGGTCTATCGGTCCGACATTAACGTTTGTGTTAGCTGTTGTACTTGCACCAATGGGGTTAGCTGGTTCAAGGATAATATTCCTCCACTTGCTAGTCATTGCTTTTGTAACATGGTATATACGCCGAGGCTTGGATGAGTCAAAAATTTGGGAAGAACAGCAGGAAAAGGAAAAGGCGGAGGCATTACAAGGCAAAGTAAAAACGAATGTTTTAAAAGAATTGTTTACATTAAAAGCAAATCGCAGTGCGTTAGTGCTATTGATCGGTATCTATTTATTCTGGAATTTAACAGCAGGCGCAATGGGCTATTTCATGCCATATATTTATGAAAATGTCGGTGGTTTAAGCACAGGGCAAGCCAACTTACTGCAAGCATTCCTATGGTTGTTTACTGTCTTAACTACTTATTTCTTGTTTATGAAGCTCGGTGATAAAGTCAGCAGGAAGGCCTTATTTGGAATTGGCGCTGGTATGGGACTTGTTGCGTGGATTATCCTAACCTTCATGCCAATGACGTGGCCGACACTCATCGCCTTTGTCATCCTGTGGGGAGCAGCAGCAGGTATAGGTGCTCAAGCCTTTTACGCATTATGGACAAGTGAGCTTTTTCCGACAAAATATCGTGCAAGCGCACAAGGATTAATGTACTTTATCGTCAGAACAGGGATTGCTGTCTGGTCATTTATATTGCCATTATTAATGGACACATTAGGTTTTACGGTTGCTGGTATTGTTATGATTATTTTCCTTGCGATTCATATGGTGATTGGCATTATCCTCGCCCCGAATACACGAGGGAAAACACTGCAGCAAATTGAAAAAGAGCGCTACGGTGACGATTTAAATCATAATTCGGTTCATAAAACGGTTTAAAGTATTAGAAGGATTGGTGCATTAGTTTTCTAACTGATGCACCTATTTTGTACCTTTGTATTTTGTAGTAAAATCTATGTTTTATATGAAAAACTACCTAATTATGATATAGTAAAAATACAAAATCAAAGGTAAACCCAACTAAACAAAAAGTCAGTTATAGAAGAGAGGGAGATTTTAGTTGCTTGTTGCAGAGAGACGAAGAAAAATCGTCGAATTAGTTAATGAAAGATTAAGCATTCGCGTTTCGGAATTAAGCGACATTTTTTCCGTAACAGAAGAAACAATTAGAAGAGATTTAGAAAAGCTGGAACAAGATCAGCTTTTAAGCAGGAGTCATGGTGGTGCTGTCAGCATCGAAAAAGAAGCGACAGACGTCCCCTTTGTGGTAAGGGAAATCACAAATTCTGATGAGAAAAAGGCTATCGCAGCTGAAGCAGTCAAATGGATTGAACCAGGTGAGCAAATTGTCTTGGATGCTAGCACAACGGCGTGGTATATGGCACAGGAATTGCCAGATATGCCGTTGACAGTGATCACAAATTCAATCAAAGTGGCCTTAGAGCTAAGCAAAAAGGAACAGATTAAAGTAATCTCAACTGGCGGAATGCTGCTTGCTAATTCGTTATCCTATGTTGGTCCGTTATCTGAACGATCTTTAGACAGCTACTATGTCAACAAACTGTTTCTGTCATGTAAGGGTGTCCATCTTTCCGGGTTAAGTGATTCCAATGAGTGGCAAGCAATCTTAAAAAAGAAAATGATGGATATTGCATCAAAAGTGATACTGCTTGCTGATTCAAGTAAATTTGGTGTTAAGACATTTGCTCATATTTCTGATTTGACAAGAATTCATCACGTTATTTCTGATGCGAATATTCCTGCTGAATTTCATAAAGAGCTGCAAGAAAAAGCAATTCCCGTTACGATCGTAAAAATCTAGAAACCCAAGAATAATAGGGTTTCTTTTTTTAGTCATAAAATGTTCATAAACAAAAGGAAAAATGTTTGTTTTCTTTTGTTTGTCATTGACTTGTATTTGGTATCCAATTATGATGAAGGTGTAAACAACAACTATGAAAACAATAAGATTGTTCATGAAGAGCTTAATAGAATAGGAGAGTGTCAGCATGCCTACAAAGCTGAAAAGGAAGAGTGTAGAAGAGGCCCCTTTTCTCAAGGAAATGTGCAATACAGCCTATAATATGTGGAGAATGGGATGGGATGAAAGAAATGGCGGTAATATAAGTTATTTGCTGCAAAAAGAGGAGGTACGTCCATACTTGGACGAAGAGCAGATAATCCGTTCTATTCCCATTAAGACACCTGCAAAAGAGCTCGAAGGTAAGCTTTTTATTGTAACTGGCTCTGGCAAGTATTTTAGAAATGCCAAAAAGGACCCTCGTAACACCTTTGGAATTATTAAGGTTGGCAGAAATGGAGAGAGTATTGATTTGCTTTGGGGACTTGAGGATGGCTCTTTGCCGACAAGTGAGCTTCCAGCCCATTTTAAAAGTCATATAGAAAGACTAAAACACGATCTTAACCATCGTGTCATCATTCATAACCATTCGACAAACCTGCTTGCGATGACCTTTATACATGAATTGGATGAAGCAAAGTTTACAAAAACCCTTTGGCAGATGTGTACAGAATGCATTGTCGTGTTCCCTGATGGTATCGGCATATTACCATGGATGATTCCTGGAACAGAAGAAATTGGCCAAAAAACAGCCGAAAAAATGCAGGAAAATCGACTCGTTCTTTGGCCGCATCATGGAATCTTCGGTGCAGGCACGACAATTGACGAAGCGTTCGGTTTAATCGAAACGGCTGAAAAAGCAGCGCAAATTTATACGATCATTGGAGATTCAACAAGGATAAAACAAACTATTACAGACAAGGAGCTTGCTGATTTGGCTAAAGCATTCCACGTTCATCCCCGTAAAGGCATAATCAATATCTAATTAGTTTTAGCTTGAATAAATTTGTGAAATATTGAACAATAACAGGAGGTATTAAAATGTCTTCACATGTTTTATATGTTCCAAGCACTAATTTAATAGGAAGAGGCTGCTTACAGCAAGCAGGCCCCTATTTAAAACAGCTTCAGTTTACGAAAGCTCTGCTTGTAACAGACAAGGGTTTGATGAGCAATGGGATTGTCGCAAAAGTGGTAAAGCTTTTAGAGGAAAATGATATTGGTTATATGGTGTACGATGAAGTGAAGCCAAACCCGACTGTAGCAAATTGTTTGAACGGCTTGCAGGTATTTCGCGAAAACAACTGTGATTCCATCGTGTCAGTTGGCGGCGGTTCACCGCAAGATGCGGCGAAAGCGATCGGTCTGCTGGCCACAAATGACGGAGATTTAAAATCATTTGAAGGAGTCGGGAAAACAATTCATAAATCAGTCCCAATTGCAGCCATAAACACAACAGCAGGAACTTCAAGCGAGTATACGATTAACTATGTTATTACAGATGAAGAAAGACAAGTGAAAATGGTGATGGTTGATAAGAACAGCCTTGCAGCAATATCGATTAATGATCCAGAACTGATGACAGCAAAACCGAAAGACTTAACAGCAGCAACTGGAATGGATGCCTTGACACATGCAATAGAAGCAATTGTAACTCCAGGAGCTTACAAGGTAACAGATGCTGCTGCATTAGCAGCAGTCGAAATTATTTTTGAATATTTACCACTTGCGGTGCAAGATGGAGAGAATATAGAAGCACGAGAACAGATGGTTTTTGCCATGTTTCTTGCAGGTGTGGCCTTCAATAATGCTGGTCTTGGCTTTGTTCACGCAATGGCTCACCAGCTCGGCGGAGTATATGATTTGCCCCATGGCGTTTGTAATGCCATGCTGCTGCCAATTGTGGAAAGAGAAAATGCACAGCGTGATCCAAGTAAATTCCCTCGGATTGCCAAGGCAATTGGGATGAAAACAGAAGGAAAAACAGCGATTGCATGTGCAGAGGAAGTAATCGAAGCAATCAAGCAGCTAAGCGGCATTGTCGGAATTCCATCCAATTTGTCGGAGCTCGGTGTAACAGATGTTGATGTTGAAAAACTAGCCCAATTTGCCCTTGTTGACGCATGTGCGGCCGGAAATCCTTTTCAGCCTACAAAAGAGGAAGTAATTGCCATGTACCAGGAAATTCTCTAAAAAAAAACTGACTCAAGAGGTGCTGTATGGGCCCATTTTGAGTCAGTTTTTTTATTTCTTAGAGCTTCCTATTTGTCTATGTATTTAAGTCAATTCCTTCCGCCTTTTAATAATTGGATATGCAAGCAGCCTCCAAACGACATAACCACAAAGCCCACCAATTGTATTGAGAATTACATCGTCCACATCACATGCTCCGACTTTACTCACAAGCTGCAGCAGTTCAACAGATATGGATAAAAGCAAAGAACAGATGAAGCTATATTTCCAATGACGGGCTTTGTTAAAGATGAGCGGAAGGAAAAAACCAAGTGGTACAAAAGCAAGGATGTTACCAAACAGGTTATTCGTCATCATGGCTAAATGAATAGGACCGAGTCCCCTTATGTCCAATAAAATACTCGCAAATGGGATAAAATTATAAGATACCTCGCCTTTAACAGCATGTCTGTAACTAGAAAAGAATAAAAGATATAACAATATAAGTAGATAGACAGTAAAAAAAAGATACCCTGCCCATGTAGAAAAACGTCGAACCATATGTAATCTCCTTTTTTGTAAAACAATAAAATGTAAGCTGTATTTTCCGAACATTATATAAAAATTAAAAGAAATTGTACATAAAATCACTAAAAGTAAGTATAAACCTATTGCCGGATTGTTCAGTTCTTGATATAGTTACTTAGGTAACTAATTTTTCGTATCTATTTTTTACGTTAGGAGCATGCCCGTCTTATGAATGATGTTCATGAATTATTTCACTCTGTTCAACAGCTTGCCAGACAAATGACAAAGGCATTGAACGATGCACTTCAACCGTTCGATATATACAGTTCCCAATGGACCGTGTTGTTTTTACTTAAAACGAAAGGCTCTATGACGCAAAAGGAAATTTCCGATTATTTAGCGATTGAAGCACCGCCTATAACAAGGACGGTCCAAAAATTGGTAGCAAACGGATATGTAAGACAAGTGAAAGGAATTGACAAACGAACAAAAAGGATTGAGCTGACGGAAAAGGCACTGGAGAAATACCCAGAATGGGAAAAGGCAGTATTGCAAATGAACCAGGAGCTGATTCAGCCATTAACCTCTGCTTCTAAAGAACAATTATTATTATTGATTTCAGATTGGAATCAGCAATTAGCAATTAGGGGGAAGGAATTTGAGTAAGGAAGCACTTTGGACGAAAAGCTTTATTAATATTTGGGTTAGTAACTTTTTTTTATTTTTGACATTTTATTTTTTGATGGTTTCCCTGCCCGTCTATGCTATACATGAACTGCACGGAAAGCAGTCAAGCGCAGGACTTATTACGACAATGTTCTTGCTGACAGCAATCGTAATTAGGCCATTTGCCGGAAAGCTAATGCAAAAGTACGGGAAGAAAACATTGCTTGTCCTGTCATTGGCAATTTTCTTTATTGTGGCGCTTTTTTATTTTTTACCACACTCTGTCGGGAGCCTGTTAATTGTTCGCGCATTCCATGGAATTGGATTTGGAATGGCAACTACCGCAACAGGTACGATCGTGGCAGATATTATTCCAAACTCCAGAAGAGGAGAAGGAATGGGTTATTATTCCATGTCAATGAATCTTGCAATGGTCGCGGGACCATTTCTTGGATTGATGGCCATAAACTCATGGGGATCTAACACCCTCTTTTTAATGGCAGTTATTTTTGCTGTTATGGCAATTTTCACTGGTTTATTTATTAAGCTGCCAAAAACAGAACATACTGTACCAGTACAAGGAGAAGAGAAAAAGACTGCTAAGCTTGGTGGAATTCTTGAGCCATCTGCTATCCCAATCAGCATTGTTGCTGCACTTTTTGGGATTGTCTATTCATCGATTCTTTCCTTCGTATCTGTATATGCAGACGGAAAAGGCCTCGAGAGCGTTTCAGGGTATTTCTTTGTCGTGTATGCGGTAGTCATGCTGATGGGAAGACCATTTGCTGGTCGTTGGTTTGACCGATTTGGAGCAAATGTCATCATTTATCCATGTATTCTGCTATTTGCGATCGGCATGTTGACATTAAGTAATGTTAACACAGCATTTTTCTTCTTATTTGCAGCAGCATTAATTGGCTTAGGCTATGGAACTTTATTCCCAAGCTTCCAGACAATAGCCATTCAAAAGGCTCCACCTGAAAAACGTGGCTTGGCAACAGCAACCTTCCTGTCATTATTCGACAGCGGTATCGGAATTGGGTCCTTTTTGGTTGGATTTGTCGGAGATATGATCGGCTTCGGTTCTTTATATTTCTACAGCAGTTTCTATATTCTGCTTGCACTTGTCGTTTATTACTTCCTGCACGGCAAAGCAGCAAGAAAATCTAAGTTAATCAACGATATGCCTAAAACGAGCTAAAACTAAACTAGAAAAACTTGAGAGGAGTAACTCCTTTCAAGTTTTTTTGTATAGAGGGACAGAGATAACTTATTTGTTCCATTACGCTCCGACAAAAAGCTAGTAACGGATAGGCTAAAGACCGAAACAGAAACGTGCAAGTACAAGGAAAAAGTCCATTTGGTTACAAATCAGATGAAAGGAGGTTAATTAAAAATTTACTATTTTGAATATTGACAAATATATGAACGGTGATTATCCTTATGGTATAACAAATGTTAAGGCCTGTAACAAATGTGATATTACCAATCCGACGTTATCAATGTGACATATGTGACGGTCTTACTAGCACTACTAAATGAAAGCGCTATTATCCAAGAAGGGAGCAAGTATGTAGATTCCAAAGAGGAAAAGGAGCGATGATATGCAGCTAGCTTTTATACTTTGTCTGATTCTTATTGTTCAATATCTTTTATCACTGTATCAAATTAAGCAGTATAAAATTAAAATTGATAAAATTGTTAGCGGTTACAAAGGAGAAGATGGCTATTTTATGTTCTCAGGAATGACAAGGGGGAAGCTTAAACACGGAGCAATTGCCGTACTAGTTGTCGATAGTAATTATATTATTCATGAGTGTCACTTGCTAAAGGGAATGTCTGTTTTAACTAAATTTAAGCCAATTGAAAAGTATAAGGGCAGACATGTCGGGGAAATTGTCAGCAGCATCAATGATGAGATTCCTGTAAAAGGCAAAAGCAAGCTACCTTCCAATAGCAAGGCGTTATTGCAAGCAAGTGAAAATGCGTTATTAACAATAGCAAAGAAAAAAGTGTCTTTGGGAGTATAAAAAGGGGGCAAATAAATGGAATGGATTAAATGGTTAGGTGAGCATTTTATCGGGATGTTCCAGGCTGGCGGAGAAACGTTTATGGGCTTAGTTACAGGTATTGTGCCTACACTTGTCGTGTTACTAACATTTACGTATGCAATGATGAAATTCGTTGGGGAAGAAAGAGTCACAAGAATTATTCAATTTGCAGCAAAATATACTATCCTTCGTTATACATTGATGCCAATCCTTTCACTGCTGATGTTAACAAACCCCATGGCATACACTTTCGGTCGTTTTTTACCAGAAAAGCAAAAACCTGCATTTTATGATTCAGCAGTATCCTTCGTTCATCCGGTCACAGGCTTGTTTCCTTATGCGAATGCTGGTGAGCTGTTTGTCTATTTGGGAATTGCAAACGGAATTCAAGAATTAGGCTTACCCATTGCAGATCTTGCGGTCCGTTACTTTATTGTCGGTATTGTTGTTATTTTAATTCGTGGTATTGTTACAGAAATTATTACGAAGTATTTAGCAAAAAAAGATGGCACGGACTTAGTATAGGAAGGGGAGAATCAGATGACTTATCGTGGTGTTTTTGTAGCAAAAGGCTCAGGAGGCTGGGGTGTTGGTCTTTATGTGGAACCTAACTCCAAAAAGAATAAAGTCGTATCCATAACAGGAGGAGGAATCCATCCAGTTGCCGCCAAAATAGCGGAATTAACTGGTGCTGAAGCAGTAGATGGATTTAAAGGCTCTTATCCTGAAGAGGAAATGGCATGTGTTGTTATTGATTGCGGTGGTACGGCTCGAATCGGTGTTTATCCGATGAAGCGCATATTAACAGTCGACGTACTTCCATCATCTCCATCAGGTCCCCTTTCAAAATATATTACAGATGATATCTTTGTATCAGGTGTAACACCAAAAGACATTTCACTATCAGAAAGCTTCACTCAACCTGCGAGCGCACATGAGGCTGCAGAAGAACCAAAATTTAATCCAACAAATAAACAGAAATTTAAAGAAGACTATGCCGAGTTGAAAAAAGAGGTAGCAAGCCAGCAAAAAGACAATATTTTGCTGCGATTCTCAAAAGGAATTGGCAACGTCACAGGAACATTTTATCAGGCTGGCCGTGACACGATGGATATCCTTTTGAAAAATATTTTGCCATTTATGGCCTTTGTGAGTATGTTAATGGGAATTATTAACTATACAGGAGTTGGAGATTGGATTGCGCAAGCGCTGACTCCCCTTGCAGGTTCATTAGGTGGGCTGCTTGTTATTGCTGTTGTCTGTACATTGCCGTTTCTGTCCCCAGTTTTAGGACCAGGTGCAGTTATTGCCCAGGTTATCGGGGTATTAATCGGCTCCCAAATTGCATTAGGAAATATTCCTCCCCAATTTGCGTTACCTGCATTGTTTGCGATTAACGGCCAGGTAGGCTGTGATTTTATTCCGGTAGGTCTATCTCTTGGAGAGGCTAAGCCAGAAACGGTGCGTTATGGTGTTCCTGCGATTCTTTACAGCCGTTTAATCACAGGTGTTGTATCTGTTATCATCGCCTATTTTGCGAGTTTTGGTATGTATTCATAAGCAGATAAACAAAAGGGCAGAAAGGAAGAGATTTCATTTTGTTTATTCAGGATAGAAGAATATTAATAAAAGTCGCCCAAATGTATTATGAGGAAGGTGCAACACAGTCAGAGGTTGCCAAAAAGATCGGGATTAGCCGTTCTCTCGTGTCAAAATTATTAACAAAAGCCCGCGAAGAGGGAATTGTGGAAATTATTATTCATGAAACCCGTGTCCATCAATTTAGAAATTTGGAGCGGAAAATTGAGCGCCTTTACGATTTACGTGATGTTGTGTGTATAGAGAGCGTTGGGTTGGAGACCTCCAAGAAGCAATTAGGCGAAGCAACTAGTGAATATTTGCAGCGTGTCATTAGGGATGGCCAGATTATTGGCCTTTCCTCTGGCACAACATTAAATGAAGTGGCAAAGGCAATTAATTCTGTACAGCTGCTGCCAACAGCTACAATTGTGCCATTAGTTGGGGGAATGGGTAACGAGCGCGTCGATATTCATTCTAACAGCATTGTGTCGAAAATCGGAAATGCCCTACAGGCTAAGTATGAGCTACTACATGTTCCAGTTATGGTAGATACAAAGGAGGCAAAGGAAGTATTAATTCGGCAGCCTTCTATTCGCACAACTTTAGATTTGGCAGAACAATCGCAAATAGCCATTGTCGGGATAGGTGGTCGTCCAGAGGATTCGACAATGGTTAAATCTTATCTGGGTTTAGATCATCAGCAAATAACGAGTGATAACGAGATTGTCGGCGATATTTGCTATAACTTTATTAATAAGTTTGGCAAACAAGTAGAAAATGCATGGAATGATAGAGTAATAGCGATAGAACTAGAAAAGCTCAAGGCAATTCCTTTAGTTATTGGAGTAGCTTCAGGTCTTGAAAAGGTTTCTGCTATTAAAGCTGCATTAGAGGGTGGCTTGATTCATGTATTGATTACAGATGGTGTTACAGGAAGCGCACTTGTCGAATAATAGTATTCAGATTTGTTTGAATATTTCGCTTGACAGCAAGTATTCAACAATTTAAACTGTAGTTGCAGAACAAATGACACGCACCGTAACAAATGTAAAAATAACCTTTTAAAGGTTCTAATAATTAACATTTGTTTAGATTTATAAAAATGTAAGCGTATTAATAATCAATTGGAGGAGGAAGTTATTTATGTCAATTTACACGAAGCTTTTGCAAAGGGAACGTGAAAATGCTCCAGTTAAAGTGGGAGTCATCGGTGCAGGACAGATGGGGTTTGGCATGATTGCCCAAATTTCAAAAATTCCAGGTATGATCGTGACAGGTATTTGTGACGTAAATGTTGAAGCAGCACAAAGAGCAGCTGATTTCTATTCCTCACAATCGGCTCGTAAAGATTCAATGATTGTCACTAATGATTATCGAAAAGTAATTCAGTCAAACCAGGTTGAGGTAGTTGTTGATGCAACAGGTGTTCCGGAAGTGGGAGCAAATGTTTCCATGGAAGCACTTAGATCAAAAAAACATATTGTCCTCTTAAATGTGGAAGTGGACATAACAATTGGATCGATAATGTATCAAATGTTTGACAATGCAGGACTTATTTATACTGGTTCTGCAGGTGATGAACCTGCTGCAACGCTTGAATTATATGAATTTGCCAAAACAATGGGACTGGAAGTGCTTGTTGCTGGCAAAGGAAAAAATAATCCATTTAATCCGCTCTCAAACCCTGATGTTGCTCAAGCAGAGGCGAAGTCAAAAAACATGAGCTCACACATGCTTGCTGCATTCCAGGATGGAACAAAAACAATGGCAGAAATGAATCTATTAAGTAATGCAATTGGGTTGATACCAGATAAAGTCGGCATGCACGGCGTATCAGCAACAGTTCAGGATGTTGCAGACAAATTAACGCTTAAGGAAAATGGCGGTGTATTAGATAGCTTTGGGGTAGTCGAATATGTGAATGGCCTTGCTCCAGGAGTATTCGTCATAGTAAAAAGTGAGCTTGAGCCAGTTGATGAAGAGCTGCGCTATTTGAAGGTTGGAAAAGGTCCTAATTATGTATTTTACCGTCCTTACCACCTTGCCAGCTTAGAGACTCCGATAACGATTGCGAAAGCAGTGCTGGAGCATGATTCATCGATTCATCCACTTGGAGCGCCAATTTCAGAAACAGTTGCGGTCGCAAAAAGGGACATAAAAGCAGGGGAGACATTAGATGGTATTGGCGGCTACAGTGTGCGCGGTGTACTTGAAACACATCATGATATGAAGGCAAACGGGCATATTCCTATTGGTTTGATCAGCGGCAGAGTTGTGGCAAAAAAAGACATAACAACAGGACAATTCTTAACATCGGATGATGTGGAACTTGATACAAATACAACGGTTTGGAAGCTGAGAGCATTGCAGGATCAATTATTCCCGTCAAACCAAAACAAGCGTCCCCTTGTGACGCTATAAACATAAAAAGAAACAGGAGGATTAGCATGACAAAATCAGTTGTAAAAGAAATCGGAGAACTAGTTCCTACATTTAAAGAAGATAAAATCTTAATATTATTTGGCCCACAAGCACCAAAGGAATTACGGGAAATGGCTGTCATTCATGAGTTTGAAAATCTTGACGAAGAGCCATTAAAGCAAGGAGGGACAATGCAGTTTGGAGACGAGCGTTTCACCATTACAGCAATCGGAGAATTAGCAAACCAGAACTTTAAAGAATTAGGCCATGTTTCAATCTACTTCCAGGAGCCAATGGACGAAGTATTGCCTGGAGCGGTATTTGCAGCACCATATTCGTTTCCTAATATAATAGAAGGCACAGTCATAGCTGTTAAATGACCAAAAGGGAAAGGGAGAACAGGTTTTATTACCTGAAGCTCTTTTTCCCTTTTTAAATAATTTAGTACATTTTGAGGGGTCATTTTTTTTTGAAATCTATCATTATTTTATTATTAAAAAATATCAGAAAATACACGTTTTTCCCTTGACTATCTTATGGATACATTATATGATTTTTACAAATGTAACAGTATAGAACAAATGTAAAGGGAGGAATAAATAATGACTGTTAAAACATTAAAGCTTCCTGAGATGATTACAGAACAGAAACTGAAAGATTTATATAAAGAGATGTGGTTAATTCGCTATTTCGATGAAAAGGTGGATCAGTTTTTTGCTAAAGGCATGATACATGGAACGACACATTTATGTGTTGGCCAAGAGGCATCTGCAGCGGGTTCCATTGCTGTGATTGGCAGAAAAGATAAGATTGTCAGCACACACAGGGGACACGGGCATTGTATTGCAAAAGAAGGCGATGTTAACAAAATGATGGCAGAGCTATTTGGAAGAGAAACAGGCTATTGTAAAGGAAAAGGCGGTTCGATGCATATTGCAGATGTCGAAAAGGGCAATCTGGGTGCAAACGGAATTGTTGGTGGAGGTCTTCCACTTGCAGTCGGAGCTGCGCTAACATCGCAAATGAAAAAAGAAAATTATGTGGTTCTTTGCTTCTTTGGTGATGGTGCCTCAAATGAAGGCAGCTTTCATGAATCAGTTAATCTTGCGGCGATTTGGGATCTTCCTGTAGTGTTCATTTGTGAAAATAATCAATACGGGATGTCAGGTCCAGTAAAAGAAATGACACGTATTGAACATATTGCAGACCGTGCCGGCAGCTACGGAATCCCTGGCAAGGTAGTTGATGGACTTGACATGATTGACATTATGAATTCAGTCCATGAGGCTGTGGAACATGCACGCAGCGGTAATGGACCATCCTTAATCGAAATGAAAACATATCGCTGGAAGGGTCACTCGAAAAGCGATGCCAAAAAATACCGGACTCGTGAAGAAGAAAAGGAATGGAGAGCAAAAGACGGAATCAAACGCTTTAAAGAAACGCTCATTAACGCGAATATTCTTACAGAAGAGACAGCTAAGCAGCTGGAGGAGTCGGCTTATCAAGAAATTGAAGGTGCTGTTAGGTTTGCTGAAAACAGTCCAGAACCATCCATTGACAGTTTACTTGAAGATATATACGCATAAAAGAGAGGAGCGGAAGGTATGACTACAAGACAAATAACTTATTTAGAGGCTGTTAGGGAAGCGATGAGCATGGAAATGCGCGAAAATGAAGATGTATTCATTCTTGGTGAAGACATCGGGGTTTATGGTGGAGCCTTTGGTGTCACTCGCGGGATGATTGAAGAGTTTGGACCTGAACGGGTGCGCAATACACCTATTTCAGAAGCGGCAATTGCTGGTGCAGCAATCGGATCGGCATTAACAGGAATGCGCCCAATCTTAGAACTGCAGTTTTCTGATTTTATTACGATAGCGATGGATCAAATGGTGAATCAAGCTGCCAAAACACGATATATGTTCGGTGGAAAAGGAAAGGTGCCAATGGTCTTACGGACACCGTCCGGATCAGGAACAGGAGCTGCTGCTCAGCATTCTCAAAGTCTTGAAGCATGGATGGCACATATTCCAGGATTGAAGGTAGTTCAGCCTTCCACTGCTTATGATGTCAAAGGATTGTTGAAAGCAGCGATAGATGATGATAACCCAGTCATATTTTATGAACATAAGCTTCTGTATAAAACAACAGGCGATGTTCCGACAGAGTCATATAAAATCGAATTAGGTAAGGCTGACATCAAACGAGAAGGAACAGATGTAACTATTGTTGCAACCGCTATCATGGTTCATAAAGCCATTGAAGCAGCAGCAATACTCGAACAAGAAGGAATAAGTGTAGAGCTGATTGATCCGCGCACACTTGTGCCGCTTGATAAAGAAACCATCATAGAATCTGTGAAAAAAACCGGAAGATTAATTGTTGTCCATGAAGCAGTTCAGCGTGGTGGCTTCGGCGGGGAAATTGTCAGTGTTATTGCTGAAAGTGAAGCATTTGATTACTTAGATGCACCAATTAAACGACTAGGTGGAAAAGAGGTTCCTATTCCATATAACCCGAACTTAGAAAAAGCAGCCATTCCGCAAGTTCCAGACATTGTTGCAGCAGTGAAGGAAACGGTGAAAAACAGATAAGGAGGGAAGCCCGCATGGCAAACGAAATATTTATGCCGAAGCTAAGTAGCACGATGGCAACAGGCACTCTCCTGCAGTGGTTTAAAGAAGAAGGAGAAGCTGTCGACATTGGAGAACCGCTTTTTGAAATAATGACAGACAAAATTAATATTGAGGTAGAAGCGTACGATCAAGGTATTCTCCTGAAAAAATATGTAGCTGTCGATGAAGAGGTACCAGTTAATTATGTGGTTGGCTATATTGGCAAATCAGAAGAATCCGTTCCTGCCGAATCACCTGGGCAGGCAGGCGGCGGAACAAAAGAAGAGGAAACATCAGAAAGTAATCAATCAGCATCCATAGAGGATAGTCAGGTAGCTGTTAATCCGTCAAAGAAGAGCGCGAAGCCACGTGCAACACCTGCAGCGCGCCATTTAGCAAGGGTGAACAAGATAGATTTAGTGTTTATAAATGGCAGTGGTCCAAATGGACGTGTTCAAAAAAAAGATGTTATTTTTCATTTGCATGAAGCGCAAACATCTGCAAAATCAACACCACTTGCGAAGAAAATCGCAGCAGCAGCTCAAGTTGATTTATCGACTGTTGCAGGAAGCGGTGTGAACGGGAAAATAGTGAAAGCAGATGTTGTTCATGCCATCACACCAAAGCCTATAGAAGATCATACTGCGTTTGGCGATAAAGAAAATCGCAGGAAATTGTCTGGTATGAGAAAAATCATCGCTGACAGAATGGCACAAAGTGCATATACAGCACCACATGTAACATTAACAACAGAGGTTGATATGTTGAAAGTAAAAGAATTGCGGTCTGTGCTTATACCAGTGGTGGAAAAACAAACTGGCCTAAAAATCTCCTTTACTGACATCTTAATAAAAGCAGCCGGTACAGCCATATCAAGGCATCCACAAATTAACGTCTCAATCGAGGGAGACGAAATTGTCCAGCATAACGAAATTAATATTGGCCTTGCTGTTGCTGTACAGGATGGATTAATGGTTCCAGTCATTAAAAATGTACCAGCAATAGGGCTTGCAGCAGTTACGAAAGCGGCCAAGGATATTGGCAAACGTGCTCGTGAAAATAAATTACTGCCAGACCAATTAAAAGGGTCTACTTTTACGATAAGTAACCTTGGAATGTACGCAATTGATGTATTTACACCAATCATCAACCAACCAGAGAGCGCAATACTCGGAGTTGGCCGGATTCAGGATAAGCCAGTGGCCATCAATAATACAATAGAAATTCGACCAATGATGACACTTAGCCTTTCATTTGATCATCGGGCAATGGACGGAGCGCCGGCAGCTGCTTTTTTAACAGAATTAAAACAAATACTCGAAAATCCATTTGAGTTATTAGCATAGGGGGAATAAATTCGTGAAAACCTATGATCTTGTAGTAATCGGTGGCGGACCTGGAGGGTATGTAGCAGCACTGCATGCAGCAAAACAAGGTCAAAAAACTGCGCTGATTGAGGCAGATAATCTTGGTGGAACATGTTTAAATCGAGGCTGTATTCCATCAAAAACGTATTTAAAGCATGCTGAAATAATTGAACAAATCGAAAAAAGCAAGGATTGGGGCATCGAAACTGGAGAATTAACGTTTTCCTTTAGCAAAATGAAAAAGCGCAAAAATGATGTAATCAATCGCCTGCGTAGTGGCATTGCCTTTTTGCTGAAGCAGGGTGCAATAGATGTGTACAATGGGTATGGAACAGTTCTGCCAAATGGCGGTGTGATGGTGAGGCAGTCGGATAAGGAGGAAACCGTTAGCGCAAAAAAGGTAATCATTGCAACAGGTTCAACACCAGCTCTTCCACCGATTTCAGGTTTAGACAATACCCACTATGAAACAAGTGATACCATTTTCGATCTGGAGGAAATCCCGAAATCTGTCATTATTATAGGCGGCGGAGTAATCGGAGTCGAATTTGCCACTATTTTTTCCTCTTTGAACGTATCGGTAACTGTTGTTGAGGCAGCAGATAGAATTATTGCAACAGAGGATGAAGAAGCGTCAGAATTTTTAGCTAGAATGTTAAAGAAAAAGGGCATTCACATTCACACAGGCACAATAGTGCAGAGTGTTCAGGAGAAAGCTGGATTAAAAAACGTACTTTGTAAGGACGCAAACGAAAAAGAGGTGCTTCTAGAAGCAGACGTAGTAATCGTATGTACTGGCAGGCGTCCAAATCTGTCTGCTGTTTCAGAGCTTCACTTGGAACAGAATGGCCCGTTTTTAAAGGTTAATAGTCAAATGGAAACAAGTCAAAACGGAGTCTATGCTGTTGGAGACGTAATAGGCGGCTGGCAGCTCGCACATGCAGCAAGCGCTGAAGGCATTGTTGCAGCAAATAACGCCTCAGGTAAATCTGACTATATCAATTATCATGTTATGCCACGTTGTATATATACTTTACCTGAAATTGCTTCTGTTGGCATGTCCGCAGAGGAGGCACAAAGGAAAGGAATGGAAGTACGTGTTGAGAGATTCGATTTTTCCGGAAGTGGAAAAGCACTAAGTGCGGGTCAGCCAGACGGATTTACGAAAATTATCTATGAAGCAAAGCATGGTGAAATCGTCGGTGTTGTTATGGCAGGATCACATGTAACAGAGTTGATCGCTAATGCTTCTGCATTTATGCATTTAGAAGGAACAATAGAAGAAGCGGCTAATATGATTCATCCACATCCAACACTAGCAGAAACCTTTTTTGAAGCAGCCTTAAATGGTGTGCATAAATTATCCTCCCAGCAAGCAGTACGGTCTTAATATGAATAAATTACACGAAAAGGCCTCCACACAATTGCAGGCTTTTTCGGGCACTTTCGAGTCGAAAAATGTTTTTAGAATTTTCGAAAAAACGACTTGACTGGACTGTGATCATAACTTATGATAATTACAAATGTAACAAGTAAGAACAAAAGTAAAAAAAGTATCTAATCAGGGAAGGAGGAATCAGAATGGAAAAGTTAATTAACCTTGATGAAAAAGTTGTACACTTGCATGTATTAGCAGAAAATAGTGAAGATGTTATTGCTACATTAAGTGAAGACTTAAAAAGACACCAATATGTGAAAGAATCGTTTTTATCATCCATTTTAGAAAGAGAAAAAGTTTTTCCAACAGGCTTACCACTCGCAACAATGGGAGTGGCGATTCCCCATACAGATCCAGAGCATGTAATTAGGCCGATGATTTCTGTTGCAGTATTGGAAAATCCAGTTGATTTTATCATGATGGGAAGTGAAAACACTAAAGTCAATGTGGAAATTGTTCTTATGCTAGCAATTTCCGATCCAGCCAAGCAACTGAGTTTGCTGGAAAGATTAATGGGTGTATTTCAAAATGATGCAGCAATGTCACAGCTGAAATATGCCGCATCAGCAAAAGAGCTAGTAGAAGTATTAGACAAGGAGCTTAACCCAATTAGTGTCGAATGAAATGTAAGCGCTACCTAAAATGTTAGGGGGTCTACTCATGATTAAGCAAGCTGTTGATTTTGTGTTAGATTTAGGTCCTTCCATCATGCTTCCCATCATCATGACGGTTTTTGGATTGCTGTTAAGGCAAGGCTTTAAAAAATCATTAACAGCAGGTATTACCATTGGAATTGGCTTCATTGGCGTAAATCTTGTTATTGGACTTTTATCAGGAGCGATCGGACCTGCAGCACAGGCAATGGTTGAAAAGCTCGGCTTGAATTTGGATATTTTGGATGTTGGCTGGCCAATCGGTGCGGCGATTTCCTTTGGAACACCAGTAGCACCATTAATGATTCCATTAGTTTTAGTTTTAAACGTAATCATGCTGTCTACTAATTTAACAAAAACGCTAAATGTAGATATTTGGAACTTTTGGCATCTAATCTTTGCTGCATCTGTTACTTATTATGCCTATGACAATATGATTCTAGCAATTGCCGTTGGATTGATTGTCTCAGCCATCACCCTCAAACTAGCAGACTGGACTGCACCAGCAGTTGAGCACCACTTTGGCCTCAAGGGCGTTTCCATGGCTCACTCGGAGACAGTAAACTTTGCACCAATCACTTATGCAAGTAATCGAATTGTAGATAAAATCCCTGGAATCAATAAAATCGAGGCAGATCCGGAAACATTAAAGAAACGATTTGGAATTTTTGGTGAACCGCTTGTAATGGGATTAGTGCTTGGCCTCCTGATTGGCTTCCTTGGCGGTTATGACGCTAAAGGAATTCTAACATTAGGTATTCAAATGTCAGCTGTATTAATTTTGATGCCAAGAATGGTAGCTCTGTTAATGGAAGGACTTATTCCAATATCAGAAGGAGCACGTGATTTAATTAATAAGAAGTTCCCTGGTAAAAATGTTTATATTGGTCTAGATACAGCCATTGTGATTGGAACAGCATCCAATATGGCAGTAGCACTGATTATGGTGCCGATAACGCTGTTATTAGCTGTCATTCTCCCATATAACGGCATGCTTCCATTTGCAGATTTCGCTGTCCTTCCATTTACCGTCGTATGGGCCGTTGCAGCAGCACGCGGCAATATTATTCGCGGCATTATTAACAGTATTGTCACATTGATGATCGTTTTCTTTATTGCAACGAATCTAGCAGATTTAGCAACGACGATGGGAAGAGCAGTAGGCTTTGATTTTCCAGAAGGAGCAACACAGATTTCGGGAATTGATTTAGGCTCACATGTTATTCCATGGATTATTGTCCGCTTACTTGATCCAAGTAATCCGTATTTTATTGCAGCGATTGTTGCCGCACTTGCATATTGTTTACTGTGGTATTGGGTCAGAAATGATATTAAGAGGCAATATGCGAAGGAAATGGGCTTAGATGCAAAGACATTAAAGCCAGTTGAAGCAGTACAAGAAAATGAAAACGCTTATAAAGCGTAAATAAAACTAGGGGGATGTTAAAATGGCCAAAAAAATCTTAGTTTCCTGTGGAACTGCTGTAGCTACATCAACAGTTGTCGCTAAAAAAATTGAAGAAATGCTGAAAAATAAGGGATTAAATGTTGTCGTGGAACAATGTAAAGCATCTGAAGTTCCTTCAAAGGCAGCGAGAGCGGATTTAATTGTGACAACAACACCAGTCAGTGATACAGGTAATACACCAGTTATTCAAACGATTTCCTTTTTAACAGGTGTTGGAATTGATGCAGATATAGAAAAAATCATATCTCATATTGACAAATAAAACAGGAAAAAGCAAAAAAACGATAATAAGTTTTTTTGCTTTTTCTGCAAATGGAGGATACGTATGAAACAGTATCGTTACACAACTTCTGTGTTTTTACTTTCCATTATACTTCCAGTACTTATCATGTTGGGCTTATTTATATGGGCGCTCCTACAGGTAATAAACAGTGGATTAGTTGGCATATATCCGCTCATTTTAACAGCAATGCCTGTTTTATTCATCACCTCTGTAATCGGGATAAATAATCCATCAAGTATTACCTTAACGACAGAGTCCATTATATTTGAAGGCTTTTGGAGCAGGCATGAATATAAGTGGGAGGACGTAAAGGAATTGACATTAAAGGATTATGGCTATGTAGGCAAAGCATTTATAAAAATTGGCAGATTCCGCCTGCTTGGTGGAAGATATTGGGTTTCCTACAAGCTTGCAGGCTATAAGGATTTATTAGCAGTGATAAAAGAATTGGAAGGACGTGAAAAGCATGAAGGACCGGAAACCGTACAATCGAAATGAGGGAAAACGTCAAGAAGGCCAGATGAAAGTAGCTTCCTTCTATAATAAAAACAACATTAAATATGAAGACAGACAAATCCCTTCCATTGAAAGGGATGAAGTATTAATTAAAATGGAATACTGCGGTCTTTGCGGAACAGATATTCATAAGGTACTAGATGAAAAAGTAGCAGCTCAAACTGTTCTTGGACATGAGGTCGCAGGAACAATCGTAAAGATAGGAGCAAACATAAAGGATTATCAGGTTGGTGACAGAGTTTTTGTTGCTCATCATGTACCGTGTTTCACTTGTCATTATTGCAAAAGAGGTTCCTACAGCCTATGCCCTCAATTTACACAAACAAATCTTGATCCAGGCGGCTTTGCAGAATATATTCGAGTCCCAGCATTACATGTAAAACACACAATGGGACACCTGCCAGAAAGCATGAGTTATGAGGAAGGAGCATTGGTAGAACCTATTGCCTGCTGTTTGCACGGATTTGAATTAATAGACACACATCCTGGAGATACCGTTGTTATTATGGGTGCAGGTCAAATTGGGCTCTTGCAAGTCCAACTAGCAAAAAGTCTGCTTGCAGCAAACATTATTGTAAGTGATATTAATCCATATCGACTGGAAAAATCGTTGGAATTTGGTGCTGACGTGGCGATTAATAGTCTGCAGGAGGATGTAGTCACAAGCATTATGGAGCAGACAAATGGAAAGGGAGCAGACATTGTTATCATTTCAGCAGGTATCCAACAATTGCTTCCACAAGCAATGGAATGTGTGTCAAGAGGTGGTACTGTATTAGTTTTTGCTCCATTTTCAAACACAGACGTAGCAATTCCAGCAGCACGATTTTTTCTTGATGAAATAAAGGTTGTCGGCTCCTATTCATCCAATCCTTACAACTATGAAAGAGCTATTAACATGCTACGAAACAACGTATTTAATGTAGAAAAAATGATTACACATCGTTTTCCATTATCAGAGCTTGATCTAGCAATAGCCACCGCTCATAATCCGTCGGAACAGGTTTTAAAGGTACTAATAAAACCATAGAAGGAGGGAAAACCATGCTCGATTTATCATTAAATAATAAGGTTGTCCTTGTAACAGGTGTGGATGATTTGCTGGGTGCAGCTATTTGTAAAAGATTAGCTGAAGCTGGAGCGATCGTTTGGATACATCGTTTTAATACGAGCGATGCAGTCGATCTTCAAAGGGAGATTAGCGCATTCGGTGGGTTAGCTTCCGTTATAACAAGTGACCTGCAAACAGCAGCTGAGGTTCAAGCGGTTGTTAAGAAAATAACGAAGGAAAATGGAAAAATAGATGTACTTATTAATTACGCAGAAGAATCTGCCAAAACATCCATTGATCAGCTGACACCATCAGCTTGGAAAGCTGCGTTTCAAGTGAATTTAGATGTGCCCTTTCTTTGCTGTCAAGCAATCATCCCAGTCATGCTGGGACTAAAAGGAGGAACTATTATTAATATAACCTCACAAGCAGCTAGCACGGGTGATGTTGGACCAGATTATGCTGCAGGTAAAAGTGCATTCCAATCCTTTACGAAGGGGCTGGCAACAGAATTTAAAGGGACAATTATTAAAGTAAAGGAACTGGTTGCACCAATTTCTTTACACAATCAGAATAGCAGCCTCCAAGTGAAAAATAAAGTAATGGCAGCTGTTGCAAATAAGTTATTGCTTTTATGTTCTCCTTATTTAGATGAAGAAATAGAAGAATTGAATAAGGAGGGCGTGAATAAATGACGATAAAAAACATTCTAATTATTGGCGGAGCAAGCGGGATTGGCAAAGAAATCGCTTTGCATTTTGCTAAAGATGGACATCGGATTGCTGTTGCAGATATAAATAAGCAGGCATTAACACAAATGGTCATTGACAGTGGTCACCATAATCTTGTTCCTTTTGAGGTTGATGCAAGTTGTTGGGAAAGCGTCGCGTCACTTGCAAATGAAATCAAAAAAAGGTTTGGTTTTCTTCATATACTAGTTTACTCAGCAGGTATTACTAAATCAGTGAAATTTTTGGATATTGACTGGGCTACTTGGAACAAAACGATGGCTGTTAATCTGCACGGTCTTTTTTACAGCATTAAATTCTGTCAACCGATACTAGAGCAGGGTGGAAGCATCATCATCATTGGCTCAGGCTCTGCCATAACAGGTACTGGTGGCGGCATTCACTATGCAGCATCAAAGGGAGGAGCCTTTGGTTTAATGAGATCACTTGTTACAGAGCTTGGCAAAAATAATATTAACATCAATGTTGTTGCACCAAGAGTGATTGAGTCGGATATGCTTAAAAGTTTATACCCAACAGAACAATCCAAGCAGAGCTTAACAAAAGAAATCCCAATTGGCAGATTCGGAACACCTAGTGATGTTTTCCATGCAGTCAATTATTTAAGCAGTGCAAAAGGGAAATATGTGCATGGGCAAATCCTGTTGCTTGATGGCGGGAGAACGTATAAACAATCACTTTAAACAAATGCCGGGAATAGAAGTTTCCGGCATTTTTGTGCCAGGACGTGGTGATTTTAAAAAAGATATGCTGTAATATGTTCTTATACATAACATTTGTAATTTAGATTAGCGATTAAGGAGATGATAAAAGTGGAGTGGCAAGAAAAACGACAATTAGTGAAGGTTTCCAGCATGTATTATCATGATGGATTAACACAAGCACAAATTGCGCAAAAATTAGGTGTATCAAGACCAGTTATATCCAAGCTGCTGCAAAGGGCAAAGGATGAAGGAATTGTTAAAATATATATTAAGGATGAAAGTGTTCACACAGTTGAATTAGAAAGACAGCTTGAGCAATATTTTGGGCTAAGTGATGCTGTCGTTGTCCCAAATAATGGACTGTCAGAGGAAATGGCCAAACGCGAGGTAGGTCAAGCTGGAGCAAGCTATATTTCCAACAATATTAAAGATGTTAAAAGCATTGGCATCTCCTGGGGAGAAACACTGGCACATCTTGTTCAGGAATATCCATATGAACGCAGAGAGGAAGTAACAGTTGTCCCATTAGAAGGGGGAATGGGAGTGAAGCAAGTACAAATTCATGCAAATCAGCTTGCTAATGAATTAGCAAAAAAACTGCAAAGTACTTGTACTTATTTGTATGCTCCTGCTATTGTGGAAACAGAAGAACTAAAAGAACGGCTTATGGGAATGGAGGATGTTCAAACAGTATTAGAAATCGGCCGCAATGTGGATGTTGCCCTTATTGGAATAGGAAATCCTTATGCAAATTCAACATTGATGAGATTAGGGTATATACAAGAACATGATTTAACACAGCTTCGAGAAGTTGGAACGATTGGCGATATAGGATTTAGGTTTTTTGATGAAAACGGCGCACCAATAAATGATTCTTTAAACACGAAAGTAATCGGGATTACGTTAGCTGAGTTTCAGAAAATTAAAAAAGTAATTGCCGTCGTGGAAGGACAGCATAAAGTAGAAAGTATATTAGGAGCATTAAAAGGAAAATTTATTGATGTATTAATTACCGACGAATTAACGGCAAGTGCTATTATAAAGAAAATGACTATATAATTTATATATCCTCTTTTTTATAAAGGTTTTTTGTGATCAAAACGGGTTCAAAAATTTAGACTAATTGGCGAGGAGAGGTTCGTATGGAAATTACAGAGTTTGATGTCTCCCTTTATTGTTCACGCTGTCAAGATGAAACCCTGCATTATGTTCATTATTTAAACAATAAAATCTCAAGTACCGAGTGTACTAATTGCCACCGTAAAATTGATATGCACCTAAATCCGAAAAGGGAATTGTATAAAGAGATATATAAGCGAGTAGTTTCAAAACCGACCCGTCTAACCGAGGAGTACAGTCAAGATTTGAATAAGTTTATCGTTGGTGTCCCAAAACGGGCTCTTAGTAAACCGTATCGGTTAATGAAATACGTTGACGAAACAAGAATTGCCTTAAAAAAATTTAAAAGTCATCATTGAAGCAAAGCAGGATAGAAGTTTCTATTCTGTTTTTTTTTTGTGTTAGAAATGCTGTGTTTCTATATTGACATACAGCATTTTTTTGACATTAAGTAAGCGACCTGAATATTGCCGTTCATATACGCAATCCTTTAAACATTTTGAAGCATAGTTAAATTGAATGTCATTTTCGGAATGCTGTGTTCCTGTATGGAGAATTTGAAAACTATTTAAGATGCTATTCTAAGTAAATAGAAGGCTAAAGAAAATAGGTAATAACCATTTTGGTAAAAAAGGAAAAAAATTCATTTTGGTACTTTTTTTCAATTAAACTATAGATTATAATAACTGTACTACGCATAATAGTACACTTAGTACAGATGGGGGGCTGGATATGTTTGAACTGGATATTAGAAGCAGGACACCTATCTACGAACAGCTTGTAGAAAAATTCGTCGAGCTGATTGTCACAGGTGTATTGAAGGCAGATGAACAGCTTCCGTCTGTTCGCACACTTGCAACACAGGTGACAATCAATCCTAATACAATCCAAAAAGCGTATCGAGAGCTTGAAGTAAAAGGCTATATCTATTCTGTTAAAGGAAAAGGCAGTTATGTTAAGGCTTCTGAATTTATTCAAGATGACAGTAAAAAAGTCGAGGCACTTGCAAAATTGGATAAAGCAATTAAGGAAGCACTGTACTTAGGCGTATCGCCAGAGGAATTGCTTTTGCATATTAAAAAGCAGATAAATTAATGGAGGTGTTAGGCCTATGATTCAATTGAAACAAGTCGTAAAACGAATGAATAAGGATGTCATTCTCGACAAAATGAGCTTGAACATACAAAAAGGAAGTATCTATGGCCTGCTTGGCTCCAATGGTGCTGGAAAAACAACCATCTTAAAATTACTTGCAGGTATTTATAAACAAGATGAAGGGACAGTTACAGTTGAAGAACAAGCTGTTTTTGAAAATACGAAATTAAAAAGCAGAATGTTCTTTATTGCTGATTATCCTTCCTTTTTGCCTCATTACACGACAAAACAAATGGCCCTATTTTATAAGGAGCTTTACCCGAGTTGGAATGGAGAACTGTTTAAAAAAATAGGCAATCAGCTTGATATTAACGAAAATAAAAAAATCCATCACTTTTCTAAAGGTGTACAAAGGCAAATTGCGTTTTGGCTAGCATTTGCAACAGAGCCAGAATACTTAATATTAGATGAACCGTTTGACGGGCTTGACCCGGTGATCCGCTCCAATGTGAAGAAGCTCATTGTGCAGCAGGTTGCAGAAAGGGAAATGACTGTTATCATTTCCTCACATAATCTCTCAGAAGTAGAGGATTTATGTGATCATATAAGTATTATCCATAAGGGAAAATGCTTGATTGAAAATGATATTGATGAAATAAAGCTCGATTTTCATAAAATCCAAGTTGCTTTCCCTGAAGCAAACACCATCGAACAATTGAAAAAAAGCTTAAGTATGGTCCATTTCGAACAGCGTGGCAGTGTCAGCATGTTCATCGTAAAAGGTGAAAAAGACGATATCATCAAGCAAATCGACCAGTTTAACCCTTTATTACTTGATATCTTGCCACTAACATTAGAAGAGATATTTATTTACCAAATGGAGGAATTGGACTATGCCATTAAAGAAAACCTATTATTATAAGCAATTATCATTATTAACGTTTCGAAACGTCGGCTGGTTAGGAATTATCTCCTTTTTAGCACTCTTTTTTGCGGTGCCGATGCATTTGATCTTAATGGATAAAAATGATTATAGAAGATGGGAGAGAGATCAAGTATACTCAGAGATTTTTGATATAAATATCCTTGTTCAAGCAGGGATAATGATTATTATTCCTCTCCTGCTCGGAATTTTCCTGTTTCGATATATTCAAAGTAAAGCATACAGTGACTTGATTCATAGTTTACCAGTCAGCAGAAGCTTCCTGTTTCACTTTTTTACATGGAATGGCTTTCTTGTGTTAATTGTTCCTATTATCTTAAACGCCATCATTATTATGGCTGCCTATTGGATTATCGATTTGCATCAGTTCATTTCATTTGCAAAAATATTCAGCTGGATTGGCGTATTTATCATATTTACAGCAATTGTGTATTTTACATGTATATTTGTCGGCATGCTGACAGGACTTTCGATAACACAAGGTGTATTTACCGTATTGCTGCTTCTTTTTCCAGCAGGAATTATCTATATGGTTTTTTATAACTTCAGCAACTATGTCCACGGATTTCCTGTCGACAAATACATATCTGATAAACTAATATATTTATCGCCAATATTGGCTCCTGTCATCATTTACAGTGATTACTCGGCAGTGAAGGTATATACGTCCTATATTTTGGTATGTGTAATTCTTTATGTAGCAGCATTGCTTCTATATAAAAAGCGGAATGCAGAAACAGTTTATCAAACATTGACAGTTAGTAATTTAGGCGGATTGTTTAAATACACTGTAACAATTTGTTTTATGCTTCTGTTTGGTTTGTATTATCAACTGATAAATCAAGGTCTGCCATATCATCTCTTTGGACTGTTAATCGGCTCATTTATTGGCTATTTAGTTGGAGAAATGTTCCTTATGAAATCATGGCGGGTGTTTAACCGCTTAAAAGGTTATGTGTTCTTTTTGCTTGCAGCAATCGTTGTAGCTGTTGCAGCACCATTTCTTAACAGCAAATATGAAAAATTTGTGCCAGAGGTGGAAGACATCAAAAGTATGAGTTTAGAAGAGTCGGATAATTATTCAGACGATAGTATAAAGACATTAACCTCTGAAGAAAACAAAAAGCTTGTAGTATTAATGCATAAGGAATTAATTAAGGCAGATGAAACATACGATCATAATAACTATGATGATAGGCTTAAAAAGTTGACAATTGGTTACGAACTCAACAATAGAAAAGTGACAAGATTTTATACAATGCAGAGAGAGGAATATAAGAAATTACTGAAATCTATTTATGAATCCAAGGAGTATAAAGAGCAATTATATGATTTGGATACAAAAGACAATATTACTAAAGTCACAGTCGACATGCCTACTGGTCAAACTTTAAAGATTACTGACAAAAAAGAATTACAGAACTTCCTTACTATCTTTATGGAGGATAAACGAAATGAGTCCTTTGATCAAATGACCAATAATTATAATCTTGCAGCAACTATAAGTGTTGATAGAAATAACAAAATGACAGATTATTATCACACTTTTACTGCAAACAATAAAGAAACGGTGGACTGGCTGAAAAAACGTGGGTATCAGAATTTGTTTTCTGTTGATTCTCAATATGTAGATAAGATGTACATCGTGAAGGCAGAAGATATTGATATTGAATATTCGGGTGAGTTTTCAAATGAAGAAATTGACAATAAAATAAGCAAGCTCCAAAACAAGGTTGAAGTAGAGAATAAGGAGCAGCAAAGTGACATTCTTGCAAAATTTGTGTATCCAAATGAAAAATATACTGTAATAGTAAAGGCTAAGTATCAAGATGATATTATAGTGAATTTCATCTCTGAGGATGACCTGCCAGACAGCATTAAACAAAAACTAAAAAATTAACGAAACAAAAAGGAGAGTCGATGTGCAATGGCTGATAATTACATAAACGAAGTGTATATGGCAGCTTTTGCACAGAAGCTTTTCCGTTCTGTATTCGGGATCGTTAGACAGCAGGAACTTGCGGAGCTTGTCGCTCAGAAGTCGTTGTCTGCTAGTTTGGAGAAAAGTGCAATTCTTGCGAAAGTGGATTGGGAGAAATATACCCTGAAGCTTGCTGTTCGCACGGCAATCAACTGTAAGAATTCATCAGATGAGCAAAAGGAGAAGCTATTACTACGCTTCCATAAGTATCCGACTGATATAAAAAATGAAATAGAGAGTAATTTTAGTAAAGAGAATAAGGTTTTCAAAATGGCAGGGTTGTAATCCTGCCTTTTTTGTTTTCTTATTTTGAAAATAGATAGAAATTGCTCCATTATATGGTAGAATTAATTTGGTAAACAAACATTTAAAGGAGTTCTAACCTAATATGAATTTTGAACCTTTATTTTTTAATCCTATCTTTATGGACCGTATTTGGGGAGGGACAGAGCTGCGCAGCTTTGGATACGAGATTCCTTCTGAAACAACAGGTGAATGCTGGGCATTTTCTGCTCATCCGAACGGACAAAGCGTCGTTAAAAACGGCAAGTTCGCAGGAAAAACGTTAGGCGAATTATGGGAAAATAACAAAGAGCTGTTTGGTCATGCAGAAGGAGATCGTTTTCCTTTGCTAACTAAATTATTGGATGCTAATCAAGATTTATCTGTGCAGGTTCATCCAAATGATGAATATGCAAACGTTCATGAAAATGGCGAACTAGGAAAAACGGAATGCTGGTATATTGTCGATTGTAAGGAAGGTGCTGAAATTATTTTTGGTCACCATGCCCAAACAAAAGAAGAGCTGGAAAGCATGATCCGTGAAAATAAATGGACAGAGTTATTGAATAAAGTTCCTGTGCAAAAAGGTGATTTTTTCTTTGTGCCAAGCGGGACAATCCATGCTATTGGAGAAGGGATTATCATCCTGGAAACACAGCAAAATTCGGATACAACATATCGTGTTTATGATTATGACCGAAAAGATGATACAGGGAATACGAGAGAACTGCATGTTATACAATCTGTTGATGTGACGACAGTTCCTCACAAAGCCGATTCCTTTGATGTCAAAGTGGAAACAAATGGCGATTTAACGGTAACTACCTTTATCGAGTGTGACTATTTCACAGTTGAAAAATGGGACATTCAAGGCACTAGCATAAACACACAAACAAAGCCGTTTCTATTATGCAGTGTTATTGAAGGAGAAGGAAGCATTAAAAAGGATTCAGCTAGCTATCCTTTCAAAAAAGGAGATCATTTCTTACTACCTAGCGGATTTGGCAGCTTTGAAGTGGAAGGAAACAGTGAATTGATTGTTTCTTATCTATAAGCGAAAAAAGAGGCTGGGACATAAGTATATGAATCAGTATAAAAACCGAACTATCCATTCTAATCTCGATTGGATAGTTCGGTTTCTTGTTTTTTAAATTACAATAATTAGAAATTTTAGTGGAATGGAGCGGAGGCCACTCGACTACTAAGGGAAATAGAGGACGCTTTAGACCCCGCAGGCGAAGACGAGGAGGCTCAGCTTCCTCCCCGCGGAAAGCGCGAGGACGAGCGCGCAATGAAACGAACTAATTTTAACTCCATATTCTATTTTGTCACAAGCTTCATTATTCAAATATGGATTTAATTTTATTATTCGTGTTTAGAAAGGTTATCTTTTGTTTTGTCCCAGCATCTTTTTTAGCCTATTCTATATGCAGTTGGTTGGCGTTTGGAATAGGTGTAAACATGCGTAAAACCGCACGCTTTCGCCAAGTCTATTCCTTGCTGAAAACCTGCGCCTGCTGTTTCAGCATGATGGGAGTCGGAACCAATCGTAAGCAGCTTTCCGCCTAGTTCCTTATAAAGTCCTAAAATGTCATGAGAAGGCATCGATAACTCTACACTTGTGCGCCATCCAGAAGTATTAATCTCCAGGCCAATGTCTCTGCTTATTGCGATTGTCAGTATATCGGCAATTAAATCCTTATGCTTGTCAAAATCATATAAACCCCTTGGGGAAAAAGCATAGCGCTTCATTAAGTCAAAATGGGCAATAATGTCGATGTCTGCTGACTGCACCATTTTTCTTAGCTCTAGAAAGTAATCCTCGTAAATATCTTTATCAGGATTTGCATTCATATACCTTCTTAACGTAGTGCCGCCTAGATTATGAACAGAGCCTAAGATAAAATCTAAGGGAATCGGTTTTAATGCATTTTGATAAATACCTTTTAGCAAATGGGGCTCACATAATTCAATGCCTACCTTGATCAAAAGCTTGTCTTTAAAAATATCCTGACATCTTTTTATATCATGGAGGTACTTATCCCAAACCATGTGCCCATATGTTGGTGCATTTGGATTTACGGAGAAATGCTCTGTAAAACAAATTTCTTGGACTCCATTGTTTATAGCGCTTTGACAAATTTCCTCCATATCAGCCTTTGAATCAAAGGAATGATTGGAGTGATGATGATAGTCTGTATAATACTGCATAATTCCTCCTAAGTAGAAAGACTTTGTATTTATTATTTCATACAGGAAAAGTTATGTCAGTTTTTTTATTTCCTTTTGACAAAAAAACAAGTTTCCCTCTATAATAGAGGGAATAAGAAATCGATTTTTTAAAACCGAGTAAACCTGTATGAAAAGTTTATTTAAGGGGATTGTGGGAGGTAAACGAATGACTGTACACCAAAGGCTTATGTGGAAAAAGGAGGAGCTTGCCCTCTCCATTGATTATCCAGCAAACGGAATCAAAAAAAACGGGCATGTTGTGCTTATATGCCACGGCTTAATTGGAAGCCGAATTGGTGTTGACAGACTCTTTGTGAAATCAGCATCAGAGCTTGTGAAAAATGGCTATACTGTGTATCGCTTTGATTATGCTGGCTGTGGTGAAAGCACAGGAGAGTATGGCAGCTTTGGATTATGCGATCTTATTGCACAAACTAAAACACTCATAGATTATGCTTGCAGGCAGGAAGAGACAGATAAGATTATTCTGCTTGGACACAGCTTAGGTGGAGCAGTGACATTGCTTCAAGCAAACAGGGATGACAGGGTAAAGAAGCTCATCCAATGGGCTGCTGTTGGAAGCCCATATAAGGATTTAGCAAATATAGTGGGCAACAGTGAGGTTGAAAGTTTAAAAGACTGTGAGACAGTAGATTTTTATGGATATCCTCTTTCAGAGTATTTCTTTCAGTCGATGAAGAAATATCATCCGCTAAAGGAATGCGCAAGCTTCAAAGGAGACGTTCTGATTCTCCATGGCAATGGTGATTCTGATATCCCCCATGATTATCTTTTTGAATATAAACATAAATATGAACAAAGGACAGTGGGAAGTGTGGAAGCATTTATCGTCGAACATGGGGAGCATACCTTTTCTTCCTCCGCCCATTACAAAGAGCTTATTGGAAAAACAGTAAACTGGTTGAACAAACAAATGTTGTGAGTTTTTTTGTTAATTTATATTACCTGAAATAAAGACGTCAGGAACACGAAAACTTAGATGTACGAAGGATTCTTTTGCAAGAATCCTTTTTTATATTCTGGTGATTTTTTTAATTAAAAAATATTGCAAAATGCTATTCAACAATTGTTTGTTGTTGTCGATATTACTCCTAGAGATAGGAGGGACTCTTTTGACAGAAAAATTTAAGTTCAAAAATTTAAGGATTGGTTACAAATATGGAATAGTGTTCTTGCTGACGCTTGTCTTATTTTTAACTTCTATCGGGATCACGTATGTATCCTTAAACAAAATGTCCAGCAATATGAATGAAATAAGCAGTAAAAATGAATTAAGCATTAATACAATGGAATTAGTAGCACTTTTTCAAGAGAAAAATACGCAAATACCTTTGTATTTCCTTGATGCTAATGATGAAAAGCTTGATGAATACTTAGAATTAAGTAAAAAATTCACTTTGACTGCTTTAAAAGTGGAAAAAAATATGGAAGGCAAGGAAGCTAAACAAATATATTTAAAGCTTATTGCCAACAATCAAGAAATTGATGAAATATTCTTTAATTCTGTTGTACCAAATGTTAAGGATTTTAATACAACTTCTTATAAAGAACTTGAAAAGCAAATTAGTGACTTAAAAGGAAAGGTAACCGAAGAAGGCGAACAGCTAAATAAACTTGTTTCCGCGGAAAACCAGCAATCATTGGCTGAATCTAAGTCATATGTAACAAGAACAAGCTTTTTAGTCGGCATCTTAACAATTGTGACAATTGCCATTTCAAGTGCTATCTTAATTATTATCTCTAAAAGAATACAAGGAAAGTTAAAGCATGTTATAGAGGTAAGCGATTCCATAGCTAATGGGAAATTGGATGTGTCGCTGCTTGATGAAAGTTCTACAGATGAGATCGGAGTAATGTCCAAATCTATTAATAAAATGGGTCAAAGCTTGAAAGAGACGATTTATGGTATTTCATCCATGTCTACAAATCTTGATTCAAGAAGTTTAGAGGTATCTGAGGCAGCTGCTGAAGTCAGCACTACGATTGATACGATTTCAATGACTGTTCAGGAGTTAGTTGAAGGAGTAAATGTACAGGCAGATGCTTCATCAACGATTGCTGTCAACATGCAGGATTTTAACCAGCAAATTGCTATAGCAGATGAAAATGCGAATCAATTAGTGAAAACTTCAGCAGTTGTCACTGCTTCTAGCAAAGAGGGCTCAAGACTTATGAATAAGTCTTTAGAGCAGATGCACACCATTAATACGGTTGTAACAAGCAGTGTGGAAAAAATGAAAGAATTGGAAGGTAATACGGCAAATATCACTAAGCTTGTGACCTTTATTAAGTCGATTGCTGACCAGACGAATTTGCTATCGTTGAATGCTTCAATTGAAGCTGCCAGAGCAGGCGAGGCAGGTAAAGGCTTTTCAGTTGTTGCAGAAGAAGTGCGTAAATTAGCTGTGCAAACATCTGATTCGATAACAGATATAACCGGATTAGTCACAGCAATTAGAGAAAATAGTATTGAATCACTAACACAGCTAGAAAAAGGCTATGAGGAAGTGAATAAGGGCGCTGAACAGATTAAAATGACAGAAAGCACCTTTAATGCCATTATGGATGGAATTACTAATCTGACAGAGAAATCGCTGAACATATCGGAAATCATTAAGGAATTTACAAAGACGGGCAATGGCATTAGTGCGTCCGTTGAGCAAATTGCCGCAGTATCTGAGGAATCAGCAGCATCCTTTGAAGAGGTTTCTGCTTCGATGATGCAACAAAATGACATGATGACAAGTATTTCAGCAAACTTCAAGGAAATTACGCAAATGGTCGATAATATGAATAGCATGATTCAAAAATTCGAACTTGATAAGGAGGAGAAGGGAGATGCGTAAGTCACTGCAGAAAAAGCTTATGGCGGGAGCGTGTGTCATGGCCATGACTTTTTTGGCTGCCTGCTCCCAAACTACAACCGAGAATTCAGAACCAAAAATGAAGCTTGCTCAAGATGACAGCAAGGTCTATGTAGGCTTCTCATTAGACACACTGCAAGAGGATCGCTGGTATAAGGACAAGGAAGCATTTGAGAAAAAAGTGCTGGAACTTGGTGGTGAAGTGAAAACACTTGCTGCTAATGGCGTGGATAGTGTGCAAATCAAACAAGCTGAGCTGCTTATTGCGGAAGGTGTCGACGTATTAGTCGTAGTGCCGCATAATGCAGAGGTTTCTGCTGAAATTGTTGACAAAGCGCATAAAGCAAATGTGAAAGTCGTTTCTTATGACAGACTGATTAAGAATGCAGATGTGGATTACTATATTTCCTATGATAATAAAAAGGTTGGCCAATTGCAGGCACAGGAAATACTCAAAAAGCAAAAGAAAGGTAATTTCGCCTACATTGGTGGAGCTGAAACAGACAATAATGCTGTGCTCTTTCGAGAAGGGGCAATGGAAGTACTGCAGCCTTATATAGATAAAGGCGACATTAAGCTTGTGTTTGATAAATATACAGATGAGTGGCAGCCTGAAATAGCAGAGACTAATATGAAGCAAGCGTTAAAGGAAAATAACAATAATATTCAAGCTGTTATCGCCGCAAATGACGGGACTGCTGGCGGTGTTATCAATGCTTTGCAGGCAATTGGGAAAACAATTCCTGTTTCAGGGCAGGATGCGGAAATCACTGGCCTAAAACGCATTCTTGCTGGGAGCCAAACAATGACAGTCTATAAACCAATTCAGGTTATAGCAGAAGATGCAGCAGCCATCGCTATGAAAGCTGGGAAAAACGAAAAAATCGATACAACAGCTACAGTCAACAATGGGAAAAACGATGTTCCATCCATTCTCCTTGATCCAGTTGCGGTCACCAAAAGCAATATAGACGAAACCGTTATTAAAGATAAGTTCATCACTGAAGATGAACTGAAATAATGAAAAGGAGCTTCTAACGCTAGAAGCTCCTTTCTTTGTGTATAGATGACACTACTCTTTTTTGATTGGATAGTATATAATTAATCGTATAGAAAAAGATAGTATCTAGTACTAAGAGCAGATGGTATAATAATATAGAACTAACATAGATGATACGTTTTAATTTACATAAAGGAGTTTTAATATGTATACATTTACAAGTAACTTTGCCAATATCGTTTTGAAAATATTCGGACGCAGTGTAGCAATACATAAAGACAAGCTACCAAAGGATACCGGTTATGTTGTGGCTTGCTCGCATATTGGCTGGGTGGATGTCGTGGCGCTTGGGACTGCCATGCTGCCGAACCAAATTCATTTCATGGCAAAAAAAGAGCTGTTTGCCAAACCGAATGCAGGGAAGTTTTTGACAAGCATCAATGCATTTGCAGTCGACAGAGAAAATCCTGGTCCAAGCAGTATAAAAACACCTGTTAAATTGCTTAAAGAAAAGAAAATCGTCGGCATTTTTCCAAGTGGAACAAGAACATCTGAAGACGTGCCATTGAAAAGAGGGGCAGCGACAATTGCTAATTTGGCAAAGGTACCGATTGTCCCAGCAGCATTCAGTGGTCCGACAGATGTAAAGGGTTTATTGAAAGGGAAAAAAATCAGGGTAATATTCGGTGATCCTATTTCTTTGCAAAAGGAAGATGGTACAAGAAAGGATGTTGCCGAGCTGACACAGGAAATGACAGCTGCAATGGCAAGCCTTCAAAAACAGCTTGATGAATTTGGGCAAAAACAATGATTGATTTAGCGATTGTTAAAGACATACTAAACCGCTATCCACTGCCACTTGTTGATGAAATATTAGAGCTTAAAGCAGGGAAAATGGCAGTAGGAGTCAAACAAATTAGTAAGGAAGACACGTTTGCTACAGGAACAAACCCAGAAAGCCCAATCCTGCCAGGTGTTCTTATTATTGAAGCAATTGCGCAAGTATCAGCAGTTGCCATCCACAGTGAAAAGAAGCATGAAGGAAAGTGGGCGCTTCTTGCGAAAATAACAGACTGTAAAATAAAAAGATCCGTTTTTCCTGGTGATGAGCTCTGTATGGAGGTATTTGTCACAAAGGTCAAAAAAACGATCGCGAAGGCAAAAGGCATCGCAACCGTTCGCGGTGAATTAATTTGCGAAGCAGAGCTGTTGTTTTCATTCAAATAATAAAGCAAAAAAATGCATGCAGTTTACGGTTGCATGCATTTTTTCAAAACAACCAACTAATTTTACGCACTCAATATCTCTATTAAAAATGAACAAGCAATTAAAAACAAATAAGACTAATCAAAATTCGTCCTTCTAAATCTCTACTAAAAAGAATATAAATTTTAGAGAGAAAGGAGACGACCTATGCCAATATCTAAATTTAAATATTATTTCCAATTCATCTATACTACTATTCTGGGAGTCATCCTCGTATTTATCTTAATTTCTGGTGCTACAACCTCATTTGTTTCACAAAAATTCTCCTCCGATTACATAAGAGGGGCATTGGAAAAGGTTGATGCTGCAAACCTTTATTCCCAGCTTTTTAACTTTGAAAATCATTATTTTCCAAAGGAAGGAAGCACCATTTCGTTATCAAACCTTTTCTTTCAGGTTGCTACAAATATAAGACTTGATGATACACGAACATTATTAGGAAGAGAGCTCCCTCAGCTTAGCTTCTATCATACAAAAATCATTGTGGCAGAGGAAGGGACAACCATTGCTCAGTTGCCTTATGAATCAACTCCATCTGATGAAATCTTAAAAAATCCAAAGGAAGCCGATGAAGAAAAAATCACTGATGATACATCAAAAACAGATGACAATAACACACATCAAGCCTCCACTGACAAGCGTGTGTTAATCTATCAAACACATAATTTAGAATCGTATTTACCGTTGTTAAAAAATGCGCAAAATCCTAATGATGCAATAAGTGCGGACGAGCGGGTTAATGTGGTCAGCCTTGGTTCGAAACTGACAGGCCTTCTCCAAAAAGACGGAATTGGGGTACAGCATGATAAGACAAACATGAACCAAAAGCTTTTGGACCGAAAGTGGAAATATACGGCTTCCTACAGTGCATCGAGTGAGGTTGTTGAAGCTGCAATCTCGGAAAATAAAGATCTTACTTATTTAATTGATATCCATAGGGACTCAGCTAGGAAAAAAACTACCACAGCTACTATTAATGGTAAGAGTTATGCTAAGATTGTTTTCGTTGTCGGAGAAGGATATGAAGGCTATGAAAAGAACCAGGCATTTGCTAAAAAACTGCATAAGGAACTTGCTGCAAAATATCCTGGTATTAGCAGGGGAGTTTACGGCAAAAGTCAGGATCAAGGAAATGGAATCTACAACCAAAACTTTTCTGATAAAGCCATTCTGCTTGAAGTCGGCGGTGTTGACAATAATCAAGAAGAGCTGAACAGAACAATTGATGCATTTGCCGATGTTTTCTCAGAAATATATTGGGAAGAAAACGGCGCAACGGAACAATAAGCAGAAACACCCTCCTTTTCAATCGTGCAAGGAGGGTGTTATTTGTTTTTGGGTAGTTTACTTCTGATCTGTTGGTATTTAATGATATATATATCAAGCTCTTCGCTTTTCTTTAATACCTCGACACTATCTATGCCCTGTCGTGACGCGGCTTCCAAAAGCTCAGAACGAAGATCATTAATTTTTTTTAGCAAATCACTAAGTGAGTATTTAATGTATTCTCCTTCATTACACAACATCCGATTCACCCTCATTATATACTCTTTAAAATTGATTCTTATAGCCTATCATAATTTCAAAATATGAATAAACCATGACTATACCTTTAACTTTTGTCTTTTGTCTTTTATTTAATAGATAATATATAGATGAGAGGAGGAATAAAATGAAAGGATAACGAATATTGCTTCACAAATCTCTTTATAAAACCCTAAAAAGGAGAGGATACGTATGGCGTTGCCAATCGCACTACAGTTATGGAGTGTAAAAGAGGATGCTGAAAAGGATTTTTTTGACACATTGGAGAAAGTGGCAAGGATGGGCTATGACGGAGTGGAATTTGCCGGTTATCACGGAAAAAATGCACAGGAGATTAAAGCAAAGCTAAAGGAGCTAGGATTAAAAATTGCCGGTTCCCATATCAGCATGGAAGAAATATTGGAAGAGACAGACAAGGTTATAAAATTCGAGCAAGAGCTTGGCAATAAATATATTGTGTGCCCATGGGCAAGCTTTCCTACAATCAATGAGTGGGATGACTTTGCAGAAAAGCTGCAGAAAGCGGGTGTTAAGATTGCAGCAGCTGGTTTGTCCCTGCTATATCACAATCATAATCATGAGCTTGTCAGCAAGGAAGGGACAGTTATCCTTGATAGGCTGTTTGAGGCAGTACCAGCAAGCTTTTTAAATGCTGAGCTTGACACTTATTGGCTAGAATATGCAGGCGTGAATGCGATTAATTATATGGAAAAATGGAAAGGCAGAACTCCGCTTATCCATGTGAAGGACATGGATTCTAGTAAAAGGGAAAGTACTGAAATCGGCAATGGTAGCCTAAATATAAAGGGCATTGTTGAGAAGGCTTACGAGAATGGAACAGAGTGGCTGGTTGTTGAACAAGAAGCATTTACACAAGCCCCGTTAATAAGTGTTGAAATTGGTTTGCAGAATTTACAAAGAATACTCGCTGATTTGTAATATTAAGTCCTCCCCTTGCTTTTTAAGTTGACCTTCGAAATGAAAACGCTTATAATTCGAATTGTAATCGTTGGTGAAACGTTTCGATGAACAAAACAGGGGGAGGCAGAATATGGCTCAGATTGATCTTAAGTCAATAATTCAAAACATGACGTTAGAAGAAAAGGTCGCACAATTAATGCAGCTGTCCGGAAATTTTTATTACGGACTTGCCGGGGAAATTACTGGTCCATTTGAAGAGATGGGCATAAGCGATTTTGTTGTGAAAAACAGTGGATCTGTTTTAGGTGTTTCTGGGGCAGACACGGTGCGGAAAATTCAAGCGGAGCATTTAAAAACAAATCGTCATGGCATTCCACTCTTATTCATGGCAGATATCGTTCATGGCTATAAAACAATCTTTCCAATTCCTTTAGCGATAGGCTGTTCCTGGGATATGGACCTGGCAGAAAAAAGTGCAGAGGTTGCAGCTAGTGAAGCAGCTGTTGCTGGTGTTCATGTCACCTTTGCACCAATGGTCGATCTCGTTCGCGATCCTCGATGGGGCCGCGTGCTTGAAACGACTGGAGAAGACAGCTATTTAAATAGCGCCTTTGCCAAAGCCTTTGTGCGGGGCTTTCAAGGCAAAGATCTTGCGGCTGACCATATGAAAGTTGCCGCATGTGTGAAGCATTTTGCTGCATACGGTGCACCAGAAGGAGGCCGTGACTATAACACTGTCAACATGTCCGAACGTCAGCTGCGCGAATCCTATCTTCCTGCGTATAAAGCAGCGCTTGATGAAGGCTGTGAAATGGTGATGACATCCTTTAACACCGTAGACGGAATTCCAGCTACCGGCAACAAGTGGCTTATGCGAGATCTTCTTCGCAAGGAATGGGGTTTTGATGGTGTGTTGATATCAGATTGGGGCGCAGTTAAGGAATTAATTCCACATGGAGTCGCAGGTGATGAAGCAGAGGCGGCCCGCAAGGCAATCCTTGCCGGTGTTGATATTGAAATGATGACACCATGCTATATCCGCAGTTTGGAAAATTTGATCAAAAGCGGGGAAGTAACAGAGACATTATTGGATGAAGCGGTGCTGCGCATCTTAAAGCTGAAAGAAAAGCTTGGATTATTCGAAAATCCTTACAGAGCTGCAGATACTGTAAAGGAAAAGGAAGTGATTCTTTCCAAAACTAACCGGGAAGTTGCCCGTAAACTGGCAGAAAAATCCTGCGTTCTCTTAAAAAACAACAGCGTTTTGCCTTTGGACAAACAGCAGAATATCGCCCTAATTGGCCCCTTCGCGCAATCACCGGACATTTTAGGAGCGTGGTCTTGGCAAGGAGAAATCGAAAATACAGCAAACCTTCATGAAGCACTACAAGCATTGACAACTAATGTAACAGTTGCACAAGGCAGTAATGTGGAGACAATAACAGAAGAACAAGTTACCGAAGCAATAGAAGCAGCGAAAGCAGCAGATGTAATTGTGCTTGCAGTTGGTGAATATGCCTCAATGAGCGGCGAAGCCTGCAGCAGGGCAGATATTACATTGCCAGAAGCACAGCTGCACCTTATCAAACAAATGAAAACATTAAACAAACCAATTGCTGTTATCCTGTTCAACGGCCGTCCCCTTGATTTACACGGTGTATTGGATGAAGCTGATGCAGTGCTTGAAGCATGGTATCCAGGTACAGAAGGAGCAAGCGCCATTGCCAATATTCTGTTTGGAAATGTGAATCCATCAGGAAAACTGACCATGTCTTTTCCTCATACAGCCGGGCAAATTCCTGTATACTATAATGCCTATAATACGGGTCGTCCCTATGACGGAGTAAGCCGAGACCATTATTTATCCAAATATCTAGATATACCGAATAAACCGCTTCTGCCATTCGGGTTTGGCTTGAGCTATACAAACTACATCTATGAAAATTTGCGATTGTCCTCCGATACGATGACCGCAGACGAACAAATTCAAGTATCAGTAACCATAACAAATACAGGGAATTACACCGGAGAAGAAATCGTCCAGCTCTATATTCGCGATATGACAGGTGATGTAGTCCGGCCAGTCAAAGAACTGAAAGACTTCCAAAAAGTAAGCCTAAACCCAAAGGAAACAAAGGAAATACAATTCCAATTAACAGAAGCACAGCTGCGTTATTATCACCAAGATATGAGCTTTACAAGTGACGAGGGCTTGTTTGAAATTTATGTGGGCGGCAGCAGTGAGGATGTTTTGTCTGGTGGATTCAAGTTAATAAAAAAGTACACTAACTTAAATGACTAACTTCTGTTAGCAGTTAATCTCAGAGGAGCCAGGAAATCAAAACGATTTCCTGGCTCCCTTCATTGCGTTCAAAATAACTTTACACACAACAAGAACTATCGAGATAATTTTGATAAAATAGTAGTATTGATTTATATTACATAGCAACTTTTCACTTTTATGAAAGTTTGGAGGGAGCTTTAATGGCAGGTATTAAGGACATCGCAAAGGAAGCAGGTGTTTCTATTTCTACTGTTTCGTATGCGCTTAATGGGAGTCCAAAGGTAACGGAAGAGACTAGAAGTCGGATTTTGGCTATTGCTGATCGGCTGGGATATGTGCCAAATGCAGCGGCAAGAATGCTGAAGGTGAAGCAAACAAAAATCATCGGGGTCTTTTTAGCTGATTATGGCGGCTATTTTTATGGTCCGCTACTCCGCGGAATGCGTGAGGCTTTAAATGAAAAAGGGTATGAATTAATTGCGTGCTCTGGTGTTCAGTCCCATCGGCTTTTGCTGGAAAAGGTAATTGATGGCGGCATTATATTAGATCAAGCATTTACAGATGAAGAGCTGCTTAATTATGCAGACAAAAGCTATAAAATAGTAGTGTTGGACAGAGAGCTCGTTCATGAAAACATTAAAGGTGTGCTTTTGGATAATACAGCTGGTGCAAGATTAGCTGTAAGAAAGCTTACTGAACACAATGTAAATAAACTGTATGCAGTCACAGGTCCTGTAGGTTCGTATGATTCAAAAAAACGAATGGAGGGTGTCAGGGAGGAACTGCAATCTTTCCCAAATGTGGAGCTGATTGAGGTCCAAGGTGATTTTTTAAAGGATTCGGGCGAAGAGGCGGCAAGACAAATTTTTGCGAACTACAGTGAACCAATTGCGATATTTTGCTTTAATGATGAAATGGCGATTGGAATTTATCGTTATCTGCAGGATAAAGAATATGAAATAGGAAAAGATGTGTTTCTTGTTGGTTTTGATAATATTGAGTTAGCGCAATATATGGTGCCAAGATTAAGCACCATCAGCTATTCGAGCCATGAATGGGGCTCAATGGCTGCTCATAATTTATTAAAGCTGCTGGCAAACGAAACAGTTGAAAATGAACAAGTTGAGGTAACGATAACGGTTGGCGGCTCTTCATAATTTTTTTTGAGTCTTAAGTTTTGGAACTTAAGGCTTTTTTGTTTTATATTCTCTTAATCCGCATATTTCCCTGTATCAACAGCAAACTAAAGGTATTGGCTATCTATCTTAAGGGGGAAAATAATGATCGATTTTCCGACAATACAAACCAACTTCTGGGATGCCGTGGCAGCAGTGCCGATTGTGATGGTACTGACACAGCTGCTAAAGCGGATCTTTCATATACCAAAAAAATACAGACCAACTACCGCACTTATCTTAGGACTAATAATTTCTGTCTTTTTCAGTCACAGACACAGTTTAACAGCAGGTTTGTTTATGGGATGGTTTTATGGTTATTCCGCAATTGGCTCATATGCATCTATGAAAACAAGTGTATTAACAATGATAAGTAAATGGGAGAAAAAGAATAAATTACCGCGGGTTAGACTGTTTTTACAAAAGCTTTTTTTAATAAAAAAAGAGTACAACACTTTGCCTGACTAAAAAGCAGACGGAATCATCCATCTGCTTTTCATTATGTAAAGGAGACCTTCTCATCCAGCGCAAGCAAGTATTGTTTATATCTTCTCAATGCTGCTTCACTTGTAAGGGAAAAGCGTTCCATGATATATTCATCAGATTTACCCTGCTGAATTTCCTCCAATATTGCGGTATTACGCAAGTTCACTGCTGATATTTTCCGCAGGCCTGCACGTTTGACTTCATCCTTTATCATTTCCTGGATGGCACGAACCGACAAAGCTTTTGGCTTTTGTCTGTCGTAGTCATATTGAAAAGAAAGCGACACATTATTAAATGCGACAAAGAGTGGGTCCTTAGAATGGTATTTTGGGCGGAATAGCTCAGGAATCGAGTAAAAATACGTCCTCATATCCTCCATTATTTGCTTTTCAACAGCAAATTTTTTCATCGTTGCCCCAAATGGAATCGAAAGCTCTCCTTGTGCAAGATTCACATGCTCCATCGTAATGGCATACACTTCCGTCGGTGTTAACCCGAATGCTCTGATAAGGGATGCAATGGCAGCATTGCGCTCTACAAGAAAATTCCGAGCCGCTTTTTTTCCTGTTGCTTCTGAGTACCGAAGCTTCATCGTATAAATGATTTTAGTGAACTCCTCACCCTCAATGAAATCATTGCTTGTTAAGGAACGGAGCGGTGCCGTATGTGATAATTTATGAATATCATGTGCAGCAATACATTGATGATATTTTAGAAAACGGCTCAGTACGGTTGCTAACCGGCGAATTGTTGCATGGGACAGTTTTTTATTATGCAAATAAACGAAGTATTTTTGAACATCATCTTTTCTTAATGCCTTCAACGTGTTCATATCCGTTTTTTTCTGCTCTGCTTCAAGCCAGGAAAAAAACTTCTTCAAGTCTGACTCATATTGTTTAAGCGTCAATTTAGAGCGTCCGGCTTCGTGCAAATCCTCAAGGAAAGCATGTGCAAAATCGGGTAATATAGCCATAAGCTTTCAGCCTCTTTCTTTTTTTGAAAATTTTTCTGTATTTAGATTAACTTCTTTCTTTATTTTAACATAGGTTAGTAAGGGAGAGAGAGGGTGGATTTAGGTTGATTAGAGCTAAAATTGGAGAATCGACATATGTGATTGGAACGGAGCTAGAAGCACACTTTAGCTCATTCAAGAAACATATTATCGGAGATGATTTTGCCTACCCTACTGTTTATGGAACCCAGAAATTATTATATGCTGATTGGACAGCGAGTGGAAGACTGTATCGAAAAATCGAAGATAACCTTGTTGACATAATTGGTCCTTATGTTGCAAATACACATACAGAGTCAAACATAACGGGCACCTATATAACAAATGCCTATCATGAGGCAAAAAATATTATCAAAAGACATGTACATGCAAATGAAGATGACATTCTTATTTTTGATGGTTTTGGCATGACAGGAGTAATCAATAAATTCCAAAGATTAATCGGCATTAAACATATGGACAAACGAACACTGACCATAAAGGAAAAACCGATTGTTTTTGTGACACATATGGAGCATCACTCTAATTATCTGTCTTGGCTTGAAACAGCTGCGGAAGTTGTTACGATAAGACCTGCTGCCAATGGCGATGTGGATTACAGCCATTTGGAGGAACTCCTTGAGACACATAAGCAAAGAACGATGAAAATTGGAGCATTTACGGCATGCTCTAATGTAACTGGTAGAAAGACCGATTATCATCGGCTTGCAAAGCTAATGCATCAATATGGTGGCATTTGCCTTGTTGATTTTTCGGCATCTGCTCCATATGAAACGATAAATATGCATCCAGATCATAAAGAAGCAGCTCTTGATGTTATCTGTTTTTCACCACATAAGTTTTTAGGAGGACCAGGTACAAGCGGCGTTCTTATTATGAACAAAAGCCTAGTTCATGCAAAAATCCCTGATCATCCAGGTGGAGGAACGATTGACTTTACGAATGGATGGGGTGACGTCCTTTACAAAAAAGATATAGAAGAACGGGAAGACGGCGGAACCCCAGGCTTTCTTCAAGCAATTCGGACTGCCCTCGCTATTCAGCTAAAGGAAGAAATGAATGTCGAGAAAATGCAGCAGCGTGAACAGGAGCTCATCGCTTTAATGATGACAGAGTTAGATAAAATACCGGGAATAACGATACTGGACGGGGAAAATAAAAACCGCCATGGCATCATTTCCGTGATTTGTGAGGGGCTCCATTTTGATCTGGGAGCAAAGCTGCTAAATGACCGGTTTGGCATTCAAGTAAGAGGCGGCTGCTCGTGTGCCGGCCCATATGGTCACTATTTACTTGGTGTCAGCGAGGCACAATCTAAGCAAATAGCAGCGGAGGTTCAAAAAGGGATCTTTACTAATAAACCAGGGTGGATCAGAATCTCCCTTCACCCGACATTGACGAATCAGGAAGCTTACTCGATTGTTCATGCCTTTAAGAAAATAATCATGTATAAAGAAGAATGGCAAAAGGATTACCGCTATATGCCGAGAAGCAATGAATATGTTTGTGCATTAAGAAGCACAGATAATCATACGGATGTATTCAAAGCTTCCTTAAAGTAATAAAAGCATCTTTTTAGTTGAATAAGAATCTGCTATAATAAGAACAATTGAATATAAAAGCAAACCACAGGGGGAGCATGTATGCTGAGAGTGATCTTAAATGATCAGACCCTTTGAACCTGTTAGTTAACACTAGCGTAGGGATCGTGGCTGAAGACTTTTTACTAGGTATTTAATGTATACTTACTTTTTTTCATACGAAAAAAAAACACGTTAATCCTACTTCAACTCCCCTTTGGTATGCGTACATAACAAGGGGGAGTTTTTATGAAAAAAATGGGGTTAGTCGTTTTAATTGAAATTGCTATTTTTGCAGCCATTGCGTTAGTGTTGGATTTGCTGCCTTCTATCCATCTTGGTGCGAGCGGGTCCATCTCGATTGCCATGGTGCCGATCTTTATAATCGCTTTTCGCTGGGGCTTTAAAGCAAGTGCAACAGCAGGCTTTTTATGGGGACTATTGCAAATCGTAACAGGTGACTTGCAGGCACTAGCATTCTGGCAAGTAATCCTTGAATATTTCTTAGCTTTTGCCTGTATTGGTTTTGCTGGTCTTTTTATGCCGACAATACAAGCCAAACTTAAAAACGGAGAAAAAGGGGCTGCTTCACTAGTAATGGTTGCTGCCATACTAACAGGTAGTGCTATCCGCTACTTCTGGCATTTTCTTGCAGGTGTTACGATTTGGGCACAATACGCACCAGAAGGTCAGTCGGCTCTAGCTTACTCATTATTCTACAATGGTATCCCATTCATTGGAGCATCAGTATTATGCTCGATTGTAGCTGTAATCTTGCTTAGTGCAGCACCGCGATTGGTGCTTGATCGTCCAACTGGGCGCACTGGCTACTATTCTGGAAATTCGGAAGTAAAATAATGATGAACAAAGGAGTCCTGAACGGGGCTCTTTTTTAGTGTAAATTCATATGATTTTCACAAAATACATTTTTTCGGTTATTGTGAAAATGATAACAATCTCGTATGTTTAGTTTATAAAAGAAGAGTGGGCCTTCTGTGGACTTCACTTTAACTATTTTTGTTATCGATAGTAATGAAATGGTTATCAGCAGTGATGATGATGTATTTATTTATGATTTTGTAGAATTTTTAGTTAAAAAATCCTTTCCGATTCAAACAGATTCCGAGCTGCTTTTTACCAGTCTGCTTGTTGAAATTTCAGAATAGTGCTTATAAACAATTGGAAAAGGCTCTTCCTTTTGTCTGTTCTTTATTCATGTTAGAATAAAAATATCATTCTATTAAAATAGAAAAAATAAGCATCATTTGACATGCATCACAGGAGGAAGGTAATGGCAGAAATAACTTTTCAAGCGCCAAAAAGGCCAAACAAGTATAAAGTTTTGCTTGGACTAGCATTGGCTGTTCTATTGGTAGTGACAAGCGTCTTCTTTATATTCTATCCATTTGCAAGCTCTAAGACTGCAGAATACTTTAAAGGGGAGAACCCGATTATATTGGATGGTAAACAGGCTGGTAATGCAATAACGGTCAATGAGACTGTTTACTTGCCATTAAGCTTCTGGCAGGAAAATATAGATGAAAGCATCACTTATGATTCACAAAGCAATTCAGTAATTGCGACAACTAAGGATAAAGTGATTCAGTTTCCATCAGAATCTGTTTCCTATTTTGTAAATGATGAAACAGTGGATCTGCAATTTTCCCCGATAAAGGATGAGAATGGCGAGGTATATGTGGCAGTCGAACCGTTAATCGAGTTTTATCCGTATCAATTTACACAACTAGGTGCTGACACAAATGCAGTTTTATTGGAAAAGGACGGCACGGAAAAAACGGCAGCAACTTTCAGCTCCAAGCAAGTGAGAGATGATTTTGCGAGACTGCGTACAGAACCGACGCTTTTTTCTGCTTATACTGGTGAAATCGAGCAAAAAGAAGCTGTCACAATCGAGAAGGAAGAGGGCGACTATTATTTTGTCCGCAAGAACAATGGTGTTGCCGGTTATATTAAAAAAGACCTTTTTACAACAGGAGATACGATAACTGTTAAAGCGAATGTAGAAGAAAAAACACCTGCTCTAAAAAAAATAGACGGTCCAGTTAATCTAACATGGGAAGCTGTTTACTCTAAGAATCCAGACACTGCAGACATACCTAAGATGGATGGGGTTAATGTAGTTTCACCGACATGGTTTAAGCTGTCTGGCAACAAAGGAAATGTCAGCAATCTCGGCTCTGCGGAATATGTAAAATGGGCTCATAAACAGGGCTATCAAGTATGGGGACTATTCTCCAATGACTTTGACCCAGAAAAGACGCATGATGTTTTTAAAAACTTCGAGACTAGACAAAAAGTAATCAGGCAGCTTCTTGTGTACAGTGAAATGTACAATCTTGACGGCATCAATATTGATATTGAAAATGTGAATGAAGAAGACGGCGAATATGTTACTCAGTTCGTAAGAGAAGCAACGCCTTACTTCCATGAAGCAGGCTTAACAGTATCTATGGACATCACCTTCATTGCCGGTGGAAACTATTCTGCCTTTTTTGAAAGAGACCATCTTTCAGAGATTGTCGACTATTTAGTTGTCATGGCATATGATGAGCATTGGGCAACATCACCAACAGCAGGCAGTGTTGCAAGCTTGCCATGGGTGGAAGAAAACTTAAAAACATTGCTGGAGCAAGTGCCAAATGAAAAGCTTGTTTTAGGTGTTCCACTATATGCAAGGCTTTGGGAGGAAAAAGAAAATGGCGACATATCATCTGAAAGCCTCTCTATGGAAAAAGTACAGGAATGGCTTGATAAATATAAGGTGAAACCAACCTATGATGAAGAAAGCGGCCAAAACTATGGTGAGTACTATGATTCTAAATCAAAATCAACCTATAGAATTTGGCTTGAGGATGAATTATCCTTATCCAAGCGTGCCAAGCTTGTAGAAGATTATGATTTGGCAGGCATTGCAAGCTGGTCCCGCTATTTTGCAGATCAGTCTGCGTGGGTGGCTATGAATTTGGAAGAAGATAGTGAACAATAGATAGAATGAACCCTTCTATATATACAGTAAATACTCGCTGTGTATATGGAGGGTTCTTTTTTTGAAGAAAAAAGAACCCTCGATTTTTTACATATACTTTGCTAATTACCAACATTAAGCTACACTAAAAGAAAATAAACGTAAAAGATGGAGGGAAGACATATGATTACAGTAAATCCGTTAGGTACAGGCGGTGCCTTCACAAAGTATTATCATAACAACTATATTATGGAGCTTGGGGACAGAAGGCTACTAGTCGATGCAGGGACAACTTTGCGCTCCAGCCTTCCTGCTGCTGGATATAATTATCCAGATATAACAGATATCGTTATAACCCATTTGCATGCAGACCATGTTGGGGGCTTAGAGGAATTTGCCCAACGCTGTATGTATCTGCATCAATATAAACCGCATCTTTGGATAAGGGAAGAGCTTTCTAAAGGGTTGAACAACACTTTAGAAAGTGGCTTATGTACAGATGGGTTAAGCTTGAGCGATTATTTTCATGTTCATTATGTGAAGGATCGCTTTCATTTAGGAAGTCATTATGAGGTCGAGCTTTTGCCAACAGATAATTTGCATGCAAAGAATATGCTGTCAATGGGATTAAAGCTATATGACAAACAAGAAAATATCAATATTATCTATACAAGCGATATCGGCAAGCATGAAGAGGCTGCATTTGATACACATATGGATGAAAACACGAAGGCTCTCTTCCATGATATATCATTTATAAAGACACCAGTTCATTCTTACATAGAGGATGTCATTGCCTACTATACAGGCAAAATAGAGCTTCAAGCAATATACGGCATGCATTATGCTGATGATATCGACATAACTAAAACAGAAGATCAATACGGCATTCAGATAGTACGTACTAATCAACCTATAGTGTTCAAGAAATAAAGCAGACATGCCTCCATGTCTGCTTCTTTTTTCTATAAATCATGTGGATTAAGAATGGCAAGGACTTGATGATCCTCCCATTTACCATGGATTTTGACATTTTTCCGGGCTATCCCTTCTTTGTGAAAGCCCGATTTCTCTAATACTTTAATCGAACCAATATTATGAGGCATTACGCCTGCTTCGATACGGTGAAGATGGAGGCTATTAAAGGCGTAATCGACAGCAAGCTTGACTGCAACTGTACCATAACCTTTGCCATTATGTGACAAATCTATAAAGTAGCCAATAAAGGCACTCTGCAGTGAGCCTCTAAGCACCTGAAACAAACTAAGTGTACCGACAAGCTGCTCTGTTTCTTTTAAAAAAATACCAAACTGATAGTGAGTATCATCCTTCCAAGCATTGCTCCAGTCATTAATCAGTTCTATTTGTTTGTTTATAGTATAATAGTCTGACGCTCGCTCCATTGCATATTTTTCAAAGAAATCTTTATTGTTGATTTGAAACTGGAGCAGTGCTGCTGCATCAATTGCCTTAAAAGATCTGATATATATTTGTTCACCATAAATCATTAAACGACTACCACCTTTCTTAAAAAAATGCTATTACACTTAATATACCGTAAAATAAGAAATGGTTGGTCTTTAATAGTGTTTTTGGTGTAATACTACCATAAAAAACTTAGTGGAATAGAGCGGAGTTCACTTCAGCTCCTGGATACCAGAAAAGCAAAGGAGGCTCCATGCCTCCCCGCAGAAAGCGATTGGGTGCAGAGAATGAAACGAACTATTCTTAAGCCCATGCCTCTATAAATTTAAATTCAACGAAAAAGGCAAACTGCAATGGTCATTAATGATACGGATATGTAGAAGCCTTATAGCAACTAATAGAAGGCATATGTTTTGTGATTTAGGAAAAATTAACAGTAGTATACTGAAATTAAGTTAGAAAAGATATGAGGACTTTATATGAGTGAGAATAAAAGACAAAAACGAAAAGAAGAGCATATTGAGTTAGCATTGCAATCAGAACACGCATTGACCTCCGACTTTGATGAGTTGACCTTTATTCATCGGTCATTACCTGAAGCGGCCATACAGGATATTGATTTGAGTACAAGCATTGGTCCTCTTGAGTTGGAGTTTCCATTATATATTAATGCGATGACAGGCGGCAGCACTAAATCGGAAGTAATTAATGCTGCTCTTGCAAAAGCTGCAAATGTAGCAGGGATACCAATGGCAGTTGGATCACAGCATGCAGGCATAAGAAATGCCGAGCTTGCTAATTCATATAAGATTGTTCGTGCAAACAATCCAAACGGTCTAATTTTTGCGAATGTTGGTGCAGATGTACCGCTAGAATTTGCTCGAAAAGCAATTGACATGCTTGAGGCTGATGCATTACAGGTTCATCTTAATGTACCGCAGGAGCTCGTCATGCCAGAAGGCGAAAGAGATTTCAGTGGAATGCTCTCAAAGCTGGAAAAGCTAGTTTCAAAACTATCTGTGCCGCTGATTGTGAAAGAAACAGGATTTGGTATGAGTCTGGAAACAATCGAGCAATTAAAAGGTATTGGAATTAATTATATAGATATAGGCGGAAGAGGCGGTACCAATTTTGTTCATATTGAAAATGAACGGAGAAGCAAAAAAGACTTTTCTTATTTAAAGGATTGGGGCCATTCAGCGGTTATTTCGCTTTTAGAGGCAAAGTCAGTTTCAGAGGGTCTGACAATTATGGCTTCGGGGGGCATTAGGAACCCACTTGATGCTGCAAAATGCTTGTCGTTAGGCGCAAATGCAGCAGGTATCGCCGGTCCATTTTTAAAGATTCTCCATGAATTCGGAACAGAAGGTCTGATAGAGGAATTAGAAGAGTGGAAACAGCATTTACAGACGATCTTTCTGCTGCTTGGTGTGAAATCTATTCATGACTTGCAAAAATGTCCAATTGTTTTAGTGGGAAAGGTTAAGGATTGGTGTGAAGTAAGAGGAATAGACATACTGGCACTAGCAAGACGAACGATACAATAAAAAAGCTGACACTAAAATGTTCAGCTTTTTTGTTTTGTTTTTTTAGTTTTTTTAATAGCCGATTCTTTTGCTTCCTATATAAATATGATATTATCAATATTCAATCAATATTGTTTATTTTTTAGAGAAAGAGGAACAGCATGTTTGCAACAATTTTTTGGACTATATACATAGGTTTACTTGGTACAGCAGCATTAGGTTTTTTGATAAAAGGGAAGTACAAGACGACTCTATCAAAAATTGACTTTGCTGTTTCTGTTATAACATGGATAGGTTTGTTTGGGTTTGTAACAGACACAAAAATTTGGATGCCAATTATTTGGAAGATAGTGTTTGTTGGCGGATTGGCATGGGAAATTATCTATGGGATTTTTTTGAACGACTATTACGGAGAGGATCCGGAGGAAGAAGTTCCACTCGCTGTGACAATTATATTTTTCATTGTGTTTGTTGGCCCATTATATTATGGTTTATACCAATATGCATATTAACTATACATACAAAAGGGCTTCCTTGCAGGCTCTTTTTTTATTGGGGAACTTTGCCGGATACAATATCTTTAGTATTGCTGTTTTAGCACATCCATTTATTTCAATCTGATAATTAAGTCTTCATATTTCGCGAGGATAATAGATTTTGTCAGGGGATTTTGTATTTCGGCAAGTCCGTTTCCATGGTCGAAGAAGAACAAATGAATTTTGCTTTTATAGATAACCTTTTGACCTAATCTGATTATAGCTCCTCCTTCTGGTAAAGCTTAAAATGATAACGTAACTTAATAATAGACGAAGAAGGATTCTCCATCTCTTTATAGAATCAAAAATAAAGAAAGGCTTAGCAAAAAGCAGAGGATAAAGGATTGAATGAAGTTCGTATGTTATCTTATGCAAAGTTAAGCGTTAGGGCTCCTATTTAAAAATGCTTACTTTGGGTTTAAACAATCAAGAAAGTGTGAAAAGTATATACTTAAATGAAAGAAAGAGAGGAAGCTGATGAAAATATATTTCTTAAAAAGACAAACTGAGATTTTCAGTTTCAGCGGGGTAAAACATGGGAGGAACTAATAAAGAAAGCACATATATAACGTGGGTTTTATGGCTGTTAGGAATAATTTTAGCTGGTGCGTTCACGCTTTTCTTTTTATGGAGACAAGGAATCTGGATACCGAATGCCTTTCGTGCAGATGATTATGCTGTAAAAGGGATTGATGTATCTGCTTACCAAGGAGAAATCAACTGGTCGAAAATCGAGGATCAAAATATGAAATTTGCTTTTTTGAAAGCGACAGAAGGGAGCTCTTTTGTTGATGAGAGGTTCGCATACAATTGGGATGAAGCACATAAAACAGCGCTGAGGGTTGGTGCATACCACTTTTTCAGCTATGACAGCAGCGGCAAAACTCAAGCGGAAAATTTCATCCGCACGGTCCCTAAAGAAGTAAATGCCCTTCCACCTGTTATTGATGTCGAATTTTATGGCGATAAAGAAAAAAATCTCCCTGTGCGAAGCGACGTAGAAAAAGAGCTAAGAACAATGATTGACATGCTTAATAAGCATTATGGAAAAAGAATCATTATATACACAACACAAAAGGCGTATGATTTATACATAAAAAATGGGTTTAAAGAAAGTGACATTTGGATTCGTGATGTTTTCACAGATCCTTCGCTTCCAGACAGGCGAAACTGGGTCTTTTGGCAATACACGGATAAAGAAAGACTCGAAGGATATAATGGCGAGGAAAAATTCATAGATGTAAATGTGTTTCATCGAAGTTTAGCAGAGTTTGAGGCATATGGAAAATAATAAAAGGAGCATTCGATTTTAGAATGCCCCTTTTAGTTTATTGATTGCCTTTTTTCACCCAATCGGCAACAGTAACAACTCGTTTTGCCTGATGCTGAACGGCTTTTTTGTAGACTTCTTTATCGCCGACGATTTCGTTGTTTTGGTCAACTGAAACGCTTGTTCCATATGGATTGCCGCCTGCAGCATAAAGGGATTGATCGGTATATCCTGGTGTAACAACAATGGCACCCCAGTGGTACATGGTTGTATATAGGCTTAAAATCGTTGCTTCTTGGCCGCCATGTGGATTTTGAGCAGATGTCATTGCACTTACCACTTTATTAACTGTCTTGCCATTAAACCAAATTCCGCCTGTGGTATCTAAAAACTGCTTCATCTGGGCAGCCACATTTCCAAAGCGAGTCGGTGTACTAAAAATGATTGCATCAGCGTTAACAATATCATCTGGTGTGATAACTGGGATATCTTTTGTTTCCTCCACATGGGCTTTCCATGCTGGATTTCCTTCAATGACGCTTTGTGGTACTGTTTCTTCTACACGATAAATGGTAACATCTGCGCCGCTTTCTTTTGCTCCTTCAGCAGCCCACTGTGCAAGCAGATAATTAGTCCCTGTTGAACTGTAATAAACGATGGCCAATTTAACTGTCATTTTAAATTCCTCCTAATTCATGTAATAGCTTAAAATGGGTACTTGCGGAAATTCGTTTGCACAGAAATCCATTTCGTAATCGTAAATTCTTCGACAATCCAGTCATTGCCGAATCGGCCCATACCACTTGCTTTAGTTCCACCAAAGGGAACGGTTGGACTATCGTTTACAGTCTGGTCGTTTATATGTGTCATGCCACTTTCTACTGCTAATCCAAGTGTTCGGCCCTTATCAAGATCATTTGTGAAGATAGCAGAGCTTAATCCATATTCTGTGTCGTTTGCGAGTTCAATTGCATGCTCATCTGAATCTGCTTTAATAATTGTCGAGATAGGTGCAAATAACTCCGTTTGTGCCAGCTTACTTCTATTATCTACATCAACAAACACAAATGGTGTTAATAAATTTCCAATCCTTTTGCCTTCAAGGGCCAATTTACAGCCTTCTGCTTTTGCTTCCTCAATGAAGGACATGGCTTTATCTGCTTGTCTTTCATTAATAAGAGGACCAATGATTGTTTTCGGATCCTTTGGGTCTCCGTATGGTACACTCTTAACCCTTGCGATGAACTTTTCAACAAATTCATCATACACATCCTTGTGAATAATCATCCGATTAATAATCATGCATATTTGTCCTTGGTGGATGAATTTCCCAAAGATTGCTGCATCAACAGCACGGTCTACATCTGCATCTGCCAATACAATGAATGGGTTATTGCCCCCAAGCTCAAGTGCCACTCGCTTCAGCATTTTGCCTGCTAATTCGCCGATATGCTTGCCGACAGGTGTGGACCCAGTAAAGCTAATAAGACCAGAATCTTTGCTTGTCAGCATTTCATCCCCAAGCTCCTGCAGGTCTGATTGAATTACTTGGAGCACACCTTTTGGAAGTCCTGCAACCTCAAATGCTCTCGCAATTATAGAACCCCCGGCAAGCCCTGTCTGCAAATCCGGTTTATGTACAACAGCATTGCCAAGTGCTAAAGCAGGGGCAATTGTTCGCATAGATAAGTTCATTGGGAAGTTAAATGGAGAGATGGATGTAATAACACCTAGCGGCAGGCGGTACACATAGTTTTTCTTTCCATCCTTTTCTGACATATCTCGGCTTTGGTCAATTTTATCAACAAGGTCGAAGGAAGCATCCAAATAAGCAAGGGTCAGGTCAAGCTCCACATTTGCTTTTATATTACTGCCGCCTGTTTCCTGTGAAATAATGGCGACAATTTCCTCTCTGTTGTTCTTTAAAAATTCACTTGCCTTTTTCAATATAGCAAGCCTTTCTGTGGGCGTTGTTTTCGCCCATTCCTTTTGTGCTGTTTTGGCGGATGAAAAAGCTCCATGAAGCTGATCGACAGTCGCAATACTGAAAACAGTTATCGTTGACTGGTCATAAGGATTTTTGTCTTCAAAAGTTCTGCCTGTTTTCCCTTCCGTCCAGACACCATCAATAAAACTCTTATTCAGCTCTACAAAGCGTTCCATTATTTACACCTCGGTTTTTAGAAATTTCATGACATGATATTTTAGCCAATTTTATCTTTAATATTCTACCCGATGATAGATAGGACAAACATGCTATCGTGAATGGAGAGAGGCCATATAACAAGTAAGAGTGTTCAGTTATACTCTGCATAAGCTGTCATTCTTGCACCATAATAAAGATGAATACATAAAAAAATCCCCATCCAATAATGGAGAAGGGGAATAGGAACAATTATAATACGTTATCAATCTTTTTTAATAACGAAATTAATTGTTTTCTTTCATCGTCTGTCAGATTTTTCGTAAGCTCTTTGTTTAATTCATCTAAAACAAATTGAATATGGGGATATACTTGAATCGCTTTTTCTGTTGGAAATAGCTCGTTAGCTCTGCGATCGCTTTCAGAGGTTTCTTTCCGAATATAACCTGCCTTTTCGAGCTGGCTGACAGAACGGGCTGTTGTTGCTTTATCATATTTTAATTTAGATGTAAGCTCATCCTGATTGATTCCAGGACTTTGAATAATCCATTTTAAAAAGGCATATTGTCCACCATTGCCGATGTTATAATTTTTGAACGCCTTTAATAAATATTTTTGATTTTGTCTATGGATGACAGAAATCAGTCTGCCTAAAGGAGCTTCCTTCAAATTTGTTCAACTCACTTAAATGTTTTTAATGTTGCTTCTATTTATAGATTACATTACAATAAATTTGTTGCGTACGCAACTAATGGATTGAGGTGGTTGTATTGAAAAATGGTCAGCATGGCATTAATGGTCATGAAAAACGCTGGACTATTTTAATTATTTTAAACTTATTTACGTTTATGTCGACATTAGACGGCAGTATCGTCAATGTTGCTCTTCCAACAGTCTCAAAAGAGCTTGCATTGCCGCTCGCACAATCTCAATGGATTGTCAGCAGTTATTTAATGATGATATGTACAGCGATATTGTTCTTTGGAAAGCTAGGAGATATTTTTGGCAAAATTAAAATTTTCAAGCTTGGTTCGATTATTTTCATCATAGGTTCGTTTTTGTGCGGATTTAGTGATTCTCTTATGCTTTTAATTCTTTCTCGTGTTGTACAGGCAATCGGTGCTGCTATGACGATGGCGAACAACCAAGGAATTGTCACAGAAGTTTTTCCGCCAAAGGAAAGGGGAAAAGCGCTTGGATTAATTGGCACATTTGTTTCATTAGGAAGTATTGCTGGACCTAGTCTTGGCGGTATTATTCTTTCAAGCCTTGGCTGGGAATACATATTCTGGCTGAACGTGCCGATTGGCATTATTGCCATCATAATTGCCTGGAAGTTGCTGCCGAAAGATACAACAGTAACAAAAGTGAAAATCGATGTTTCAGGAAGTATCTTGTTTGCCTTGGCAGTATTGTTTCTGTTTTCAAGTCTGTTGTTAGGACAGCAATACGGCTATTCTAATATTTATATCCTGATGTCTGTTGTTTTAGGGGTTATTCTATTTGTCTTCTTCATACTTGTAGAACGGAAGGCAGAAAATCCAATGCTCTCATTTTCCCTTTTTAAAAATTCACTTTTCTCGATTAGTATTTTATGTGGATTTTTAGTATTTGTCGCCAATTTTTGCTTCAACATTCTGGCACCATTTTACACTCAGGACATTTTAGGATTATCGCCGCTTCATGCAGGCTATATCCTCATGCTGTTTCCAATTGCAATGGCAATTATTGCACCGATTAGTGGAGCGCTTTCTGATAAGATTGGCGGACAGATCATTACCTTTGTTGGATTAATCTTAATGATTGTGGCACAAATTGGCTTAACATTTCTTCATGAAGGCAGCACAATCATTACATTATCATGTTTAATCGTGCTGCTTGGGATAAGCACAGGCTTGTTCCAATCTCCTAATAATTCATTAGTAATGTCGACAGTTGACCGTAAACAGCTGGGAATTGCCGGAAGCATTAATTCTCTAGTCAGAAATTTAGGAATGGTTGTTGGTATTTCTGTGGCGACGAGCACGTTATTTTCTGTTATGAGCATCCAGGCAGGTTATCGTGTGACAGCATTGATACCAGACAGACCGGATATTTTCCTAGCAGGTATGCATGTCGTCTTTATTGGCTCAAGCATTCTGTGCTTTATCGGGGCCATACTAACGGGTGTGCGCCTGTATTCGTCAAGAAAATCACTGAAAGAAAGAGAAAAAACTGCATAAAGCAAAGGCACTTGATAAAAGTCAAGTGCCTTGTTTCGTATATATAAGCTTATTGTAAGGGAAGCTTGATTGTGAAGGCAGTTCCCTTATTTATTTCACTTTTCACGGTTATTTTTCCTTTATGCATTTCGAGAATTTTTTTGGTGATGGATAATCCTAATCCGCTGCCGCCGTTTTGTCTGTTTCGTGATATGTCTGCTTTATAGAAGCGTTCGAAAATTCTCGCTTGAACAGCTTCTGTCATACCGATACCAGTATCTTTAATCGTTACAATCGCACTGTCATTTTCCTTCAGCAGCGTTACTATTATATTCCCATTTTCAGGGGTGAATTTAATACTGTTATGAATAAGATTTATCCATACCTGCTCTAGTAAATCCTCATCTGCATGAATCGAGATATTTTCTAATTCAATTTGAGTATCAATGCATTTTGCGGTCCATTGTGGTTCACATGCAAGGATTACCCGCCGAATCTGACGGTCAAGACGATATTGTTTAGGCTCAAACGGCGTTTTTTCTGATTCTAATGATGTTAGCTTTAAGAGATTTTCACTTAACTTGGAGAGCCGCAAGCTTTCTGTTTTTATAATTTGCAGATAATGATTTTTTTCCTTTTTTGTTAAATCTTCATTATTTAATGCTTCAGCAAAGCCGATAATAGAGGTAAGCGGTGACTGGATTTCATGGGAAACATTTGAAATGAATTCCTGACGCATTTGCTCCATTTCTCCTAATTCTGTTGCCATATGCTGCATGCTCTCAATTATGCCGTGATAGGGATGGTTTCGTTGTACTTGTTGACCGTAAAAAGACAAATCTATATTAAAATTCCCTTGTGCCATCTGTTCAAATGCATAAATCATAGGGGAGAAAAACTTGCGCTGTCTGTTTTGGACCCCCTTAATACGGCTAATGCAAGTAATTCCGAGCATGACGGATAAAATAACAAGCAACGTATTAATTACTTGTTTCCACACTAGAGAAATCGACCAGCTATAATGAGTAAATAACCAGGAGGTGAAGGAAAAGACTAATAAGGAGGCAAGAATAATAATTAGGAAAATTAAAGCGAAACCACCGATATGTAGTAATGCTTTCCACAACTTCTTCATATTAACTCCAGACGATAGCCTAATCCTCGTATCGTGCTAATTTTGAATTGATGTTTATCCTCTAAAAATCTTGCTCTTAATCTTTTAATATGAACATCAACTGTTCTTTCATCCCCCTCATAATCAAAGCCCCAAATGTCCTCAATCAGCTCATCACGTGAATACGTTTTGCCTGGCTGCGATGCCAGCTTAAAAAGAAGCTCAAATTCCTTTAAAGGCAGCGTGCAGGATTTATTATCCATCCAAACTTCAAAGGTTTTACGATCAAGGATAACTTCACCAATTTGTAATTTTTGTGAGGCGACGATTTTATAACGTTTTAATAGTGTTTTAACCCTTGCAGTTAGCTCAGGTGGATCAAAGGGCTTCACTAAGTAATCATCTGTACCTAGCTCAAAGCCCTTCACTTTTTGAGCTGTTTCTCCTTTTGCTGTCAGCATAAGGATTGGTAATTCCTCTGGATAATATTTGCGAATTTCCTTGCAAACAGACCAGCCATCCATATTTGGCATCATAATATCCAAAATCACTAAATCAACCTTTTCTGTATCAAGGAGTGTTAAAGCTTTCTTGCCATCAGAAGCACTGAGAACTTCCCAGCCCTCCTTGCTTAGAAACACCTCTAATAATTCTCTTATATATGGGTCATCATCTACGACCATTATTCTTGTTAACATTCGTATACTCCCTTTTAAATAGGATATGTCATCTTACCTTATCGATTTTTTTCTGAACGTGCAAACAGGATTGTACCAATTACAGAAAAAATCAGGATAAAGCAGACAATGACTATTAAGTCGAGTGCTGGATTAAACAGCACAATTTCATTATAAATGGGATCCCCCCAATAAAAAACTGCTCTAGCTAAATCTACACAGTAGGTCATCGGCATAATATGTGCCAAAAAACCGAGTATTCCTGTTGAATGATTAACAGGTATTAATGCTCCGGATAAAAACATTTGTGGCATCGTTATGAGCATGGAGCCAATATCGGCCACTTTGCTGTCAGTGATAAAGCTGATAAAGAAAATTCCTAATGCAGCACCGACAAGACTGAAGAGGGGGGACAGCAGCAAGAGCCAAACAAACGACATTCCACCAAGCGGGATTTGCAGAACTAATGCAACTGCTATAATACCAATTAACATCACCATGCTTGAAAAGGCTGTCCCAATCATTTTCCCTAATACAATCGAATATCTCGAAATGGGCGAAACGAATAGTTCTTGCGTAAAGTTAGAGCTTCTTTCTTCCACAAGCTGGCTCATTCCGCTAACGGATGATTGAAACATGGAATTGACAATCATGCCAATCAGCATGAACTGCATAAAATTATAACCTACATTGCCGGCGAGATTTTGCGACATGCTCCCGCCAAGAATGCCAATAAAGATAATTGGGAATATAATGCTTATCGCAATATATACGGGATTTCGGATTACCCGGATGAGCTCCCTGCCAATGATAGCTGCAACAGCATTAAATTCTCTGCTAATTACCGACATACTGTTTGTCACCTTCCTGCATTTTTATTAAATCAACATATGCCTCTTCAAGCGAAGGAACTCTGATTTCCAGTTTTGTTAATGGTGTCTTGATTTGCTGCAACAGGCTATGTGGTGTTTTTTGATCATAATAGACTTTAACGCCATGCTCCCATTCTTTATAATCGCAGAAATTTGTTGCAAGCTCCTCTATTAGCTGTTTCCTGTTGGCTGCGTCCAAGTTCATCGTTTTTTTGACGAGAAGATGGTTTTTTATTTCTTCAGGCGTTCCTGCTAACGCGATTTTGCCTTTATTAATGATACAGACACGATCTGCACCTTCAGCTTCCTCTAAATAATGGGTAGTAAGGAAAATCGTAATATTCTCCTTTTGTCGGATATGCTGCAAGTATTCCCATAATGACCTGCGGCTTTCCGCATCAAGCCCCTGTGTTGGCTCATCAAGAAACAAAATCTTTGGATTATGCATTAAACTGCGGATTATCTCAAGCTTTCGTTTCATACCCCCAGAGAATGTTTTTAGCTTTTTGAATAACTGGTCTTTCAAGCCAACCATTTCTGCCAGTTCTGCAACTCTTTCTTTATAGGCATTTGGCATCATCCGATATAACGGTCTATATGGATGTATCCCATAAATACTCACATGGAGGCGGATATTTTCTTCTGCTGTTAGTTCATAATCCAAGCTAGGATTTTGAAAAAGTATGCCAATTTGCTGCCGGACTTTTCTTGCATCCGTTTCTAAATCAGCACCAGCAATTTTAACAACACCGCTTGTTTTTGAAAGGGTTGTTGTCAGGATAGAAATAGTCGTTGTTTTGCCAGCACCATTAGGACCTAAAAAAGCGAAGAACTCACCAGGATCCACAGAAAAACTGATTCCATTTACGGAAGGCTCTTTCGCTCTTTTGTATTTTTTTGTTAATTGCTCGACTTGAATAATTGGTTCCACCTTCATTCCTCCCTCTGTTTTGTATATGACACAGAATAAAAGAGGAATGTGAACGGAGTATGAACGGATGAAATATAATAAATTATCCATATTTACTAAATCAGAAAAAAGAAATAGGAGAGGAATAATACCATTTTTGTACAGGTATGCTTTTGCAGGCGACGGCATATCCAGCAAATTCGGCAATTGGTAACAGACTAATGAAGAGAAAGCAGCCCTAAATGTCCATACAAAAAAATAAATATCTTGGGCTGTTTTATGTTTAATAAGCTCATTTTCACATAATAAATAGGATGCAGAGGAAAGGGGAGTACTGCTATTTTAAAATGAAGAGGAGACAGGTTCCGTTTTTTCTACATGGCTGAGATAAGGAAATAGTACAAACAGACTGCAGCTTTTGGCAGGACAAACTAGTATGCGAGGTTGGTTAAGGTATAATACAGAATTTTATCCTTATACTATTTGCCTTTTAGATTATTTTAGAACACTTTATACCAATACAATGTTTTGTCTATATTCGGGTTGAAAGCATTCTTTAGTGAATCAACTCCGCCGAGCTCCATTCCTTGTTTTAAATAGAATCTGCAGGCTAGAAGATTGTCATCCTGTGCTTCGAGAGAAATTCCACGTAGTCCTGCAGATAATGCCCAGTCTTCAGCTTTAGCAAAAAGTACTTTACCGACACCGGTTTGTCGGAATTTTTTACATACAGCAATATTTTCGATATAACAAAATTTATTCCAATCCTTTATAAGACGAATTTGCCCAACATATTCACCGTTGATAAAGGCTAGAAACATAGCTTTGTCGTTATTTTGGATATAATCATGCCAAGGAAGCGTATCATCCGGAAATTTAGTATATTTTGTCTGCTCATAAAGCTCTTCTTGAAGAGACCAAACACCATTCATAAGGGAAGGGACGAGGCGGCCAATTATTGGAAAGACTTCATTTGTTTTATTAATATTGCTGATATGCTGTGGTTGTAATGGTAAAACAGTAATCTGCTGAAATGTCATCGTATTACTCCCCATTGTGTTATTTCCTACATAATAACACCCTTTTAATGTACAAAGTGCAAATAAATTGAAATTTCCCGTTATTTAAAACAAAAAAAGAAGACACCAGTTAGCTGTCCGGTGTCTTGCTAATAAATAATAAAATTAATAGACTTGGCTTCTCACATTTTCTTGATACGCAACAGCTCGATTTCGGCCCTGTTCTTTAGCTACATATAAAGCATTATCCGCATGTAAGATAAGCTGATGCAAATTTGATTTAGCTGGTTTACTAGTACTAAATCCAACACTGATTGTAAGTGGCAGGCTGATATTATTTTCTAGCTGCAGCTCTTCCTGCTGCATAGCAGCAACAAGCCGATTTGCAAGCAGGAAGGCTTGTTGCTGGGAAGTATTAGGGAGGAACACGATAAATTCCTCACCGCCATATCTGCCAACAATCCCGCTAGTATGGCAAACTTTGTGTATGATGTTTGCAACGTAGACAATCGCCTTATCACCGACCATATGGCCATATGTGTCATTAACACCTTTGAAATGATCAATATCTATTAAAAATAACGAAGACTGGTCATGAAAACTATTGGTAATTTGGAAAAGCTCTGTTATTTGTTCAAAGAAATACTTTCGATTATATAAATTGGTTAAGTGATCAAACATAGCCGAAACTTTTAAATTTTGATAGTTTTCCAGCTTCGTTAATATTCGCGGGAATTGATCTGCAAAGGAATCTGTAATAATTTTCGCTTCAAAATTTTGCAACTTTCCTTGATTCTCATCAAAAACAACGAAAAGTCCTTCCTTTTTAGCAACTTTAACTGGAATAGAAAGTAACGAATGAATGTCATTTTGTATACCGAATGGATTATTATGAATATTTGCCAAGAACTGTGGTTTTTTCATAAGCTCTTCTGCAACAGTTAGTTGATTAGCTTCAATGGTCTGACCCTCTTGTGCCGAAATATTCCAGCCGTCCTGTCCGCGCTCCAAAAACATACCATTAGGAAAATTAGTCGCATCCTGCAATGTTTTTAAACCACTTTCAATTAAAGCAGGTGTTTCCTCTATTTCCTCCATACTCTTATAGGAATTATGAAGAAGAGATTGGATATAATATTTTTTTGACTCTTTTTCCTTCTCCAGATTAATCCGTTTGATTTTGTCAGCAAGACCAAGCGATAAGATAAACACTTCTGCAAGCGCACCGATTTTTGGTCCATTTAGTATCACAGCATGGAGCGGTACAAGCTTATAAGCAGCAAGTAAGTTAACGATGACACCTATTACCAGCAAGCTCCACGCTGCTAAGAAATAGATGGCTTCCCTTGAGGTGGCTCTAACCGTGATTGCAATAGCAATAATAAATCCAACAAACACCGTTGCAATGACCGTACTGATCATCGTGGCGAGAGAAGGTGCAACGATAAAAGGTGACAAGAGTGATACAACTGCAACCGCAACAACCCAATTAATCAGTCTATTAAGCAGTGGAGCTACTATATTTAGCTGCAGAAAATGCTTTGTAAATTGCAAAGCAAAAATAGAAGAGAAGATGATAAAGAACGAATTTGACCTTAACGCCCACCAAGGAAAATCCCCCCATAGAAATTGGAAAGCATATCCGTCCCAAATTAACTGCATGATCGTAAAGCCGATTACAAAGAGAATGTAGTATAAGTACGTTTTTTCTCTCAAAGAAAAGAACAAAAAGCAATTGTATATAATCATGGCAATCATGATCCCATAATAGATTCCATAGCCAGTTTGACTGAGATAGTTATTTGTTGAAAAGGAAATGGGGTCCCAAAGGACTATTGGTGCTTGAAAAAAAGTTTCTGTCTTTATTTTCAGAAAATAATCCTGTTCTCCATCTGCCTTTAGTTTAATGGGAAATAGCAAATTTTTATGTTTTATTTCTCTGACATCAAATGGAAGGCTATATCCGATTGTATCCTCTTCTATAAGCTTACCCGCAACTTCTCTATATAAGGTAACTGAGCTTAAATGGGGCTTTTTAATTTCAAGCAAAAATTCCTTTTCACTAGAAGAAGAATTAGTTAGAGGCACATTTATCCAGTAGCTTGCATTACTGATGCTACCAGAAGCGTCTGTTTCACTAAATGGCTTAAACTCATTTTGCTTATCTAAAATACTTTTTGGATTTATTTTATCGTAATAATCAATATAGATGGATGTCTTATTTGTAATGTTGAGCTCGTCCAAGCTGTTCCCTATGCTGATTGGTTGTGCAGCTAATGCCTTTTGGGCAGGTGTCAACAATACAGCTACTAATAAAAAGAGAACCAAAAGACGATTCTGAGAGAATATTTTCATAAAATAACTCCTCTAAAGCAAATTAATAGTATAATTATACCATGATTTTATGGTCTCTCTACCAATGGAGGAAAAAAATGAATAGTATTTTATATAGTGATTTGGAAAAAAAGTTAAAAACTGGCGACATTGTTTTATTTAGCGGCCACTACCAAATAAGTAAACTTGTAGAAAAGCTGGAGCATAGTAAATGGTCTCATGTAGGAATGGTTGTTAGACCTGATCCAAATGGAGAAGTATATTTCTTTGAATCTACTGCTTTAATAAATCTAGAAGATGTGATGGAGCATGATAACAAAACCGGTCCAAAGCTTGTTAAACTGATAGATCGTCTTAAAACATACGGAGCAGATCTTGTTCCATATATTCCACCAGTTTATGCGGTTCGCCGATTCCTTAAAGACACTATTAACGAGGAAGAGCTATTTGATTATATTAAAAAGGTGCATGGCATACCGAATCCAGGTCAATGGAAAATGATTGAAGAAGTTATTGAAGGAAGGATCTTTTCTATTCCGTCAAAAAGCAATGATTACACATGCAGCAAGCTGATTGGCGAAACATTAGAAACGCTTGGATTCTATCACCCGAAAAAGCCTCTTAACGGGTTAATGCCGATGGATTTTTCTACTGACAGTTATATTAAACAGCTAACCTCATTATGGGATAAGGAAATTATTATTAATCTTGTCCAACAAGAAGTTATAAGCTGATAAAAAAAGCTGGCGGATGATACCGCCAGCTTTAAAAATGAATTTTTTCTCCTTTTTTGGAGCTCTCGACAGCTCCAAAAACCATCATCATGCTTTTTAAATTATCCCTGCAGTCCGTTTCTGCGTTTCTATTTGCTTCTATTGATGCAAACATTTCATCAAGGCAGCCCCAATGACCTTCTTGACCGTTCCAGCTTCCTTCAAAAACTTGTTTTTTGACTGGATAAATAAAACTATTCTCATCAGAAGAATCTTTTCTTTCTGCATATGGGGTATTTATACCATCCCATGCACCGCTACCTAAGCTTCCAGTTGCACGCCAGTCTGATTCCCATGAGGTGTTGAGACCTTCTGCACACCAAGAACCGTTATACGTAAATACAGAGCCGTCATCCATTTCAAAAATACAAATGGCTGATGCATTGCCTTTATACCAGGAGCCTGGTGGATTGTATTCATGGCAATAGACGGACACTGGATTTGCTTGAAGAAGAAATCGTGCTTGGTCAAATGTATGTATGGCCATATCGACAATTAATGGGTTATCCATCATGTCCCGAAAACCGCCAAAATGAGGACCAAGGAAAAAGCTAGCATGAAGGGAGCCAATCTTTCCGATTACTCCGGATTGAAGCAGCTCCTGATAGGCTCGTATTTGTTTGTTAAACCGTCTATTCTGCATGACCGTGTATCTTTTACCTGATAGTTCGGACGCTAGAACCAAATCTTTCGCTGCATCGAGCGTTTCTGCCATCGGTTTTTCACCAAATACATGACAGTTAAGCTTTAATGCAGCAGATACAATCATTGGATGTGCTGCAGGAATGGTGATATCAAACACTAGATTCGCACCAGTATTTTTTATAGCCTCTGTTAAATCTGAAAACACAGGCACATTCAGCGTGAACTTTTCAGCTAATGCTGCAGCAGTTTCTGTTTGTAAATCAACGAGCCCTACAATTTCAGCATTTTTTCGCTGTAAGGCATATTCAATCCAAGTATGAGACATTCCTCCACAGCCAGCAACGACAATTTTATGGTTAACCAAGCGCAACACCTGCACTTTCATAAGGTTATTAAAGCGTTTACATATATTGAGTATAACGAATTCCTGCCCTTCTGGGAACAGGAATATTGGAGTAAAAACACAAAAAATTATCCATAGAAAATAGCATAAGGGCAATACTATAGAAAGAAAAAGGCAAGGAGGCTGACTATGCCAAAGAAAACAGAAGCTGAACCAGATGTGACAGCAGAAAAAGAATCGAATGTTGTTCCGCTTAATAAAGAAAGCAGTAAGGATCAAATAGCTGAGTTGAATCGAATGCTGGCAGCTGTTATGAATTATATTTCGGACGATGAAGTGGAAGAAATAGATGTTACATATTTACTTCAAAACACAGAAGGTCTCAAAGAATGGTGGGATGAATATAAGGAAAGCAACAGGAAGGATGTAGAAGAAGAAATAAAAAAATCATTGAATAAGCTTTCCTTAAAGGAGCTTGAACAAATCCGTGAACAAATAAAGGAGAAACAAGAGTAAGGCTGTCTTTTTAGGGCAGCTTCCATCTTTGTAAAGAAATTGGAAAATGTATTGTAGCCATTTCACTTGATTGTTAAAATAGGAAAATAAGATATTTATGTTAAAAACCAACTAACAAATAAAGAACAGACTCTGCTCACAGGAGTCTTTTTTTGCTTTGTAACATAATAAAAAAACAGGGAGAGTTGCTGATGAAAGTAAATACAGAGGGAATGCAATTCCAAAACAAAAACGAAACGTTTTACATAAGAACAGCTAAAGAAAAAGATGCTCAAAGCCTATCAGCCCTAAGGCTGCAAATTGATGGAGAAACCGAAAATCTGGACAGGGTAAAAGGCGAAGGCTACTTAGACGAGCAAGCATTCATAAAGGTGATTGCGCGTGATTCCAATGCTAAAAACAACCTATTTTTAGTAGTAGAATCAAAAGGAAAGCTTGTTGGCTTTTCAAGATGCGAAGGCAGCGATTTTAAGCGCATATCTCATAAAGCTGAATTTGGTGTTTGTGTTTTGAAGGAATATTGGGGATACGGAATCGGCAGTATGCTCCTTAAAAACTCCATCGATTGGGCGGAACGCATAGGCTTAAAGAAGCTTTCCTTACATGTTCTTGAGTTAAATCAAAATGCGATTCGTTTGTATAAAAAACATGGCTTTGAAGTAGAGGGTATATTAAAAAACGATAAACTGCTAGCGGATGGCTGTTATTACAATACGATTGTCATGGCAAGACATACTTAAATTCAATATGGAAAGGCTGAGAGCGGATTGAATGAAGTATTTGGTGAAAAAGTAACGAATAGCCATTATTGCTACCGAAAAGGCGTATATGCAGTAACTTTGTTAGAAGGTAAGGTGATGACAGTGTTAAACTCTCATGGTCATTATTTTTTGCCTGGAGGAGGAGTGGAAGTGGGTGAATCTAATCTAGATTGTCTAGCAAGAGAAGTGCTTGAAGAAACCGGATATACACTAGAAAAAGCAAAATACATAGGTAATGCAAGCAACTACTTTACATCCCTTAAAAATAACCCAATTTATAATGATGGCTATTTTTACTTAACATCGATTGGGGAATGTGTGCAAAATCCGATGGAAACCGAATATAGTATGGAATGGGTGGATGTGAAAAAAAGTCTGTCCCTGTTGATTCATGCACACCATGTATGGGCAGTTAAAAAAGCGGCACTAAAAAATTTGTAGTAATATGAGCACCGGTTTGTCTATTGTTTTATAGTATCTAGTAGATAAACAAATCATCCCTCTTTCTTATAATGAAAAAAATGGTATAGAATTGTTTTTGCCACAAATACTAATGATACCGAAAAAATTTTCAGTGTTTTGAAGGAGCATGAAACAGATGAATAGTGATAAATTAACCTCTGTAGAATTTGGTGCATTATGGACAACCTATCATAAAAAAACAATGATACTACGAATTTTAGAGCATCTAATTCAACATGCAGAAGATCATAAAGCGAAAACATTAATGAGTGGCTTATATGAAAAGCTTGAAAAGAAAGTTAGGGAAATGGAAGGAATCATGGAGAAGGCAGGAGCAGCTAAACCATCCGGCTTTACAAAGGAGGACTTTCATGAGAATGCGCCTGCATTGTTTACAAATGGTTTTGATATTATGTTCTGCCGAATTTTAAAGGAAATAAGCATGGGGATGTATGTCCTTCATACGACCATTTCTTACCGAGCAGAAATTATTAACTTTTATCGAGAACTGACGGAAATTACTCATTTATATTACCACCATTTTACAGATTATTTACTTAAGAATGGTTTTTCTAAGCTGCCGACGACAATAAAGCTGCCGAACTCCATTGATTTCATCACAGATACTTCTTATATGAAAGGAACCAACCTTCTTGGCCAAAAAAGGCAATTAAATACGGTCGAATATGGACTCCTTTATCATTCTGTGGAAACAAATCTTTTCGGCATGCAGCTGATGAAGGCATTCGCACAATGCTCGAAGGATAAAGAGGCAAAGCAATATTTCACAAAGGGACAGCAGATTTCAGAGGAAATATTGCAAGGGACGGAGAAAATACTTTTAGAGAACAATATTCCCTCTCCAACAATGCCGGGAGGTGTGCTGACTTCCTCGGTTGATGCCCCTTTTTCAGAAAGGCTAATGCTATACTGTACATATCTGTTGGGAGGATTCAGCATTGGCGGACAAGGATTCAGCTCGGCTTTTACATTGCGAAATGATATTATTGCTAAATCCGCCATTTTTGCAAAAGATGCCTTTGAATATACATTAGAAGGAGCTAAGCTAATGATGGAAAAAGGCTGGATGGAGGAACCTCCAAAAATGGATATTTAACAACTGAAGGACAGCTTTGGTCCTTTTGTGACAAAATAGTAAAGGCTATCTTCCATAACGAGAAGATAGCCTTTTATTATGTACTTGTCAGTGAGACTCGAAAGAATTAATCTGTAACAATTGATGATTGCTCTTAGTCATGAGGACTCTTTTAAAACGCCCAGTCATACTATACCTCTATCACCATTTTTTGTACATCTATTGTCGGCAGGAGGATAACTGGATTTATGTATTGGTCTATAAGATTGGAATAGAATTTGTACCTGTTATGATCTTAATGGTATTTTAAACACAAATAATAAAAAGATAATGATTAATACAGACAGAAAATAAGATAGGAAGGGACGTTTATGATGCAAGCGAAGCATCACGTACATAGTACTGTAAAAAGGAATCTCCATCCATACCTCATAGCCGTTTATCAATTCAATCCGCTTAAAATACAAAAAGACCGATTCTACTAAAAATGAGCATATGATCCATTTAAGAATATATTTGCTTTGGATGACATTGTTTCCTTCAAAAGGGTAGTTCGCCAAGTAAAGCAGTGCTAAGGCAGGCAAATTTACGAAGCTGTGCAGTATGTCCACTAAAATGGGATAATGATGAAAAATATCAGGCGTATATCTCCATAATGGTTTACTATGACAAAGAAGATTATATAGTAAATCACAAATAATTATGTACATCACAGTAAGATGATAGGTATGGATTTTTTTCCAATCCTTCCTGAAATAACATACTAATATCAGAGTTATGGAAAGTAGAAGATGCATTTTTTTCCTCCTATCACCTTAAACAAGCAGGCATTAATCTTATGTACACGTATATATAGTTTGTTGTTATTTACAGTTATTATTCATAGCCATGGATAACCGCTTTTTTTCTGTTGGAAAAGGAAAATGGAACCTGCATGTTGAAATAAAAAAGAAGGAAAAAATGTTTTATAAGGTTGTGATAAAATGACGAGTCAAATGCTGCGTAAATCGCGGTCAGAAAAGGAACTAATGCGTATAAATGTGCCGATAAACGAACACTTACCATATGTAGAGGCTGAGAGAGATGTACTTATCCGTTCTAAGGTGGAGATTATTAACCGAATAATTCCTTTAGCGATAACTGCTGCTAAAGCACTCGAAGCACCTGATGAGTATTTGGAAGAAGCAGTTGAGGAATTTCAAGCTAACAATCTTTTTTCGTATGAAGAACGTCAATTTATGGAGTCTGCGACCACAAATGAACAGGACAAAATAAATTATTCATGGAAATTAGAAAGTATATGGGTCCTTTTATGGTCTGTAGGTCTTGTCCCAGAATTAAATTCCCCTGATAACACTTGTGATGTTGATCTGTTGTTTGATGTTGTTCTGAACAGCTCGAAGGATGACCTAATAAACAAAGCTGCTGTTAAACAAAAAAGCATTATTCTCGATGAATTAGACTTTATCTATCGTGCTCATTGGTCAGTCCGAAATGCCCAGCTGCACGGTACAGACATTCCAGCTGCATTAGATGAAGGTGTTGTATATGAAAGGCATTATGCCTTTAATTGGCTTGTTCACTATATGGATCAGGAATGGGAAGAAATAAGTACGGATACATAGTCATTTATCCAGTTGGCGGTATGTCAGCTGGATTTTTACGCTAATAATGGTCTAAAGCGAGTGAATAAAGCTGCTTATCCAGCAGTTTTTGGTATGTTAACAAATGATGAAAGAACCATCCTTCTGTTCATTCATAAAATAATACTAGCCATTAAGAAGAGAATAATTAAATACAGGAGGTTAACAATTGCTGAAAGGATATATGTATAATATTGCCTCCATATTGATGATGGGTATCGGGCCGCTAATTGCTAAGTTTGGTCTTCAAACAATATCTGCGAGCACTGCCGCTTTCATCAATGCATGCACAATAATTATCGCCTGTTATATTTGGGGACTCGTGCTAAAGCGCCCTGTTAGATTTTATGTGTCAAAGGATATGACCATTTTATCTTGCTGTAATGTAATGGGTGTATTACTTATGTATGTTAGTTTAAGTTTACTTTCTCCTGTTCAAATCGGTTTTTTAGGAAGATTTTATACAGTTTTTGCTGTTCTGTTATCGTTCTTTATGTTAAAAGAAAAAATTTCGAAAATCGAGTGGCTGCTTGTTCTGGTTGCAGTTAGTGGCACATTTATGTTTATTGCACCAAGGGACAGTGGCAGCCTATCCATAATCGGAATCATTTGTGCAATAATGTATACCTTCTTTTTTGCATTAAGTAATGTATTAGTGAAACAACGGATGGAGAAGGGCGTTCATTCCAATTCGATTCTGTTCACAAATAGCATATGGACAGGGGCTTTACTTGGGATATATATGTTGATTTTCCCGTCAAGCTGGCATATAACGTCAAGCGGTGTTGCGTTTTCAACAATTGCTTCCCTTATGACAGGCTTCTTAGGAACATTGTTTTTGTATGAGGCATTGAAACGAATTAGATTTTCAATAGCAAATATTATGAGGGCATCAAGCCCAGTTTTGCTGGCAGTTGTATCTTTCCCGTTTTTCCCAGTTGAATTAACACCGTTGAACATCATTGGCGCAGGTATTCTTTTGGCATCGATTATGTTAATTGGAATTGTCGATTTTAAAGGGAAAAGAGTGGATAAAGGACTACAATAATGGAGAAAAACACATAAAAGAAGAAAACTTTAATTATTTTACTACATGCAACTTTGTAAGCGGTTCAATAAAGAAAGATTTAAGGTTATTTGTTCTAAACTGCTTACCTCTGGACATACCATTCTCTTATGCAAAAGAGCATCATACATTACAGCAACCTGTCGTTTTGAAACGATAGCAGCATATGTTGAAAAATTATTAGAGGAAAAACCGCACTCGCTATAAAAAAATGTAATGTATTTGCTGATCCTTACTCTCCACATTACAGACAAGATAATGCGGAAACAGCACAGAATTTGTTGCTAGACCTTATACACGACAGAGGATGATACGTTTATCGTCCTAAAGAATTAAATGATTGTTGATTCTGGACGATATAAAGGGAGATAAGAGTAAAATGCCTATTATGATTCTTATCACTATTGTATTTTAGCCTTAAAAGGACGGGGACTACCGCTTCTTTTAAGGCTTTTTATTTAGCTCCTATTACATAAAATTTCTGCCAAAGCAAAAAATACAGAAAGAATAAAGGAGGTATAGCAATGAGTAAACAAGAAGATACAACAAGTGAAGGCTTAAATCAGATTTTTGAAATTATTAATGCAAAGGGCGATATTGGTGAAATTAAGCAAATATTAAAGAACCCTTTAAATGAAGATACAGACGACCAAAATGAATAAGTAGTATCAAGCCCACATTTTATTGAGAATGTGGGTTTTTTATTGAAGTTAGGTCTGTTTTCCATCATAATTTTTAATGGGAGACACTGTGAGAATGTATAAATTAGTTTGATAGTAACAAAAATTAAATTGTTTTAGGAGTTATCTCTATATGGTTTATTCTATTATGATGTTTATAATTGCAGGGCTTGCTGAAATAGGTGGCGGCTATCTTATTTGGATATGGTTAAGAGAGGGAAAACCGCTTCATTTCGGAATATTTGGTGCTATTGCTTTAGTGCTGTATGGCGTAGTAGCAACTTTTCAAACTTTTCCTTCTTTCGGCAAGGTTTATGCAGCCTACGGGGGCGTATTTATTATTTTGTCTGTGCTTTGGGGTTGGGGCATCGATAAAAAAACGCCTGATTTATATGATTGGATAGGTGCAGGAGTATGTTTAATTGGTGCAGGTATTATCTTATTTGTTCCCAGATCCTAATTAGTAATAAAAATGGCAGCTTCTGTATAGGAAGCTGCCATTTTTATTATGGAAGGATATTCCCTGCTGCGCGGAAAATGTCATACCATTCTTGTCTTGATAAATGAATGTCGCTTGCTTTAACGCAGTCCTTCAATCTTGTTTCATTCATTGTGCCGATGACTGGCTGCATTTTTGCAGGATGGCGTAATAGCCATGCGATTGCAATTGTTGTGTTGCTGACACTGTATTTATCGGCGATTTCATTGATTTTTTGGTTCAATTCAGGGAATTTCTCATTATCCAAGAATACTCCTTCAAAGAATCCATATTGGAATGGAGACCAAGGCTGAATTGTTATGTCATGAAGTCTGCAAAAATCAAGAATTCCTCCGTCACGATTAACTGCCGCATCATTCTCCATATTCACATTAAAGCCACTAGAAATCATGGTGGAATTAGTAATGCTCAATTGAAGCTGGTTTGCAACAATCGGTTGTTTGACAAACTTTTGTAATAGCTGAATTTGCATAGGGTTTTGATTAGACACACCGAAATGGCGGACTTTCCCTGAACTTTCAAGAATGTCAAAAGCCTCAGCTACTTCCTCTGGTTCAACAAGTGTATCAGGGCGATGCAATAGGAGGATATCAAGATAGTCTGTGTTCAATCTTTTTAAGCTGTTGTCCACAGATTCAAGAATATGCTCTTTTGAAAAATCAAACATTCCTTTGCGAATTCCGCATTTTGATTGCAAGATAATGTTTTCACGAACTTCTGCATTCATATGTATTGCTTCAGCAAAAATTTCCTCACAGCTTCCTGCACCGTATATATCGGCATGGTCGAAAAAGTTTGCTCCTTGTTCTAAAGCAGTTTGTACAAAATGCTCTGCCTCTTTCTTATCAAGTGAGTTAATACGCATACAGCCAACCGAAACGACTGGAACTTCTAAGCTGCTTGCTCCTAGCTTCATGGTTCTCATGATTTTTCCCCCTTTATGGTTGTCCTAAAAAATTCATCTAGGTTTTTAGCTTGCTAGATGTGTAAGAATTGGCAATAGTGCCTCATAAGCCTAAATTGAATTATAAATGAGAGCGATTTCACCGTCAACTTTCAAGATTTATTGGATAAGGAAAAATAGAAAACAGTTATAGAGATACTCGTCCTGCCAAAAATAAGCATAAATCATACTATATTTGTAACAGGTAGTGGATCGTACCGCAAGTAGAGGAGGAAATACCATGACGAATATAACACTTTGCATGATTGTCAAAAACGAATCCCGGATTATAGAAAGATGTCTTCAATCTGCCGCTCCCATCATTGATTCTTTATCGATTTGTGACACAGGCTCAACAGACGACACTGTTCAAATAATAGAAAACTGGGCGAGTGTTAATGGCAAGAACTGCACGGTGCATCATACTCCATTTCAGAATTTCGGATACAATAGAACGCTATCCGTGAAACTTGCCCAACAGACATATCCTGATTGTGATTATATCCTTTTACTCGATGCAGACATGATTTTGCAAGTGAAGGAAGGATTTACGAAAAAGGAATTATCAGCTGATCAATATTTAATAATGCAAATGAATAATGCTTTGAAATATTGGAATACGAGGTTAATTAGTGCAAGGAGACAGTGGGAATCTGTCGGTGTGACACATGAGTATTGGGAAATGAGAAGAGATGCCACTAACATAATCGAGATTGGAAAGCTGACATCTTTGTATATTTTAGACAAAGAAGATGGCGGAAGCAAACAGGATAAGTTCGAAAGAGACAAACGATTACTAGAGGCTGCAATTAATGATAATGAAAATGACAAGCATTTGAAACGGAGATATTTATTTTATTTAGCACAAACCTATTATGATTTGCAGGAATGGGACAATGCGATTGAAGCATATCAAAAGCGAATAAAGGAAGGTGGATGGGAGGAAGAAATCTACTATAGTATGCTTAAAATTGGTCTAGCATATGAACAGCTTTCCATGTATTTCCCAGCGGGAGAAAAAGCAGACCGTTTTTTGTCATTAGCTTTGCTTCATTTACAAAGAGCATGGGAATTTCGGCCTTCAAGAGGCGAAGCAATTTATCATCTCGCAAGAATTCATCGAGAAAATAAGAACCATCGTATTGCATACTTGTATGCAGCAGAAGGAAAAACGATTTCTTTTCCTGTCGATGACCTGCTGTTTGTAGATTTTCCTGTTCATGACTATTTGTTTGACTATGAGATAGCCATATCTGCTTATTATATAGAAGAAAAAAGAGAAATCGGCTTAGAGGCAATAAACAGCTTGCTGGAAAAGCAGGATAAACTTCCGGCATATATGCAAATATGGTTAAACGAAACAAATAATTTTTATCATTCCTATTAAAAAGACACCGACTTACCTGCAGTGTCTTTTTCTTAATTAAGAAAAACACAGCAGGAATCTTACAACCTGTGTAGAAAAGAATTACATCAGTATAGATGGGAGGAACAAGCATGATTTTAGAAGCTGCTATGCTTCAAGTAAGGGAAGGAATGGAGCAAAAATTTGAACAGGCCTTTATGGATGCGTCCCGAATTATTGCCAGCATGGAGGGCTATATCGATCATGAATTACAAAGCTGTATGGAGGCTAAGGGTAAATATTTGTTGCTGGTCAGGTGGAAAGAGCTTGAGGATCATACGATTGGCTTCAGACAGTCTGCAGAATATGAACAATGGAAAAAGCTGCTTCATCACTTTTATGACCCATTTCCGACAGTAGAGCATTTTACAAAGGTTTATCCTCGATAATTAATAGACTTAAATAAACTATTAGTTAAATAAAGGCGCTAATCACGCAATACTTCTGCAATAATCCTGTAACAAAGTGAGAAAAAAGCAGTTTTTGAGGTTTTTTTATTGGTAATGCCTTCCTAACTCAACAAAACAGAAACTTATGCAGCAAGCATTTATGATGTTAGCTTGCTAATAGTTAAAATTTGGTGCATGTCTAACTATATTACATCTGTTAATCTACTAGAGTATTAAAAACGTAGTCTTAGGAGGCTAATCATCTATGAAAAACTTAAAAAAACTTCTTGTTGTTTCAACAATTGCCCTATCTCTATTCGGGTTTAATACACAATCAAAGGCTGCATCTAATCATGTAGTGAAAAGCGGCGAAACGTATTGGATTATTGCAAAAAATTTCGGTGTTTCAGCAAACAGCATAAAAAGCGCGAATAAAGCAACAAGCAATATGCTTTATACTGGACAGACTCTTACTATTCCAGCTTCTACTATTTCCGCAGCGGATAAGGAATTAATGGCACGTCTTGTTTCAGCAGAGGCGAAAGGCGAACCTTATGCAGGTAAAGTGGCAGTTGCAACAGTTATTTTGAACAGACTGGATAATGCTGATTTTCCTGACACTATTAAAGCAGTTATCTATCAGAAGGATAGTGGGTATTATGCCTTTACTCCAGTGCAAAACGGTACTATTAACAATGCTGCAGACGCAGGATCGAAAAAAGCCGTAACAGAAGCAATTGCATCACGAGGTTTAAGTAAAGGTTCTTTATACTTCTATAATCCTAAAACATCAACAAGTGACTGGATTCTTTCTCGTAAAGTGACAACGAAAATCGGTAACCACACTTTTGCTAAATAATAAAAGGTGAGCATCACTTCATTTACGGAGTGGTGTTTTTTTTGTTCTATTTTGTTAGGATTTGCTAAACCGAAAAGGCTATACATCGATTTTCACTATTTATTGTGTGAATATTTTGTTGTATTCTACAATATATAGACTGAATTAGTGCTGGCTGGAGGAATCATCATTGAATAAAGATAAACAACTTATGAGTTTGATTAATGCTGCTCAAGCACTTACCTCTACATTGGATTTAGATGAAGTACTGCAGCAATTAATAAATGAGACATTAAATGTAATAGATGGAGCCGATGCGATTCTGCTGTTTGTGTATGACAAGCGTTCAGGCAAACTTGCGGCAAAAAACGGGGTTGGTGTCGAGCTTTCCTATTTGCAGGAAATTAAATTACATCCTGGTGAAGGGATGACAGGTAAAACCTTTTTGAGTCAAAAAGGGCAAATATTTAGTCATGTTCAAGAAACAGAGAGAGGCATGGAAAATATTAGAGGAGATAATAAAAGTCTGTTTCAAAAGGCAGTTGGGGCCTTTCGTTATCATCCTGTCAGCACAATTTGTGCTCCCCTTCTGTCCAAAGACGAATGTATTGGCGTATTGACAATTGACAGTTTTTCAGAGGACGTTCATTTCACAGAGCATCATTTGCTTTTGTTAGAAACTTTTGCCGCTCAAGCAAGCATCGCGATCGAAAATGCGAAGTTTTTTGCTGATACAGAACGCTCCAAAAAGATTCATGCAGAGCTTGCAACAGCGTCCATTAGCCAAAAGGGATTAGAAGAGATAACTAGTACATTATCACAGCTGATTGAAGAAGAGGTGTGTGTGTACAATGAGTTTTTTGACATTCTTTCTGCCTCGTCTCCATACTCTGAGGAATTAGGTGCTTCTAAAAAGGCGAAAATTATTACCTTATTTAAGGAAGATATGCCAAAAGACGGGAGCTTGTATTGCCAAGAAGAAAAGTTAACGCTCATACCAATAAAAACAGATGCAAGGATTATTATCGGACTGCTAGCTATATTTAGCGAGGGTTCAGATAATCTTGATACATTGGATTTACTGGCAATCGACCTTGCCAACAATATATTTGCACGAGAAATTATCGGTCAGGAAAGGCTGCTTTCTGATTACTATAAATATGAAGGCTATTTATTAGATCAGCTTTTGAGCCAGAGATTTGATTTCTTTTCTGGTCCGCAAAAAAACATTATTGGTCTGTCAGACAACTACCGGTATTTATGCATTAATATTCAAATTCCGAACCAGCTGCTTGAATTTGAAGAGCTGAACGTAAAGAAACAGCATTTCCACCGATTGTTATTCCGAGAGATAAAAAAACTGAATTATAAAGTGCTCGTATCGGAAAAAAATATGGAATACGATGTGCTTGTGATGATTCACGACCGAAAAACGGAGGAGGAAATCATCGAAATTTTCTACAGCTTCTTTAAAGATTTGAAAGCAAAGCTTTCTGATTTAATACATTTTGAATTTCATGTCGGTGTTGGAAGAGTATTTATGCAGATAAGTGAAATTCAAAGCTCTCATCGGGAAGCAAAAATTTGCTCTGATTATATAAAAGCGAATGGCAAGGATTTAATTATTCTTTCCTATAAATCGCTTGGTATTTACCGTTTATTTATTAAACAAGAGCAAGAAGAGCTTCACGGGTATGTGAATAGCACAATCGGCCTGTTAATTGATTATGACAGGACACACAGCACAGATTTGCTGTCAACGTTAACGGTTTATATGGAGAATAAACAGAATATGACACTGACAGCAAAACAATGTTTTGTCCATTTAAATACTATTAAATACAGATTGCAAAACGTGAAGGAAATCTTGGGACTTAAAAGCCTGGAGGGCAAGGAAATGTTTGAGCTTCAGCTTGCTATTTATTTGTATGAATACGTAAAAAAAGGGATTGGAAGACAATAAACAAATGTCGAAAATCATCAGATTGAATCGACGCACTATCCAAACCAGACAAAAATGCTAGCGTTATTTTGTCTGGTTTGGATATGTTTAAAATTATCTAACTATTCTAGAATTTCTAAATAATGATACAAATTATGAGGGGGTACAACATGGAAGCTTCAACAGCTAGAAGATTGGATGAGCTTCTTTTATCCGACTATGATCATTCCCATGACCATGGAGGAGTAATTGGAGCAAGGCTGGCACAAAGACTATATGAATTGTCCAGAATTGGCCTTACAGAGGAAAACGGCTCGTATCGAATCGGATTCTCTGCAGAGGAACAACAAGCAAAGCTGCTTGTGGCAAAATGGATGACAGAAGCAGGTCTTGATGTCACACAGGATGGTGCAGGCAATATTATCGGTAGATTAGCCGGGAAACAAGCGGATTTGCCCGTAATTCTTTCTGGTTCTCATGTAGATAGTGTGCCAAATGGAGGTCATTTTGATGGACCGTTAGGCGTACTCGCCGCACTGGAGGTTGCCGAAAGCTGGAAGGAAACAAACCATCAGCCTGAGCATCCATTTGAAGTGATCATCTTTACAGATGAAGAGGGTGCACGATTTAATGGTGGTTTGACGGGAAGCAGAGCAATGGCTGGTAGCATAGAAGCAGAAAAACAGCTTGGTCTTGTAGACATCAATGGAGCAAGCTTTCAACAAGTAATCGAGAATATTGGTTTGTCTGTACCTTCCTTCTTTGCTGCTAAAAGAGACTTGTCAAAAATCAAAGCATATGTCGAGGTCCATATTGAGCAAGGCAAACGGCTGGAAAAAGAGAACCTGCCTGTTGGAATTGTCTCTGGGATTGCTGGTCCGAGCTGGCTGAGAATTACGTTGGCTGGTGCTGCAGGACATGCTGGCAATACACCGATGGATGACAGACACGACGCTTTAGTGGCTGCAGGCGAATTAATTGCCGCAATTCCTCATTTGCCACCAAGTGTAAGCCCCACTGCTGTAGCGACAGTCGGGAAGCTCCAAGTACATCCAAACGGTGTCAATGTTATTCCAGGAAAAGTCGAAATGTTTGTTGATATACGCGACATCTATGAAGACAAGGTAAGTGAGCTCGTTCAGCTAACAATTGACAAGGCTGAAGCTATTTCAGCTAAGTATGGAATTACTTTGTCTTATGAGCAAACCTTAAAGGTTTCGCCAATGCTTGTCCCAGATGTAATGAAGAACCTGCTTACAGTATCAATGGATGAGATGGGGATAAAGCCTCTCTATCTGCCAAGCGGTGCTGGCCATGATGCAATGGTTCTCGGCAGTCATCTACCTTCTGCGATGATATTTGCCCGCAGTAAAGATGGCATTAGTCATAATCCTGCGGAATGGACATCACTGGATGATTGTGTACAATCTGTTCACCTATTGAAAAAGATACTCGAAAAGCTAGATAAAAACTAAAAGGAGTGATACATAATGACAGCAACAACAAATTCTATACAAGCAATAATTGATGCCGTAAAAGACGAGGTAATTACATATAGACGCTACCTTCATCAAAATCCGGAGCTTAGCTTTGAAGAAGAAAAAACATCTCAATATATTTATGATCAGCTACAATCCTTTGGAAACATTGAGCTAACGAGACCAACAAAAACAAGCGTGGTTGGCCGTATTATCGGTGCAGCTCCTGGTAAAGTCGTAGCAATTCGAGCAGATATGGATGCCTTGCCAATTCAGGAAGAAAACGATGTAGAATATGCTTCAACAAACCCTGGTGTGATGCACGCATGCGGTCATGATGGTCATACTGCCATGCTGCTTGGTGCAGCAAAGGTTTTATCTACTCTTAAGGATCAATTACATGGTGAAATTCGCCTGTTATTCCAGCACGCAGAGGAGCTGTTTCCTGGAGGAGCGGAGGAAATGGTCCAAGCAGGTGTCATGGATGGCGTGGATACAGTAATTGGTGCTCATTTATGGTCACCGCTTGAAATAGGCAAGATTGGAATTGTATATGGACCGATGATGGCTTCACCAGATACTTTCTATCTTACTGTGAACGGCAAAGGCGGCCACGCGGCACTTCCGCATCAAACCGTTGATTCCATTGCAGTTGCCTCACAGGTAGTAACAAACCTGCAGCATATTGTTTCAAGAAACACAGATCCACTCGATAATCTTGTTCTGTCTGTCACTAAATTTATTGGCGGGACAACACATAATGTTATTCCTGGTTCTGTAGAAATTTGCGGGACTGTGCGCAGCTTCGACCCTGATTTACGCAAGGAAGTGCCAAAGCTTATGGAAAGAGTCATTAAAGGGATAACAGAAGCACACGGTGCAGCTTATGAATTTAACTATGAGTTCGGCTACAGACCTGTCATTAATGATGCTCGTGTCACAGAAGTACTCGAAGCAACCGTTGCAGAAGTGTACGGAGAGGAAGCAATTGACAAAATGAAGCCGAATATGGGTGGCGAAGACTTTTCTGCCTTCCAGCAAGTAACAGAAGGTTCCTTCTTTTATATTGGTGCCGGCAATCCAGAGAAGAATGCAGACTTCCCTCACCATCATGCCCGATTTGAGATTGACGAGGAGTCGCTTGAAAAGGGAGTTAACCTGTTTGTCTATAGTGCTATTAAACTACTAGAAGCTTAAATTGAGGGGTGAACATAATGATTAAAGTATTGGCTCTGCTTCCGTTTGTTTTTATGCTTGGAGGAGCATACGTATTTAACCAGGTTACACCATATGTGTTAGGAATGCCGTTTTTGCTGTTTTGGTGTGTGCTATGGACAGTACTAACATCTGTTATTATGGCAATTATTTATAAAATCGATCCAAAAAACAAAGAAGGTGAAACAGAATGAACGCAGCATTAGTCATCATTTTTGCCACAATGCTATTATCAATCTTTTTAGGAATACGTGCAAAAAAAGGAAAAGACATGGATCTGGAGCAATGGTCTGTTGGAGGAAGAGGCTTTGGATCTGTTCTAGTATTTGTATTGATGGCAGGAGAGATCTATACAACCTTTACCTTCCTTGGTGGGAGCGGCTGGGCTTATAGTAAAGGTGGACCAACGTATTATATTATTTCATACGGTGCACTTGCTTATATTATGTCTTACTTTTTACTTCCAAAAATCTGGCGTTATGCTAAGGATAACAGGCTCGTTTCTCAATCAGACTTTTTCGTCAGCAAATACAAAAGTCCTTATTTAGGAATTCTTGTGTCTCTTGTTGGATTTGTCGCAATGATTCCATACTTTGTTCTTCAATTAAAAGGACTTGGCATCATTGTATCAGAAGCATCCTATGGTCATATTTCACCAACAGTAGCAATCTGGATTGGCATTGTTGTTGTAACCGTTTATGTCATGGTATCAGGGATTCACGGATCTGCCTGGACAGCTGTTGCGAAGGATATCCTTATTCTTGGTGTTGTACTTTTCTTGGGAATTTATTTACCGCATCATTATTATGGCGGTATCCAGCCAATGTTTGAAGCAATTGATTCAGCGAAGGCAGGCTTTCTTTCCTTGCCAGATTCCGGACAAAGCTCTTCTTGGTTTGTAACAACTGTTTTACTAACTGCTTTAGGATTTTATATGTGGCCACATACATTCGGTTCTATTTATTCCTCACAAGGAGAAAAAGCGTTCCGAAAAAATGCTATATTCATGCCATTATATCAATTGGTTCTTTTATTCGTCTTTTTCGTAGGATTTGCAGCAATCCTGCAAGTACCAACATTAACTGGAGCAGACACAGATTTGGCATTGCTTCGCTTGTCCATTCAAACATTTGATCCATGGGTAGTAGGTATTATTGGAGCAGCTGGGATTTTAACTGCGCTTGTTCCTGGTTCGATGATTTTGATGGCAGCAGCAACACTCCTTGCAAAAAACGTCTACAAAGTATTAAAGCCAAGTGCAACAGACAAGCAGGTTACAAATATGGCACGTTATCTAGTTCCAGTCGTTGCATTGATTTCCGTATTTGTTACTTTCAAGGGCGGCGGAACATTAGTTGCCTTGCTTCTTATGGGCTATAGCTTAGTAACACAGCTATTCCCAACACTATTGTTCAGTTTAATGAAAAATAATTTCGTAACAAAAGCAGGTGCATTTGCCGGTATCTCAGCAGGTGTAGCAACGGTTGCGTTTGTGACGATTTCTGGCTCAACAGTCGGAACAATATTCCCATTCCTGCCACAAGCAATTCAGGATTTTAATGTGGGAATCATTGCATTAATTATCAACCTTGTAGTACTAACAGTAGTTTCGCTGCTAACAAGACCAGTGGAAGTATTGAAAACAAATTCTAAACAAGTATAAAGAAATAAGCAGGAGGGCTGTCCTCCTGCTTATTTTTAGTTTCTAAGCCTAAATAATAGTAACGTCTTTAAAGCATGAGGCTGCAGGTATTTACACGAGCGAATCTTGAGCGCTTCAACTGCTTAGTTACATCATTTTTCAGCAGGCTTATTAAGTCATTGGACAGATAATATTTTTTGCAACATATATAAATAAGTTTTAACTGCTTCTTCATAAATCTACTCATAGCGTTTCCTGCCTTGCTAAATACTCAAACTTATCTATTATTCCATTACCCTTCCGCCTAGCTGATATAAATTACGTTCATTGTTAAATAGAAAAAAGAGGTGAATAATCACCCCTTTTCCCTGGATTAACGTCCTTGTGGATATTGCTTATGCCATTCATCCCAGTGGCCATTTGGGTGATGATGACCCTTTTTCCAATAATTTTGTTGGAATGCGTTATGAGGGTCCTGCCAGTTTTGGTGTTGATAAGGCTGCTGGTAGCCTCCAAATGGATAATGATCATGATCATGGTAGTTGTGGTTCCAGTTGTCAAAGGACGGCTGCTGATAGCCTTGCCAGCCTCCGTATGGGTTGGAATGTGGAGATTGTTGCCAATTTCCGTATGGATTGTAGCTTTGTTGTCCTTGTCCCCAAGGCATATACGGCTGGAATGGTCCAAATTGCATGTAATTCACCTCTTTGTCAGACTCTTTATAAAGTATGCGTGTTCCTAGTTAGTGAGCATATCCTTATTTTGACGAAGCCATTTTTTTGTTTAGTGTTTATTTTTTTATTTTTCCGAAAGTAGAACAATGATATGATTGGCTTTATAACAAGAGAGTTTGTTTCGAAAGAGAGGAGTTATCGTTATGACGCAATATGATGCAATAATAGTTGGCGCTGGTTCAATGGGAATGGCGGCAGGCTACTACTTAGCGAAACGAGGGATTAAAACACTACTGATAGATGCTTTTGATCCACCGCACACGAACGGTAGTCACCATGGTGATACCCGCATAATCAGGCATGCATATGGAGAAGGTGCGGAATATGTGCCGTTAGCATTAAAAGCTCAAGAGCTATGGATGGAGCTTGCGGAGCTTTCTAAAGAGGAGCTGTTCTTACAAACGGGTGTCCTGAACATAGGGAAAGATGATTCTGTTTTCCTGAAAAATATTATTGATAGCGCACATACATATAAGCTTGCAGTCGATAAATTAGATGCTAATCAGGTGATGGAGCGTTGGCCAGGTATTAAGCTTCCTGACAATTATATCGGCTGTTTTGAAAAATCATCTGGTGTACTTAAAAGCGAGGCATGCATCGAAGCCTATAAAAAGCTTGCGATTGAAAGAGGTGCGGATCTGCTTACATACACAAAAGTGTTAGATATAGAGGTACAGGAAAGTTCTGTAACAGTTAAAACAGCAAGCAATACGTATCAAGCAAATTCCCTTATTGTTAGTGGAGGTGCATGGGCAGGGAAGCTTCTAGCGAAGCTTGATCTCCATCTCCCATTAAGCCCCACAAGAAAAACATTCGCCTGGTTTGAGGCAGACGATGCGCATTATGGCAGCGAAAACTTTCCGGCGTTTTCCTTTGAAACAGATCAAGGAATGTATTATGGCTTCCCAAGCATTGCGGAAGCTGGCCTAAAGATAGGCAGGCATGACGGAGGCATCAAGATGGATCCAGACGTAGCGGTCAGCCCTTTTGGCGAAGTAGCGGAGGATTCAGGAGATGTGCAGCAGTTCCTATCCACTTATATGCCATTAACAAAGGAATTAAAATTTGGGAAGACATGCACGTACACTCTGACGCCGGATGAAGACTTTATCATTGACCTTCATCCTACTTATAAAAATGTTGCTATTGCTGCCGGCTTCTCGGGACATGGCTTTAAATTCAGCAGTGTAGTCGGCCAAATCTTAAGTGATCTCGCAGCAACAGGGGAAACGGAACATAATATTAGCCCATTTTCGGTAAAAAGGTTCCAAGTTCCTGTTAAATAACCGAAATTGTTTTCATTTTTGTTAAATATCCATTCATAGGAATTAAACTAAAACGCCAAATAGGCGTTTTTTTATTTATTGGTAACATATTTTTCCAAATGTGCGTCTAATGATTTAAAGGGGGAATATCAATGAAAAAGCTGATTTCGTTGCTGATGGTGGGTATTTTGCTTAGTATGATTATCTTTTTTGAAAGTCGTGTCAGCATGCCTGCAACAATCTTTACTATAAATGGTCATATAGTGCCTACTGTTCAAGGGAGCTATTGCTGGGACGGAGTTTTACAAAGCGTTTGCAGTGATTCTCCCACACCAGAGATACTATTGAAAGAGAACGAAATAGAAACGGTTTTTGTTCATCCTGGTGATCGCGTTAAGTTGAAATTCACGAGAACCCCCTTTGAGAATTCGATAAATGTGTCAAATTGGTCAAATGATCAGGAAAATAAGGCAATTTTAGACGGTAATTATTTAGTGCTTCCTGAAAAAAGAGGAGTATATATTTACGTTGTTTCTGCAAAGTGGGAACGAGGCAGCTTAGTATTCTCCTTTATGGTGGAAGTCGAATGAAGGGATGAGGCAAAAAACTTTACGTGAAAACAAACTTCATATATCTTTAATTCGAGATAAATAACCATTAAAGGAGAAAAACCATGGCTGAATTTTTAGATATAGTGAAAGAAAGGCGCTCTGCCAGTAACTTTTTAGAAGGTAATCCCATTACAAAGGAAGAATTAAATAATATTTTTGAAGCAGTTAAGTTGGCTCCGTCTGCCTTTAACTTGCAACATACTCGATACATTACAGTGCTTGATGCGAATATGAAAGAAAAAATCAGGGCCGCAGCACAAGGTCAATATAAAGTAGCAAGTGCCTCTGCAGTCATACTGGTAGTTGGAAACAAACATGCCTACAAACAGGCTGGTGATATTTATGAGGGCCTGCAAATGCTTGGCATTGTCAATAAGCAAGAATATGATCATTTAGTATCAGATACTACTGCTTTTTATGAAACTCGTGGTACAGAATTCCTAAAGGAAGAGGCTATCCGAAACGCTTCCCTTTCTGCCATGCTGTTTATGCTTGCAGCCAAGAATCAAGGCTGGGATACATGCCCAATGATTGGCTTTAATCAGCAGGAGGTCCGCCAGTTATTGCAAGTTCCTGCTGAGGAGGAAGTGGTGCTGATGATTACCATTGGCAAAGAGAAGGTAGAAAGCAGACAGCCGCGAGGATATCGTAAGCCAGTTCGTGAGTTTGTTACATACGTGGAATAATAAAGAAATTAAGGATGAATAAACACAGCCGTGCCAATTGGGACAATGCTAGCAAGCTCCTCAACGTCTTTGTTATACATACGGATACATCCTTTTGAAACAGCTTTGCCAATTGAACTAGGATTGTTTGTGCCATGTATGCCATAATGCTCCTTTGAAAGACTCATCCATAATGTACCGAATGGACCTCCAGGATTAGGTGCTTTATTGATGATAACAAAATTACCGAAAGGCGTGCTTGTTAGCATACGGCCAACAGCGATTGGGTATTGTTTCTGCAGGACGCCATTCCTTAGTAGTCTTAGTGTTCGGCCTCCGACAGATACATCTATTTGAAACGGAATACTTTGGGGGGAAGGCAAGCCAGGGATAATGATAATTTGACCTGGATTAATGATATTAGGATTAATACCACTGTTCGCTTGTAAAAGAGCAGATAATGATAGGCGGTAATCCCTTGCTATTTGGGTCAATGTCTCCCCGCTTTTTACTATATGATTCATTCGTTAACCTCCAGTAGTATGCATACAGTACTATATGCACAAGAAAGTGGAGAATAGTCTTAAGCTTAAAAAAAGACCAAGTCTCCTAACAGGGATAATAGGCGACTGTCCTTATCAATTTGTGGGTTGATGCATATTGTATGGCAGATATAAAAAAAGGAGAGTTGCCTATATGTATCCCTATGTAAATTATAGCTATCCACAAGTTTCCTATGACTACAATTATCAACAAGGTTATTATGATGATCCAAATAGACAAATGCAGTTATCTCAGTTGTTTAACCTGCCCCAGTGGAAACAATGGGAGAGAAGAATCAATCAGTTGGAAAGAAGAATTGATCAACAAGACCGCCGACTCGACCAATTCGAAAGAAGAATTAATCAGCTTGAGCGGGAAAACAACCAGCAGCAACGAGACATTGACCAGCTTGAGCGCAGCCTGCAAAGAGTTAATCAGCGTTTAAACGCATTGGAAAAAAGATAACAATGTTTATAAGGAGCGGCTTTGTGCTGCTCTTTTTATCCTTTTTAGTGTTGGAATTTTTTTAGGCGTAGAGGGAATGATAAGTTATTATAACTCATTCTTTGGAGGTACTGTAAAATGACTGTTTATGTATACCAAACATTCTCTATAAAACAGGATAAATTTAAGGAGGGACTTGAAAACCTACGTGAATTAAAAAAATTCAGCAATGAAAATTATTCGCATAAGGTCGAAATATTGACACCTATATCTGGTAATGACCATACATATGCCTTATTGACAGAGTATGAAGGACTTGCGGAAATGGAACTGCAAAGTAAAAAGATGACAGAGGATGAAGATTATCAAAAGCTAATTGGTGAATTCTTTTTACAAAACATTGAACAAGGTAGCATGCATACCCAAATTTACCGGGCAATGGTTGAAAAGAAGGAAAAAAAGAATAAGGATAAAGAAGCAGAATAAAGGAAAATGTTACTGCATTTTATTTGCTATTTACGCTTAAACTGGACTAGTATAAATGGTAATAAAGATGGTTCCTGCTTGTAGTTAAAGGGACTCGAAATATAAAGCAAACAAAACCATAGAGGAGGAACAATAATGGCAATTGAAAACCCAAGCAGAGAAGAAATCGGCAAAATTCTTAAAAAAGCTAAAACAATAGCGGTTGTTGGTTTAAGTGATAATCCGGAGAGAACGTCTTTTATGATCGCAAACGCTATGATGCAGGCGGGTTATGATATCATTCCCGTTAACCCTACAGTGGATGAAGTTCTTGGCAAAAAAGCATATAAGAGCCTGACAGAGATTAAAGAGCATGTTGATATCGTCAATGTATTCAGAAGATCGGAATTCCTCCCAGAGGTAGCAGCGGAATTCGAACAGATTGATGCAGATGTATTTTGGGCACAGCAAGGACTTGTACATGAAGAAACCTTTAACACTTTGAAAGATAAGGGCTATACCGTAATTATGGACAGATGCATTAAAGTCGAACACGCTTTGACAAAATAAACCGTGAAAACGGATGCGAACAAGGCTTCTCAAGCTATAATTTTCCGCTTGAGATACCGCCTCATTTGCATCTGTTTTTTTATTTTTATAAATAAGCAAGCGGTAAAGACCTTGGAGGAGAAACGGTAGTTAGCGTTTTTTTTATAAGAAATATGTGTTAACATAATTAAGATGCTTGAAACGAACCTTATAAAAAAAAGCTTTTCTCTTTTTGCTTTCTTGGTATAATATTGAATCTAATCGACTATTTTCAGAAAATAATCGAATTATTTATTTGCTTGTAGAAAAAATGCTGTTATCATATCATAAGAACAATTGTTCTGGTAATGATCTATTTTATCTCACATGCATAAAATGGTGTCCTTCGTCCACTATAGAAGGCAAAAAGACTAAAGAAAAAATAATTCTTCTCTTTTAGAGGATAAATGAAATTATAGACGAATACATAAACAATTGTTCGACATGCTACATACAAAGATAATATGTCGTGTTTTTGAGGTGAAAGGGGTATGTCTGTGGCGAAAAATCAACAACCATTTGACTATAACGATGATGCCATTCAGGTGCTGGAAGGACTAGAAGCTGTCAGGAAACGTCCTGGTATGTATATCGGAAGCACAGATGCAAGAGGATTGCATCATTTAGTATATGAAATAGTGGACAATGCTGTCGATGAGGCATTGGCCGGCTTTGGTGAAGAGATCATCGTGAAAATCCATAAGGATAATTCTATAAGTGTTCAGGATAAAGGACGAGGATTACCGACAGGAATGCACAAAATCGGCAAGCCGACACCGGAAGTAATCTTTACGATTCTTCATGCAGGTGGAAAATTTGGGCAAGGCGGTTACAAAACAAGCGGGGGGCTGCATGGTGTTGGTGCTTCTGTTGTTAACGCGCTGTCTGAGTGGGTTGTCGTTAAAATTAAGAGGGACGGATTTATATATGAACAGCGTTTTGAAGATGGAGGCAAGCCGGTAACGACGCTTGAAAAGCTCGGCAAAACGAATCAAACCGGCACAACTATTCACTTTAAGCCAGATCCTACCATCTTCTCTACAACTACTTATAATTTTGAAACGCTTTCAGAACGATTGCGTGAATCAGCCTTTTTATTAAAAGGCTTGAAAATTGAGTTAATCGATGATCGCCAAGGGGAGCATACTGTTTTTCATTATGAAAACGGGATTGAAGCCTTTGTTGAATATTTGAATGAAGAGAAGGATAACCTTCATCCTGTTGTCAGCCTTGAAGGAGAAAGCAACGGAATTGAAGTGGAGTTCGCTTTCCAATTTAATGATGGCTATTCAGAAAACGTCTTGTCCTTTGTTAACAACGTTCGCACGAAAGACGGCGGAACACATGAGGCTGGCAGTAAGACTGCCATGACAAGAATGTTCAATGAGTATGCACGAAAGGTTAATCTTCTTAAGGAAAAGGATAAAAATCTGGACGGCTCTGACATTCGTGAAGGATTGTCAGCGATTGTTTCTGTCCGTGTACCGGAGAACCTGCTTCAATTTGAAGGACAAACGAAAGGAAAGCTTGGCACAAGTGAAGCTAGATCTGCTGTTGATGCAGTAGTTTCAGAGCATCTTGCCTACTTTTTTGAAGAAAATCCTGAGACAAGCTCTCTTCTCATTAAGAAAGCAATCAAGGCATATCAAGCACGTGAAGCTGCTCGTAAAGCAAGAGAAGAAGCAAGAAGCGGCAAGAAAAGAAAGCGCGGGGAAACGGTGCTTTCAGGTAAGCTTACTCCAGCACAATCGAAAAACCCGCAAAAAAATGAACTTTATCTTGTAGAGGGTGATTCAGCCGGCGGTTCTGCTAAGCAAGGCAGAGACAGACGCTTCCAGGCAGTTCTTCCTTTAAGAGGTAAAGTAATCAATACAGAAAAAGCTAAGCTGTCTGATATCTTTAAAAATGAAGAGATCAATACAATCATCCATGCTGTTGGAGCGGGAGTTGGAGCAGACTTCAATATTGAAGATTCCAATTATGATAAAGTCATCATTATGACAGATGCCGATACAGACGGAGCACATATCCAAGTACTTCTGCTGACATTCTTCTATCGTTATATGAAGCCGCTAGTAGAAGCAGGCAAAGTGTATATTGCCTTACCTCCGCTTTACAAGGTAAGCAGAGGATCTGGCAAAAAAGAGGTTATTGAGTATTCATGGAGCGATGATGACTTGCAGGATGCCATAAAAAAAGTCGGCAGAGGCTATGTTCTGCAACGTTATAAAGGGTTGGGTGAGATGAATGCCGACCAGCTTTGGGATACGACAATGAATCCTGATACACGAACGTTAATACGCGTTAAAATCGATGATATCGCAAGAGCTGAACGCCGCATTACCACATTGATGGGCGATAAGGTAGAACCTCGCCGCAAGTGGATTGAATCAAATGTAGCGTTTGGTTTAGAAGAAGAAGGAAATATTCTCGAAAATGAAAATATCGTGGTTGCAGAGGAGGGGGATGAATCATGAGTTCAACAGAACAATTTCGTGATTTACCTTTAGAGGACGTTCTCGGTGATCGCTTTGGACGTTATAGTAAATACATCATTCAGGAACGGGCATTACCAGATGCCCGTGATGGCTTAAAACCGGTACAACGCCGTATATTATATGCGATGCATGTAGATGGCAATGTGCATGACAAGAACTTCCGTAAGTCAGCTAAGACTGTCGGAAATGTTATCGGTAATTACCATCCTCATGGTGACAGCTCTGTATATGAAGCAATGGTCCGTATGAGCCAGGAATGGAAAGTTAGAAATTTGCTGATAGAAATGCATGGAAATAACGGAAGCATCGACGGTGATCCGCCAGCGGCCATGCGTTATACAGAAGCAAGACTTTCTGCAATATCGTCTGAACTGCTTAAGGATATTGATAAAAGAACAGTCGATTTCATTCCAAACTTTGATGATACATCCAGTGAACCGACCGTTTTACCCGCAAAGTTTCCAAACCTGCTTGTAAATGGTTCAACTGGAATATCTGCCGGATATGCTACTGATATTCCACCACATCATCTTGGAGAAGTCATCGATGGTGTCATCGAAAGAATGGACAATCCAGCTTCAACAGTAGATGACATTATGCAGCATATTAAAGGTCCTGATTTCCCGACAGGCGGCATTATCCAAGGCGTGGAAGGTATTAAAAAAGCCTATGAAACAGGAAAAGGCAAAATCATCGTTAGAGGAAAAGCTGCCATTGAAGACATTCGCGGCGGTAGACAGCAAATAGTTATAACAGAAATACCTTATGAAATAAACAAAAGTAATTTAGTGAAAAAAATGGATGAAATCAGACTTGATCGCAAGGTGGAGGGCATCTCAGAGGTGCGTGACGAAACCGACCGTACTGGTTTAAGAATTGTAGTTGAACTGAAAAAAGACGCAGACGCATCTGGCATTCTGCATTACTTATACAAAAATACAGATTTACAAATTACTTATAGCTTCAATATGGTAGCCATCCACAATAAACGTCCAAAGCTAATGGGCATTCTTGAGATGCTTGATGCTTATATTGAGCATCAAAAGGATGTTGTCATAAGAAGGACTCGTTTTGATCTTGAAAAAGCAAAGGAAAGACAGCATATTGTTGACGGACTTATTAAAGCACTATCGATTTTAGATGAAGTTATCACAACAATCCGTGCTTCTAAAGATAAACGAGATGCTAAGGATAATTTGATTTCATCCTTCCAATTTTCTGAAGCGCAAGCAGAAGCGATCGTTTCCTTGCAGCTTTACAGATTGACGAATACGGATATAACAGCATTGACAGCAGAAGCTGAAGAGCTAGCAAAAAAAATCGAGGAATGGTCTGCCATTCTTTCAAGTGAGAAAAAGCTGGTGTCCGTTATTAAAAAAGAGTTGAAGGATGTCAAAAAACGCTTTATTTCTGAGCGTCGGACTGTTATTCAAGCAGAGATTGAGGAAATCAAAATCAATCTTGAAGTGCTTGTCGGCAGTGAGGATGTTATCGTTACTGTAACGAAAGAAGGCTATATAAAGCGTACAAGTCAGCGTTCTTTTGCCGCAAGCAATGGACAGGATTTCGGTATGAAGGATACAGACCGAATTCTCGCCAAGTTGGATATTAATACAACAGAAGTTGTATTGTTGTTCACTAATAAAGGGAATTATTTATATTGCCCTGTTCATGAACTCCCAGATATTCGCTGGAAGGATCTTGGTCAGCATATTTCCAATATCATTCCGATTGACAGGGATGAAAGCATCATCCATGCTATCCCTGTTAAAAGCTTTGATGAGGGTAAATACTTGCTATTCTTCACGAAAAATGGAATGGCGAAAAAGACTGAAATGACAAGCTATAAAGCACAGCGCTATAGCAAGCCCCTTGTTGCCTTAAATCTGAAAGGCGATGATGAGGTAGTAGATGTTGTCGTTACAGATGGAACGAAAGAAATCTTAATGGCTACACACTATGGCTATGCATTACGCTTCCACGAGGAAGAAGTTAATATTGTTGGACCAAGAGCTTCCGGAGTGAAGGGGATAGCCTTGAAGGATGATGATTTTGTTGTATCAGGTCAAATCATTACCGATGTGAAAAGTGAATCGGTTGTCATTATCACACAACGAGGATCCATTAAGAAAATGAAATTAAGTGAATTCGAAAATGGCGGCAGGGCGAAGCGTGGCGTTGTTATGCTAAGAGAACTGAAATCGAATCCACATCGTATTGTTAATATGTTTATTGCCGCAAAGGCAGATATTGTTCATATTCATACAGAAAAGGGAATGCTTGAAGAAGTATTGGTCGAATCCATTCGATTTAATGACAGATATTCAAATGGTTCGTTTGTAATCGACGAAACAGAAGCTGGGAAAGCCGAATCAGCATGGATTACCAAGATTGCAGAAGCTTAAGAAAAAAAATCCTTCACCACATGGTGGAGGATTTTTTCTTTTCCTTTCTTACATGTTTTTTCCATTAATGGAGATGATATTAATAATGGGATTTATGTAGGAGGGATAATTTTGAGAAAAGAACTATTGTTCGCATTTACAGCATTTTTTTTCATGTCACTAAGTGCGATAACAGGCGCATACGCATTAGAAAACGGAGAGCAAGAAAAGATATTATTGGAGGAACAAAAGGACTTCAACGGCGATGGGAAAACAGAAAACATGACGTTACTTGGCATTTCTTCTGAGGATGAAGACAATTTCTTTAAAAAGCTGACAATTCAAGTGTCAGACGAAAAAGAAACGAAAGCAGATATAACGATGGATGGTGGATATAATCCAAACTTAGAACTGTATGATCTTGATGGTGATAAACAGGAGGAAATGTTTCTGACGATTTCTGATAACGAACGAAACAGCAGAAAAAGATACCAATTATTTGATTTTAATGGGACTGAAATAAAGGAAGTAGCAATTCCTGAATTACCTGTAATGACAAGCAGCTTTAAGGATGATTATAAAGCAGAGCTAGTTATTGATGGTCTAAAAACATATAATTTTGATTTATATGAACGAAAAAATACATATGAACAATTAGGCTTGTACCAAAACGGACATTTAAATGAGTCAACAGAGCTTATAATCAATCCTTTTACTAGTTTAAAGCCTTCTAGGTATAAACAAAAATTCTCATTAGAAGGCAAGCAAATCATCAGTGGAATAGCAGCTGTTGATAAAATTGCTTATCTGGAAACAGTATGGACAAGCAAAAAAGATGGATGGAAGCTAGAAAAATTTAAAGTGAAAGAAATTAGCAGCAAAACAAAATAACTAAAAAAATTACTCAGCCATGCTAATTGAAAGCAGGTTGAGTAATTTTCTCTGACAAAATATTTCGTATTTCCAACTATTTTTTATGATAGTATATGTTATATACATCTATTAAATTAGCAAGAAGGGATATTGCATGTCATTTTATAAAATGTTAGCATCAGCGCTTATTGGTGGTACAGTTTTTTATTTGTGTCATTTGCCGTTAGCCTGGCTCTTAGGTGCTATGATTGGCACATTAGCTTATGTAAAGCTCTCCAAACAGACTCCAAAACTACCTTTTTCCTTTCGAACATACGGGTTAATTCCAATCGGCTATACAATTGGGGAACATTTTAATAAACAAACACTAATGGATATGGTCACACATCTGCCGTCAATGCTCCTTATGACAGTTGGTTTAATCCTGTTCAGTCTGCTGTTGGCAGTTGTGACAAATAAGCTGACACACAGTAATTTAAAGTCAACGATAGCAGGGAGTATTCCCGGTGGACTAACGCAAATGATCGCCATCAGCTCTGAGATAAAGGGAATAGATCTTACGGTCGTTACGATTATACAAGTATGCAGGATAATAACAGTTATTATGCTAGTGCCTTTTATTGTATACAGTCCAATCCTGCATGCTGGCAGTACAGTAGTATCGGTTGCAGGAGGAGCACCTGTTAGCTGGCTGATTCTGCCGTTTATGACTATTGCCTTTATTGCTGGAATCATCGCAAAAAAATGCAAATTTCCAACTCCATTTATGCTCGGACCGCTCATTATTATTGCCATTTTGCTGCTTGCAGGTGTTAATGTAGCAACAATTCCAACACCAATAATAGCTGCAGCACAGGTATTGATTGGGATTGATTTAGGTTTACAGATGAAATTCGGAAAAATTGAAAATAAATCACGTTTTCTTGCCGTTTCCGTCATTTCATCAATTGTGCTTGTAAGCTTTTCTTTTCTACTTTCCGCCATATTGTTGGGAATAGAAGAGAATATCTCATTATTAACCGCATTTATTGGCTTAGCACCAGGAGGAATGGCTGAAATGGCCATTTTAGGTCAAGCTGTGCATGCCGATTTAACGATCATTACCACATACCAGCTGTTCCGATTATTATTTATTCTATTTATTGTACCAATTATCATGAAAAAAATATTCCTATATATGGAACGAAGGAAAGAGATAAAAGCAATATTAAAATGAACCTATGAAACTAGACATATAAACATTATGTCTAGTTTTTTTGTATGAAAAGCGCTTACATAATAATCAAAAGTGAACTAGGAAAATGAATCTAATAGTAATTAATTTATGATGAAATCAATTAATAAAGACAGGATAAACTATATTATTAATGAAGCGAACGAAATTTAATCTAAAGTACAAAATATTTGCTAGTAGATTACGGACAAGCAACCTAGAATCAAAACATCACATGAAACAGCAAAAAAACAATATAAGCAGATATCATTAAAATTTTTTATTCTGTCTCACTATCTAAAGTATACTTAAATTTGAGACAAGATTTTTCAATTTTACCTTTGCTTGTGATAATATATATTATGTAAACTAGAAAAAAAGAAAATCCTGATAATCATACTTGCTGTTAGTTTTCTCTTCTTCTGCCATAATAACAATAATAAATATGTTTTAAGGAGCTTTGTTCATGTATTTTGATTTTCTTTCAGCATTAAATTCATTGCCTATAAATACATCCGTTTCGAAAGAATTACTTTTAACGACAGAATTTCAAATTTATGCTGAGCAAGATCTTGTTATGTACTATTCACCACATAATGATTATGTTAACAAGAATGCAAAAATTGTCATTGTTGGTATAACTCCTGGCTGGCTGCAAATGAAAACGGCTTTTGAAGCTTATTTATCGTGCGAGCAGCAATCTTTAATAGATAAACTGCAATTTACAAAAGAAACAGCAAGCTACGCTGGAACAATGCGAGCAAATTTAATTGCCATGCTAGATGAAATTGGTCTCCATAAAGCGTTTGGTATATCCTAGCTGTACTGAATTATTTGCAAACAAACGCTCGTTGCTGCATACTACCTCCCTTCTTAAATATCCTGTCTTTTATAAAGGGAAAAACTACACAGGTCATAATCCGTCTATGAAGCACAGCAAGCTTCTTACCTCCTTCGTTTTCTCGGTGTTTCCAGAGGAACTAAAGCTAATCGACAAGAATGCTTTAATCATTCCACTTGGAAAAATTGTCGATGAGATGATAAAGGAATTAGCTTCAGCAGGTAAAATTAATCAGCCCTTTCTTACTGGTTTTCCCCACCCATCTGGAGCAAATGGCCACCGCCTAAAACAGCTGGAACAGGAAAAAAACCAGCTAGCTAAGCTAGTATCTTCGTGGAAAAACGACTTGGCATAAGCATAAAACAGCCTTCTGCGATCAGAAGGCTGTTTGCGAGCTATTTATTGTTTCCATGAATCCTTCAGCAGCAGTGCATGCTTCGTTAAGTTTTTAGCTGCCTCCGGTGAAATGTTTTTACTTTTATCTTTACTGATCTGATCAATAAGTTTATCAAGTGCCTTTAATGCTTGCTTTGTTTTGCCTTTATGCTCATGTTTTAATGCCTGTTGAAAGCTGCTGTTTAATTGTGAATAGGATTTTTTTGACAGCTCTCCCTTCGCCTTATAATCGGTCAGTAGCTGCTCTAATATAACAGCTAATCCAGGAGTGTTAAATGTCGGAATCGGCACTTTCGACCAATCTGTATCACTTGCGAAATAAAAGCTTGTATACGAAGGCTGATTATAGGTAGTGCTTTGTCTTGCAACACCAGTGCGGTATTGAACATCATGCATAAGCGTGTAAAGCTTTCTGTTTGTCACTTCTGTGCTGAGAAATATTCTGATTGCTGAGCTGTCTGTCGTGCGGACAAGCAGCTCCTCGCGCCAATCGCCAAAGATATCAGCTACAAGTGAAGGATTTCCCTTTGTGCCGTTATTTGTTCTTGTGCCGTCTAGGGTTAAAAGTCTTCCCTTCTGCCAATCTTCAATAGTAGGTGTTACATCAAGTGCACCATCGACTATTTGTGTTGTCATATCTGCTGCCCATTTAATATTCATATTTGTCCCTGGTGCTGTGTCACTGAGCTTTGTTCCTCCTGCTGTATATAAACCGACACCAGTGTTTGCCCACGTTTCAAGACCGCGCTTTGTTGGGTCAATATCACCGATAATCCCCCTTCCTGTATCCTTACCTGTATATCCGCCATAAATTACCTCGCCGGTCTTAGCATCCCTTAAAGTGTAGCCATACGGGGCACCTGTTGCTCCTTCATGCACCATATATATCTCCAACCCGGGACGGTCTGGATCAATATCAGTCACATGGAGAGCATCACCATGGCCAATTCTTGCAGTTGTTCCTGGTGCAGAGCTTCCTTCAGGCAGAACACCTGTAGAACTGTATAAAAGCGAGCCGTCATCATCAATTGTCGCACCGCCATACACAATTTCCTGCTTACCATCACCATCTACATCAGCAGCCTCTAATGAATGCGCACCTTGTGTTGTCAAAGTGGCGAATTCTTTATTGGTGCCATCCTTGCCGTGTGGGCTATCATTGAATGGATTGGACATCGGTGTCCACCCGCTGTCGACATCCCATTTTTTCTGTAAATGCTTGCCGTCCCAGCTGTAAGACACAAGGGTTGTTCTTGTATAATAGCCTCTGGCAAACACAGCATACGGCTTTTGTCCGTCAAGATAAGCCACAGTGCCTAAAAAGCGGTCAACACGGTTACCAGGTTCAATTCGTGCCATCGCATAATCGCCCCACATAAGCCCATCATCATGTCTGTCTGTTTCATAATGGATGGTTTCTAGCTCCTTGCCTGTCGAGCCTTCAAACACAGATAAATACTCAGGACCATCTACGATAAAGCCCTCAAATGTCCTTAAATCGTTACGCGTGCTTCTGCTTGGTGCATATACATCCATAAAATAATCGACAAGGCTTTCTGCATCCTGTTTCCCTAACGGGTAGCTGTATTTTTTCTCCGTTCCGAATGCCTCTTCCAGCGTTTTTGGCCAATTACCGTTAACGACCTCTTCTTGCTTATGCCAATTCATAAACATTTCCACCATATGATCATAATAATCATCAGCACTCATGCGATAGTCGTCTTTATTACTGTAACCAGCTTTAATATCTTCTTTAGGCATTGTGATGTACTTTTCAGACGTAATATTCCCTTTTTTGTCATAGTGGATGACCTTTGTACCTGGAGCCGTCTTAAACATCATTTCTGCTTTACCGTCCCCATCAAAATCATATACAGACATTTGCGTATAATGAGCACCTGCTCTGATATTCACACCAAGATCAATTCGATAAAGCAATGTGCCCTCCAGTGTATAACAGTCAATATAGACATTCCCCGTATAGCCCTTTTGTGATACATCCTTAGAGTTAGATGGGTCCCATTTCACGAAATACTCATATTTGCCATCGCCATCCACATCACCGACACTCATATCGTTCGCAGAATAAGTGTAAGCCTCCCCAGCAGGTGTGACACCATCAGCAGGCTTTTGGAGCGGTAGATCATAATACTGATTGGACCATGGGCGAACCTCGTCACTTTCATCGACCTCTTTGCCGTTCACTACTGCTCGTACCTCATAGGCAGACTTTGCGGTCCCTTTTTTATCAAGAAAATTGGTGCTGTCTGTAACAGCAGCAATTTTCTTATTATCTCGATAAACATGAAATGTGGCACCCTTCATTCCCGTTTTCGTATAGCCTGTCACCTCTGTACCTAAAAGCCGCCAGCTGAGGAATATTCCTTCAGACGTTTGTGCAGCAGTCAAGCCTCTGTCCAAATACTCAAGCTGAACCTTCTGTGTGGCATACTTGTCATTTGAACTTGCAGCAAAAGCTCCGCTTGTATCAACTAATAATAACGGCAGTGCTACAGCAGCACAAAGCGCTTTTCTTACATAGGTCGAACCTTTTTTCCACGACATTTGCAGTCACCTCAGTTTCTAATAATAGTAAAACGTTTTCATTTTATTGTTTTTAAGGAAGCCCATTTAAAAGGACTTCCTCATGGTAATCACTTTCACTGACAATCCTGCAGGAATTCTGCCAGACAGAGAACAGCAAGGGATTGCCCATATGGCATGGCGGTGATTCTGATATCTTTATAGAATTGACGCGAATCTCCCATCCCTGTGCCGACAGAGACCTTCTGCAGCACGCCATCTGTGTTTATCTCCGCCCTTATAGCCTCTATTGCCTTATAAGCGGTCTCTCGATACTTTTCTGCTACATAGCCCATATGCACAGCCTTTAAGATTCCATAGGCAAACCCCGCAGAAGCAGATGCTTCTAAATAGGAGGAACGGTCATCAAGCAATGTGTGCCATAACCCGCTGTCATGCTGCAGCTCGTAAAGTGCTTCTATTTGTCTGTTTAATGTATCAAGGAGGAAGCTGCGAAAGAAATCCCCTTCCTGTAATTCCAATATGTCAATCAGTTCAGGGATAGCAATTGTTATCCAGCAATTCCCCCTTCCCCACAGCGCCTCTGCATAATGATGATTTCCTTCAAATGTCCAGCCGTGGAACCATAGACCTGATTTTCTATCTGCCAAGTACTTGATATGAATCAGAAATTGCTTTTTCGCTTCCTCTACATACTCTTGTCTATGTGTCAGCATACCGATTTTTGCAAGTGGAAGAACGGTCATCATCAGCGTATCATCCCAGAGCTGATTTTTGTTTTCTGGACCGTATGTCATATGCTGAAGTCCGTCATCCTTTGTTCTAGGCATTTCCTTCATCACCCAGTTTGCCCACTCTTCCAAATAGGGCAACAGGTTAGGATCCTGTGTTTTTTCATAAAGAAATGCCAGTGTTAAAAGCGGGGCCATTGTATTGACGTTTTTAGGTGGAACACCTTCTGCAAATCTTGCAGTGAACCAGTCGTGAATTATCTGGATAGCACTCTCATCCTTAGTGAGCTTCCAGTACTGATAGATTCCATATAAACCAACACCTTGCGGCCAATTCCAAACATGCCAGCTTTTGTCATCCACAATTAAGCCATCAAAATTCAGTAAGTATTCTCCTGTGTCATCCTGTATTTTCGTCAAATTAGTCATTAACAGCTCAATTGTCTCGATTACCTGTTTTTTATCAGCTGCTGTTGTTTTTGTCATCTATATCTCTCCTTTCACTAGTTTTGCTGCCATACGTCCATTTCTTCAAATAAGGAAACTGCATTATCGTATGAAATAGCAGCGATAAGCGGATCATTAACAAAAGCATTGCGTGCCAGATTTTTATCTTCAGTTAGAACAGCTTGTATAACTGCTTCCTGATTAAGAATATGCCTGTTCACCATATTAGCGACATTAAGGGGGATATCGTTTGTTCTCACAGGCTGGACACTGTTTTTTCGGATTAAAGCATTTGTTTCCACGATAGCATCCTTGGGCAGATTTTGAATTTGTCCTTTATTCGGGAAGTTGACATTCGTTACAAGGTCTTCTATTCCAAGCAATGCTAAGAGAATTTCGACACCTTCCTCCCCAGAGGGCTCAAGGACAATCCTTGTATCATCTGTAAAGACCTTTTCATTTTCTGATATCTTTCGTTGCTGGTCCTTCACACGAAAATCAAGCGTTGTTAAATGAAACTTCCAGTCATGTACGGTTTGCGGATTTTTCAAGTAAACAGGTGGCATGAATTCTGCAAGATGGCGATCTCCAGCGGCAGCGATTAACCGGTATTTTTGAAACAAATCAAATTTGACCCGATTGCTTGAGTGGAAGACACTTTCCTCCCATTTTCCTTGTTCCTTTTCAAAGCCTGTATGTGCGTACTTCTCGGCAAACTTGGCATACAGAGGGAATAAATCGATATTTTGATAGGTTGCTTCATTAATCCATGTAAAGTGATTGATACCTGTTACACTTACCTTAATGTCCTTACGGTTTTCGACCGTGACACCGAGCATTTCTTCTGCCATATTTGCCAACAAATGCTGTGTTTCAAAGACTTCATGACAGCAGCCAATTGCTTTTATTTGCGGAAAGGCTTTATATAATGTTCTTGTACAGACAGACATCGGGTTTGTATAGTTAATGACCCATGCATCTGGACAATGCAGTTTAATCTGTTCTCCAATTTCCATAAACAGTGGAATCGACCTGACAGCTCTCCTTATTCCGCCAGGTCCAACCGTATCCCCGACAGATTGATAGATTCCATACTTCTCGGGAAAATGAACATCCTTTGCCATGTCAGCAAATGTACCTGGGAGAATCGAGATAATCACAAAATCAGCATCTTTAAGTGCTTCCTCAATTGTTGGGATCGCTTCATACGTCCATTTTCCTGTTGCATCTGGATGGTTGGAAATGAGTGTCCCGATTCTTTGATTTGTTTTAGCTGCATCGTGATTAATGTCGTAAAGAGCAATAGTACCTGACAGGCGCGGCTCTAAAGCAAGGTCATACATTAACCTTCTTGCCCAGCCTTGAGACCCGCCGCCAATATAAGCAATTTTAATAGTATCCGTAGCCATGTTTATTCTCCTCTATATAGATTGTAAGATTCGATATTCATATTTCCCTAGCTTCCATTCTCCTGCAGGAATGTTCTCCTGTGTGATACAATCCCTAACAGCTTGCGGAACAGTAACACCTCCGCCTCTTCCATCCATATTGACAACAATCCAATATTTCCTTCCGTCCTGTTCTCTTGGTGCTGCAATTGTTCCTTCAGAAGTTATGATGTCCTCTGATACTCCTGCCTCCCTTGCATAGGTATGGATCATTTCAGTGAGCATTTTGCTGCCCTCTTCACCTGTTGGCAGGGAACCAAGCATTACAAGCTTGCCTTTCCCAAGCTGTTTTTCTGTTAAAAATGCTTTCCCGCAAACAAGACCGCCTTTTATTGTGCCGATTACCTTGGCATCCTTCTCGTCAAAAACAGCACTCCATAACCCTAAAGGAGCTGTTAAGCCGTATGCTTCCCCAACAGAGCCAGTGTTTTCAATAGGAAAGGTAAAAGCTGTCTCCATTCCCGCAAGCTCTTCTAATTTTCCTAAAGCAGCATCTGTATGAATCGTATGATGCGCTGTTCTGCCGCCAGTCATCGGTCCAACAATCCAAACTCCGCCCTGTTCTACAAATGCTTTCGCTCTGTTTATGTAATCATCTGACAAATAAGGAACAAAAGGGGTAAGCAGCAGCTTGTAGCCACTTAGTTCTGCGCCTTCTGGCAACAGGTCACGATGTATTCCGGCAGCTAAAGTATGCTTATAAATGTCGGTTATCAATTCTTTATAATGCAAGCCTTTATGTGGCTCTGTGTTTAGAAATATTTTGGCTCTGTCCGAATAGGTAATCGCAACCTCTGCTTGAAGAGGACGTGTGCTTGTTATGAATGGCTCAATGGCAATCCGAGCTTTTTCTGTCTCTAATACCTCCTCATAACCGACAGTCGGTTTTCCCCATGCACTTATAACCGAGCCATGTGGCTGTTCGCATCCAGCTCTTTGCTGGCGCCACAGCCAATAGCAAAACCCTGCTCCTCCGAGAGCGTAGCTTGCTACCGCTTCTGCTTTCAAGTAGCCCTTCGGATGCGGGGTCGCATAGCTTTCAAGGGAAGCGCTGTAGGACGGACTCGTTTCCATTATCCAAAAATCCTTGCCTTTTTTCAGGTTTCGCCATAAATCACAATTGAACAAGTAGGAAAAATAAGACGCTGCTGGAGCGTAAGTGTCAAAAGAAGCAAAATCAAGGTTTTGAAAGAGGCGCTCATTGTCGACAGCGAACATGATGGTGCTGTTATGAGTGATTGGTAATTGTGAATGCTCGCGGATAATTGCTGCTTGTTCTTCGGCAAATTCGGCTATTGCTTCTGTTGAAAAAAGTTGATACATCGTTTTTAAGGAGGAATTATGCAAAAACGGTACAGGGCCAGGCTGCGGCACCTGCTCGAAGTCATGGTAATATTCACTCCATATATCTGTGCCCCAGGCATCGTTTAATTGCTCCACGTTGTCATAACGATGTTCAAGCCATTTATGCCATTGCTCTTTGCAAGTAACACACATGCATTCTGCAACATGGCATTTAAATTCATTGTCTAGCTGCCAGCCAATAACACCTGGCATATTGCCTAAAGCTTTAGCAAGCTCATTGGTGAGGATTGCTGCACGCTTTCTGAAATAGGGATTACTCGTACAAATATGCTGACGAGAGCCATGAATCATTGTTCTGCCGTCTGCATCCACATACATTCGCTCAGGATGATTGTCAGACATCCATATTGGCGGAGTTGCCGTTGGTGTGCACATAATGACCTCAATACCATTCTCGTTTAGTAAGGAAATGATCTGCCGGAAAAAGGTAAGATCTATCTCTCCTTCTATTGCTTCCATTTTTGACCAGGCGAACTCACCGATCCGAACGACATTTATCCCTGTTTCCTTCATAAGACGAATATCTGTAAGTATCGTCTTCTCATCCCATAGCTCTGGATAATAAGCCGCACCATGGTACAGTTTTTTTGCCATGTTTGTCATTCACTCCAATCTAATCTCTTGATATTAATCACGCTAACTAATGTTTAACCCAAGTTCTTTCATTCCTTCTAGAACGAGCCTGCAAATTTCAGAGGCGCCTAATGTGCAAAAATGGGTGTCATCCTGCAGACCCTCCGGATAATTTGGATGCTCCTTTGCACCAAGCCAAACAAACAGCTCCTTTGATTTTTCCGGACCATAGCCTTCGTACAGGTCTTTCGTTTTGACATGTAAATCAAGGAGCGGGACATCAAGCCTTGCTGCCAACTGACGCATAGCATTTGGATAATCGCCAAGCGTATTCACCAGCTTCCCATCCTCACCAAATTTCCGTCTGTTTACAGATGTTAAGAAAACAGGAAATGCTCCTTTACTTTGTGCTGCCTCTGCATATTCCTTCAGGCACGCTTGATAGGTAGTATAAGGCACGGTGCCATAAGATTTTTGGTCATTATGCCCGAATTGAATAAACAGATAATCGCCTGCAGCGATTCTTTTTGTTATTGTTTCAAGTCTGCCTTCCTCTATAAAACTATTAGAGCTCCTTCCTCCCATCGCTTCATTACAGACTTCTACTTTTTCCAAAAAAGGCTGCAGCATTTGTCCCCAGCCTGCCATTGGCGCTTCATATGCAGGGCAGGCTGCAGCTGTTGAGTCACCAGCAATAAAAAGGCGGATTTTCTTCGTATTCACCCCTTTTTCCTCCTTTAAATTCAATCGATAAAACGTTAAGCATACACACGCTTCGAGCTTTTCAAGAGCTGGGAGAGATAAACAAGAGAAAGGCCTTGTCCCCAGCCATGAATCCGTTTGAACGGTACTGCTTTATAGCCTGCCGTGTCATCCATAACAGCAGTACCTGCAGACACATTCATCACCTTTCCTTCTTCTGTGATACGCTCTAAAATACTTGGGATTGCCTTTTGTGTATACTTGTTGTACAAAGAGCCTCGTGTTAATAAAGCAGCTAATATCCCGCAGGAGCCGGATACTTCTAGATAGGAGCTAGAATCAGTCAGAACTGTGTGCCAAAGACCTGAGTTTTCATCCTGCAGTCTTGCTAATGCACTTAACTGGTCTCTTAGTGAGCCATCGATGATCATAAAGGATGGATGTGTTACTTCAATCAACTCAAGGGCCTTTGCCATCGTAAGTGCTGCCCAGCCATTTCCTCTTGCCCAAAATACCCCAGACATATGCGATCTTTCGATATTATCCCAGCCGTGGTAGTATAAATCCGTTAATGGGTCTTGAAGTACGTCTTCATGGCCATGATATTGGCGCAGTCCATCGTTGAAATAGTCAATATTCCCTGTAAGCTTGCCGATTCTTAGCAAAAAAAGGCCTGCCATCATCATCGTGTCCACCCATGCCTGTTCATGAAAGATATAAGTGGTTGAATTAACTGTATGCTGGAGAATGCCATCACCAAACCGCTCTGCATCCTGTTGTAAAAATTCGGCAAGCTGAAGGGCGGTATCTAAGTATTTTTGTTCATTTGTGGCCGTATAAAGGGAAAGAAGAGCATGCCCCATGGAAACACCGTTGACAGACAGCTTAGGCAGTCCATCCTCCAGTCTTTCATCCATCCAGCTTTTTAAGAGATCAAGATACTCTGCTTTTCCTGTCGCCTCATACGCTTCTGCCACCCCGTAAAAAGCGACACCTGCTGGCCAATCCCAATTAAAATCCATTTGAAACGTCTTACTAACAACAGCATCTATCGCTTCAAGGACACTGTTTTCATCAAAAACAAGTGCTGGCATAATTTCACTCCTCCTAATTATTTTAATCCGCTCGTGCTAATACCTTCGACAATATACTTTTGGAACAGGAAGAAGATAAGGACAACTGGCAATAGTGATACGACAGACATCGCGAACATCGCACCCCAGTTAGAGGCTGTTTCCGAATCAAGGAAAAGCTTTAAGGCAAGGGAAACCGGATATTTCTCTGGACTGTTTAAATAAAGGACAGGGTTGATTAAGTCTTCCCATTTCCAGTAAAAGGAGAAGATACCGGCAGTCGCAAGTGCTGGTGTAATCAACGGTAAAATGATTCGGTAAAAAATGCTGAATCTGCCACATCCGTCAATTCTGGCCGCTTCATCAAGCTCAAGCGGAATATTGCGAATGAATTGAACCATAAGGAAAATAAAGAACGCATGACCAAAATACTGTGGAATAACAATTGGCTTAATTGAATTGAGCCAGCCTAGCTTGGCAAAAATAATGTATTGAGGAATCATGATGATTTCATGTGGAAGCATCATCGTCACCATCATACAGGCGAACCAAAATGCTTTCCATTTAAACTGAATTCTCGCAAAACCATACGCAATCAGAGCGGATGAAGCGACGGCTCCAATTGTGGACAAGCCGACAATCACTAGGGAGTTTTTAATGAATACACCAAAGGACTGTCCTGCAATGCCCTCCCAGCCTGCTGCATAGTTGCTCCAAATAAACGGCTTTGGGATAAGGGAATGGGCTGTTATAAACACTTGTGAGCTTTCTTTAAAGGAGCTCATTAATAGCCAGATAATCGGATAGAGCATAATTAGTGCAAATCCGCCTGTAAGGATGTGATAAATCCACTTTTTAGCCTTAAAACGAGGAGTCTTATACGATATAACCGGATCAGTCATGATTGGGCCCGTATCTTTAGTGACTGTTTTCATGTGATTAATCCTCCTTCGATTCGTAATGAACCCAGAATTTAGACGTTTTGAACAAAATAAGTGTTAATATGCCAACAATGACGAGCAGCACCCATGCCATCGCAGATGCATAGCCCATTTGAAAGAAGTTGAACGCCTTTTGAAAGATATACAGGGAATACAGAAGTGTGCCATCAAGCGGTCCACCTTCCCCCTTTGTGATGATGTATGCTGGAGTGAAAGTCATAAAGGCAGAAATCGTCTGCATTACAAGGTTAAAGAAAATAATTGGGCTTAATAGTGGTAGCGTGATTTTAAAGAAAACTTGAAATCTGTTAGCACCATCTACATTTGCCGCTTCATGATAGGAAGGCGGAATGTTTTTCAAGCCTGCCAAAAAGATCAGCATCGAGGAACCAAATTGCCAAATAGCAAGGAAAATCAGCGTCCATAATGCTTTTGTTGGGTCTTGATACCAAAGGATTTTCTTATCAATACCAAAGAAAAACAGCAGGGCATTCAGTGTTCCTTCATTACCGAAAATGTTTCTCCACATGATCGCAACAGCAACACTTCCTCCGATAATGGAAGGCAGATAAAAAAGGGTGCGATAAAGTCCTACTGCTCTAGACGCCTTATTGAGAAGCATGGCGACAATCAGCGCAAAAATCAGCCTGAGAGGCACACCTGCAAACACGTACGTAAAGGTTACCTTTAATGATTGCCAAAACTTTTCATCACCTGTGAACATTTCCTTGAAATTATCCAAGCCAACCCACACTGGTGTTGAAAATAAATCGTAGCTTGTAAAGGATAAGTACAAGGAAACGGCCATTGGAATAATGGTAAATGCCATAAAACCGATAATGAACGGGGATATAAATGCATAGCCTGCCAGATTTTCACTTGCGAGCCGTTTTTTCATGCGGTTCAACTCCTCCATGGAACTTAGCAGGAAAGGAGGAACATGTTATTCCTCCCTTCTTGCCTTACTTGTTTCTTGCTAATATTTCTTCTGCTTTTGTGCGGAACGTTTTTGCACCTGCATCAGGAGTGATTTTCTTGAATAGAATTTGTTCTGATACATCTTTTAGTGCCTTCATCACTTCGGCACTGCCTAGTGGGTCAGGTGGATCAGCCTTGCTTGCGTTTTGAGAAGCCATTTCCACATATTCAAAGATTTTCGTCTCTTCTTCCGTCAATTCTGGCTTGATTGCTTCCATGACTTTAGAAGATACAGGTACACCTCTGTCGCCTTTGATTAATTTGTTTGCTTCCACATCGTTTACGAAGAAGTCGATAAATTTAGCTGCTTCTTCTTTATGCTCTGAGCTTTTTGGAACAGAGAAATACATGCTTGGCTTCAAGAATAAAGCTGTATTATCTGCTTGCTCTGGTGGAAGATTTAACGAAAGCGGTGAATCCGTTAATTGAGCAAATCCTAAATATTGGTTTGACCAATTCCAAGTCATTGCCGCATTGCCCTTGACGATAAAGTCATCTTCCAGTCCTTTAACCTGTGCTTGCACATCTGGTGTTGGGAATGCCTTTGCATCAACTAAATCGAGCTGCATGTTGAAATAGTCCACAAATAGCTGGTCATCTTTATATGCCAAACCATTGCCTGCTTCATTATAGAAGCGCTCGCCCTGTGTTCTTAAATAATAAGGGAAAAAGACATCTGCCGGGTTCATGCCATTTGTGCCGTACTTGTCTGTTGATTTTTGCACATCTGTTGCCATTTGCACGAATTGATCCCATGTCCAAGCTTCATCATTAAGCTCAACACCAGAGTCTGTTAACATATCATCATTTGTAATAACAGACAGTACGTTAGAGCCTAAGTTAAAGCCATATAGATTGTCGCCGATTTTTCCGCCAGAAATGGTATTCTCATCAATCGAGCTGACATCAATCGTTCCGTCCTCTGTATACTTTGTTAAGTCCTCAAGCTGTCCTTTTTCCCCGTATTGAGAAAGATAGGCTGTATCCATCTGAATGATGTCAGGAAGCTGGTTAGCTGCAGCCATTGGCGCCAGCTTTTTCCAATAATCATCAAAGTTGGCAAACTCCGCTTCTATCTTTATATTTGGATGCGCCTTTTCGTACATTTCAATTACCTTCATTGTGTAGTCATGCCTTGGCTGGCCGCCCCACCATGCTACACGCAAAGTGATTTTGTCGTCTTTTCCGCCTGAAGTTTCTTTACCGCTTGAGCTGCAGGCTGCCAAAGAAAAAAGCAAGATAAAACTTAACGCTATAATGCCAAACTTCTTCATAAATTGCCCTCCTTTATTGAAAGTGCTTACATTATTAATTTAATGCATTTTCACCGGATTCGTAATGAAAAAAACAGACTTCGATGTGTAAATAACAGAGGTGATTAAAACGCTTTCATATTTTATTTAAGGTTTTTCTATATTCTGAAGGTGTGTAGCCTGTGTATTTCTTGAATACTTGGCTGAAATATTGTGGATTGTCACCAAAGCCAATCTGATCGGCCAAGGTCACCATTTTGACATCTTCCACATCTGTAATATAGGCAATAGCTTTTTCAATTCTCCATTTAGTCAAATAGGCAGAAAACCGTTCTCCAGTTTCTTGTTTAAATAACTTGCCTAAGTAGTCCGGATTCATATAAAGCATTTCATTTGCCACATTTTTAAGAGACAGCTCTGGATTAGCAAAATGTGTTTCGATAATATCGATTACTTTGCTAATAACAGATGATTGCTTTGATTGAAGGCGAGCTTTGTTTTTTTTCGCCAAAAGTGTAGCAACTGTATCCAAGTATTCCTTCATTTGCTGAACCGTCTTCATTGCCAGCAGCTCGGCAGTACCTGCATGCAAGTCCATCTGGTTTTCCCTATCAACCGTTTGAATAATCGTTTTGTAAAGCTGGATACAATAGGATTTAGTCTGATGAATGCCAAGCCGTTCCCGCCCCATTCGTTCAAATAGGTTATTTAGCTCTTTATGTGCTTCGTCCTCTATTCCAGCTTTAATCATGAGACAAACAGGCTGTTCGTCCATCACAAACTTTGGAGAACATTTTTGTGCTGTTTGCGGGTGAATATCTGTATTTGTAATAATTTTGCCTATTCCTACATAAAACTTGTGACCAATGTATTCAAGTGCGAGATTATATAAGGTTTTCACTGTCTCAACAGGACCTGGTCCGCTTAGTGCGACTGTCATTTCGACACAATGATTGAAAGTTAGCTCTTTTTGCATGGCTATAATCTTGTTTTTACATTCCTCTATCCCTGTCTCTGTATCCATTATGAAAATGGCATGCTTACCAATCACCGTATGGAGAACAAGATTTGGCAGAAAGTCTGCAGCAGTTTCGACTATTGATGATAATTGCTCATATGTTACGTCACCTTCCATTTCAATAAGCACAAGCATGACTTGGTGCATGCGGTCTGTAATGGCAAATAAATGCTCATAACGGGAGAAATCCTTTTTATCTCCTTTTCCTGTGAAGAGCTCTGACAATAGCTGCGCTTTCATAAATGGTTGGATTTTTTCTAAATTTTCCTCTAAAAGCAGAAATTTTTCTTGCTGTTGCTTCTTCTCTTCTAGCTCTTTAATGATGTCTTGAAGTGCAGCTGTTATTTTCTCTTCATTACATGGCTTTAACAAGTAGTTTTTAACACCATACAGCATCGCTTTCCTTGCATACTCAAACTCTCCAAAGCCTGACAGAAGAATGAAGCTAGTGGATGGGAACTCCTCATGAACTTTTTTGGCAAGTGCGATTCCATCCATTCCAGGCATCTTAATATCACTTATGACAATATCCGGTTTACAGGTCGATATTTTTTCGTATGCATCAATCCCATTCCTCGCTGTTGCCACAAGCTCTGTATTTAAAGAGCTCCAATTAATCACACTCGAAATGCCTTCTACAATAATTCTTTCATCATCTGCCAATAATACTTTATAGGTCATCTCTAACACCCCTTTGTAATAGGTAAAATGACTGTTACAGCTGTCCCTTTCTCATCAAGATTCTCTATTTGTAGACCATACTGTTCACCGAATCCTAATTTAATGCGTGTATCAATATTATTTAGACCAATTCCTGTGCCTTTCGGTTTAATAATGCCTTTTTTTATGTATTGAAGTGTATTAGGATCAATCCCTGGGCCATTATCCTCAACGCGGATGTGCAGATTGTTATCTACAACAACTGCTTCAAGCTTTATAATCGACATTTCCAGCGAAGGCTCTACTGCGTGTTGAAAGGAATTCTCCAGAAGCGGCTGGAGAGTTAATTTCGGGATAGAAACACACATTACAGATGCTGGAATATCCATCTGGAATTCGAGGCGATCTCCAAAACGATAATGTTGAATAGTCAAATAGCTTTGGACGATTTCCAGCTCCTTTTCCACTGTTATGATATCTTCATTGAAGTTAATGGAATTACGCATTAGATGTCCAAGTGCCTCGACCATACTGGAAATTTGCTGCTGCTTGTTGGTTTTGGCAAGCCAGTTGACCGATTCCAAAGTATTATAAAGAAAATGCGGATTGATTTGTGCTTGTAATGCCTTGAACTCTGTTTCCTTTACTAGTAATTGCTTTGAGAAATTTTCCTTTATCAGTTCATCTATGCGCTGAACCATCGTTTTAAAGTTCCGATAAAGGGTTCCTACCTCATCAACAGGCATTTCATCTACTTTAAGTGCTTGCACTGCCATAAAGTCGCCTTTTTGTACCTGCTGCATCGTCGTCGCAAGCCCCTCAATTGGGTTAGTAATTCTTTTTAAAAACTCGAATCCAATCGAAATTAACAAAATAAATAACAAGCTGAAAATAAGAATCATCGAATATTTGACTACTGTTATTTTTGAAAACATAGCGTTAAAGGGAATGACGTTCCAATAGGTCCAGTCTTCAAAATTAGTGGCAATATGATTAACAAAATATCTTTCTCCATTTATTTTTTCGATGCCATAGCCTTGCCCTTTTTTAGACTGAAAATAATATTCTGTTAAACCAGCCCTTTCTTTTTGTGAATAAAAGACTTGATTACTATTGGAGATGATAATATTGCCTCCTGCTTCTCCTTGTGATAAAGGAAGGCCTGTGACAATTTTATCTAGGTTAACCCGAATCACTAATTTACCTAATTTTTCGAAATTTAAGTTCTCATAGGAGCGAAGAAGACGAACAGATGTTAAAAATTCATTTACACCGTCCATTTCCAACCAATAATTTTTGCCTTCATATTGATCTGCTTGATATAGGGCCAGACGCTTTTCCTTTTCACCAAGCGGTTTGGAGCTGGAGCCTGCCAGAAACTCGCGGCCGCTCGAATCGTATATATAGATAGAGTGAATATATTTCTCTGAACTGACATAACTGGCCAATTCTTCCTCTAACTTTTGTTCTAACCGGTATATATCATAGTGTGTTACATTGCCTTGCAGCTCTTGCAGAGCAGATTGTATTTGCGGATCTACCGCAATATTAAAGCTCGCCTCTTCTACTCGTTCGAGCTGTTCTTCAATGCTGTTAGACGACATCATTAACACCTGCGACGATTTAGCATATATTTGTTCATCATAAAGAGAAAAGGCATATTGCAAACCTATTAATACAAGTGCAAGGGTGACAATCATCAACAGCGTGATGCGGATAAAGAGCTTAACATTAAGCTTGGAATTTTGATAGGTTGCTACTAATTTGGACCAAGTTTTTTTCATGTGAAAGCTCCCTTACCTTAAAAATTATTGGCGGGCCTCTTGGTTGCCTGTTTGGCTGCTGATGCTTTGGAATGCTTTAAGAGCAAATGCGGTCGTTATTACTGCAAACAAACTGCCGCTAAAGAAAATAATGACGGTAACATGAAGCAAGCTGACAAAAATGGCCCCCATACCGCCCGCCACTAAGCCAAGTGTATGAAATGGCTTTGTAAAGCCGATAAGAAAAGCATATTTAAAGGTGCTGACCAATGGAATATCATAGTGTACGTACACGGGAAATACAAACAATAGCAGTACAGTGAACACAAGCAGCAAGCTTAATAAAATAATGGCCATTATGGACGTTTCTTCGTTCATAGATTCAATGATTTTGAAGTCAACATAAAAAATAGCCGCTAACCCAAGCAGGATAAATCCAAGCAAATTTGCTTTCCGAAATTCCTGTTTAAAAGCGGCAAAAAAGCTGGAGAAAATGCGGATATCTGTGTTACCAAGCAGCCATTGTCTCGAAACACTGTACATAGCAACAGTAGAAGGTCCTATCCCAAATACAACCAAACCACAAAGTGTAAACACTCCCCATAGCAGATTAAGATATGCAAGCCTTGTTACCCATTCACAAAAACGGTAAATCCCATTCGCGACAAAATGATACATTGTGCTACCTCCCATATTCCATTAGTTTTGAAGCGCTTTCAAAAATATGTAATTTTCTGCTTTCTTTAAGTGTAATGAAAAATGGTGGCATAAGTGTGCAAAATAACAGATATTAGTGTATAAAAAACAGTGATTTATAGATTACTTGCATCGCTTCCTCTCTATTGCTAGTTAGGTTTGTACGGTTATATTATATAGTAAATCTACCATTTTTTGAAAGCTGTTCAAAAGAATATAGGGAAATAAACCCATTTTTTTCGCGTTATTCTTCGGTTTTGCATGCTTATCTACCAATGCTTATAAAAAAAGATGCCCGCAATAATTTGCGCAAGCATCATCCCTACTCTGTTATTTAAACCAGCCCTTCCTTCTAAACCACAAGATCATCATTACTCCCATTGCTGCCATGAAGGCAAGAGAAATATAATAGCCATAATGCCAAGTTAATTCTGGCATATGCTTAAAGTTCATTCCATAAATACCCGCAATGAATGTTAATGGGGAAAATATCGAGGTGATGATGGTGAGCACCTTCATCACATTATTTGTTTGATGGGAGTTCAAAGACAAATAGCTGTCGCGCATATCTGCCGTCATTTCTCTATTTGACATCACCATCTCTGAGAGCTTTAACAAGTGATCATAAATATCGGAAAAATACTCTCTTCGTTCCTTAATTCCGCCTAAATGATGAGAGTTAAGCATCCGGTATAATAAATCACGCATTGGATGCACAGTATGCCTTAAATTCAGCAGCATATACCTTACATCAAAAAGCTCCTCCATTAAATCGTTCATCGAAATATTTTGCGTATTATCTTCAATCTTATCGAGTTCGTCCTCTAAACTGTAGATAAGCGGAAAATAATTATCAACAATTTTATCCAGTATGTGATAAAACACATAATAGGGATCCCATTTTTCTGCATGCTGATGGGATAATAAATTGCTCCACACCTGCGTTACTTCGATTGTCGGTGAAAAATGAAAGGTGACAATTCCAGCATCACCAACAAACATATCAAGCTCTTCTTTTACGATTTCTTTCTCCTCAATACGCAAAATATGTGTGACATAAAAGGCATGATTTTCATAATAATCAAGCTTTGGTCGCTGTAAACGGTGAATGCAGTCCTCAACAGCAAGTGGATGAAAATGAAATGTTTCAGTAAGATGTCTGATTTCATCCTCTGTCGGTTCACTAAAGTCAACCCAGTACCATTTAAACTTACCGATATCGACATTATTTAAGGAACTACTTCCTTCTAATTTATTTTCATATGTAATGCCAATAATCTGAATCAAAAAAAACAGCTCCTTTGTCTGAACAGTTCCCGTTATGCTTATCGTTCCCGACAGGTCGAATTTTCATGAAAGTTAATATTCGTTTTAGCTGATTTGCTGATCATAGAAAAGTATGATAAAAGGCGTAATTATGACTAAAGAAAAATGAACCTATTATAGAGATTTCTATAATAGGTTCATTTTTCTTTTGGTTAATGTTATAAGCTTGCGTTCTACAAAAAGCGAGTTTGTTCAATAGAACTTTGTTTAGTTAATAATCAGCCTATTTCATTGAATAATATGGTTAACACTTAAATAGCTGAAAAACACTGCTTGACAAAAAAACAGGAGTCCCCAAATAAAAGCGGGGATGATTTTTGTCATTTCGGCAAGGCTTGTTGCATCTCCGGCCCTTTTCGGCCTTTTAATGCTCAAATAAAGGATTGTAAAAGCACTTTTAATGGATTCAGCAAACAAAATACATGTAAGGAGCTGGAGTATATGAACCTTTAGCATTGCGCTTCCATAAATCGAAAGCCATAGAAAAACGCTGCTTGCACAAACAATCCAAATAAAACCATAAAGATTTCTAATCCACAAAACTAATGCTGTTAAGCACAAACCTACATAAATAAATAACAGCATACCATAAGCTCCTATTGTTATCATCCAAATAGAAAAGAAGGAGAACGCAGATGCAAACACATACCCTGACAGTGTTGTGATGAATCTTGAAAACCAATTAGCATGCATAGTAAAGGCGAGGCCCTCTGTATTTGCAAACAAGTGAATTTTTTTGACTTTTCCTCCACAAATAATCGCCATTACTCCATGCCCTATTTCATGGATCAATGTTTGAATGACCGCAACATATTTTCCTAGTATGGGGATATGCAGAAGAACGACTGCGGCAAGTAAATATATTAGAAAGCTAGTTAATGTCATGATTGCTCCTCCTATATTAATAATGTCTGTGTTTTCTGTAATAAGTTGTACTCCCTTTAGCATTATAGCCGCTGATTCTTAATAAATCCTAAAATCTTAATTATTTTTGTGATTTATAAGCACGATTCCTATTTTGATGCTTTGTCCAAGCAAACTAGCTTTAAGCCACATTTAATAATATGAATAGCATGCAGAAGCAAAGGAATGATGATATTGAATTTACAGGAACTAAAAGGGTCCTATGATTTACTGCTCGGAATTGGCAGCTGGTGTGGACCTTCCTTGAATTTAAGAAGGCATAATTTACGGAGATTTGCCTTTCCCCTTGATTGGATGGTTTCCAACTCAGTTTCAGATGTGACTCGGTTATTTAACAACAAGTTTCAAGGCTTTATGGAATTCTCGAATCTTGTCCAGACAGAAGGAAGTTCCAGCTCTCTTGATGATGGTGTTGCAGTTATGCCCGCACAAGGCGGAACAGAACCAGTTAATGCGCACTTTATTTACGATACCTTTTATAATATCACCTCTGTTCATGATTTCCCGATTGTCCCTAATCAAGATTGGTCTGTTCATTATCCGGCTTACAAGGAAAAGCTGCAAAAGCGTATCTCCAGCCTTTTTGAAAAGTTGGCAAGTAGCCCGAAAGTGTTGTTTGTAAGATGGGGATTTGCTACACAAGAAGAGGCAGAAGCACTTTATGATGCCATTTCACACTATCGTAATGGGCTTCCGTTTAATCTGTTAATTATGCAGCCGGTAAGCATACAAACTGTTAGCGATATGCATTGGTCACATCCAAGTATATGTGCTGTTCAAGTGCCTTTAGAGGAGCCTAATAATGACGCTATTTGGGACGAGGTATACAGCGGACTGTCTGTTACTAGTTACTGGTCATAAACAAAACAAAGCTTTATAGCGATACTGCTATAAGGCTTTGTTTTGTAATCCTTTTATTTTCTTCACTACTTCATTCCCTTTCTGTAACCATCCCTTTTTGAAACCAACACGCAACTATTCTCAGGATTACTAACATCATAAGACTGGAACAAAAGCCTAACAGCCAATTCCAATGCAAATATTCTACTAAGGAGGTTGTCCTTTCAACGACAACACTATATGTCGGAATGATGAGCCCAAATACCAAAAAGTGGACAATTACCCTTAATTTATTCGTTCCTTGCGGATAATGAAGGATAAATAGCATTCCTATAGTTGGAAAAATCATATAATGAAGCGAAAAACTTAAATCGGTGGCGAATGGAAATTCTCTATAGGGAAATTTGACGAGATGCAGTTTAATTTGAATGAATTCATAAACCCATGCAATGGACTGTGAGCACAGAAAAACCATTTGGGCTAGTCGTTTATTGCTTTTTCGGAAATAGCGAAATAATACTATAAGTGCAGCTGACCATAAAATGAGTAATATCCAAGCCTCTTTTTGCATGGTTTTCACCCTAATCCTTTTTTAAACCATTGATAATAAGTATGACTTAAAAATAATACAAATATAACACTTGAGTAGCTCCAATACCATTGCCATTGATGATATTCTACCAACTTTGTATAGCGTTCAAGCATAAATTCAATGGCAGTGAAAAAACCGGCAATCACAAGATAATATAATACTTGAAACAGAAGCTTTTTTGTTTCTGGGTAATGAAAATTAAAAAGTATGGCCGTTAATGGAAACAAAAAAAACTCAAAATATATACTCGACTTATAATCATGATTATCATCTGGGAGTAATTGAATGGGATATTCGATCCATTTCATTTCCACAACCAACAATCCTGTCGGCCATGTTATGAATTGGATAACCAGATATAAAATGAAGGCATCCCTCGCTTTTTCTTTCGGGATGAATCTCCATGCAATGATGATACTAATAACAAGTATGCTGGCTAAAATGAATCGATCCACCACCACCAAAAACAATCACCTCAAATGCTTTGCATACTGTTAGCTTACCCAATAAGTTAAAACCTAGTATCTTGTTTATCATAATACAAACCCCTGCATTAGCAGGGGTTCATAATTAACTTTTCTATTCTTTAAACAGCTGAGCCTATGATTCTCTAAATGCTTATTTAATCCGAATTGTTTGGCCAATACTAAGCTTTGTTGCGTTTACATTTGGATTAAGCTTCTCTAATGTTCCATGATCAATGTTCAATCTTTCTTCAATATCCCAAAGTGTATCTCCTGATTTAATTTTATAGGTTGAAACGGCTGCTTTTTTCTTTAAATTGAATGCTCTTTCAAGTCCTTTAACATGTCCTGCTGCAACGGCATTAAGAAATTCATCGTTTTTCAAAAGGGTTGCATCCTTGCGTGTGTCGATAAATAAGCTTTCTGTTAAAATGGCGTCCATATTAGACTCACGTAATACATGCAGATCGGATGCTTTTGTACCTCTGTCTACGATGTTGTAAGCTGCTAACTCATCCATAATAGCATTATGAATGGTCGCATGAATTTTGCCTGTTCTGCTTGAAATAGCAAGTGTATTGTAGCGGTAGTCCTCATACCCTGTTCCGCCGCCTGCATTGATATGAACCGATAATAAAAAGTCTGCATTCCAATTATTAGCAGCATTTGTACGTTGAGTGAGCGATAATGTTTTATCTGTCGTGCGGCTCATCCGCACCTCAACATCTTCATATCCTTGAAGCAAGCTTTGAATCTTTTTGGCGATTGTTAAAGTCAAATCCTTTTCCAGTAATCCATTTCCAACAGCTCCAGAATCAGTTCCACCATGCCCTGGATCAATAAAAATTTTTGTCATACTAACCATCTCCTTTATAGAACTAGTGAGTATGAACCGTCTAAAAGGTAAATATAGTTATAAAGACTCTTTCCTTTCATCGGTCAACTAATATCAGTGTATGGAGACCAGATGATTTTCGTGACAAATGGTAGTACTGACTTCTTGTCGGGAGAAATACAGTTGCTTACGGCATATATTTAGTTGAGTTAGAAAGTTAATTTTTTTCGACATTTAAACTTAAATAATTAATAAATACAATTGAACTGGACTTCATTTATTGTTCATTTGCTTCACTTTTTTGTTCCTCTTTTTTTATGTATGCATACAGAAAAGCTGTCACTGTTTGAATCACTAAGAATACCGGGATGGAATGAATGAGCTTGTAGCCGTTTTGTAATGTGATGATATGCAGGATCGTAAACACAAATTGGGCACCGATCCCGATACCAACCCACCCTATAATGTAAAGCAAGCTCATTACACCTCTTATCTTCAATACCTCATAAAAGTAATTAAAGCAGTAACCGAATGGAACAAACAACAGATAATAAACCAAATCAAACAGTTCAAAATGATTTGTATCATTGACCTTGTAGTAATCAAGCAGACCGCCACCAATACTGAAATCAAACAGAACACCAATGGTAAACCCCCACACAATGCTTAATACAGTCAATTCTGTTGATAATCTCTTAGGCAATATTGCCATGATGGCATAGGAAACACCGATAAAAATAAGCAATGCTATTTCATTCGTATCAAAAGTTCCAATTAGTTTCATGTCATATTACCCTCTTTTTGTATAGTTGCTACATAAAAATAATGGATGACTAAAACTGCACAAAAATACAGGACGAAATATAGATAGTCAAAAATAAGATTCCAATGCTTCATCTCTATAATGTCCCCTGCTAATGCAAGTAAAATAAACGCAAATAAACAGAAAGCACCACCAAAGGTGACAATGATTGTTTTTAGCTTCGTAGTGTTTGTCTGAATGATGTTTATATAGATAATTGCAGCTAGGGGAACGATGACACTGCGAAAAATCAAAAAAGATAGATAGTCTCCCGTACTTTTTGAGATGGATACTAAAATAAGCTCCTCGTAAATAATCCAATTCCAATGAATACTTATGACAAGCATAATTAAAAAAATAATCATATTTTCAGCTTTAGAAATTACTTTTGGTTGGATATAGAAGATGGCTGCAAACAGCCAAGCGAAACAGAAAAAAATAACAAAGAACATACTTCTCACCCACTAAGCATTTTTTTTAGCTTTTCCGCACCTTGCTTTTGCTATACAGCCACTAAGAAATTTCACCTATGCTTCCTCTCCTCCTATCAGACAAGCCCGAACAAATGGTTACAATTCAACATATTGTAATTAAGAGGACTAAGGAAGGTGTGATACGATGGATTGGAAAAAATATTTAATCATTGCAACTTCAGCTTTCTTTATTATTTTATTGGGAATCGGTGCATTCTTGTATTCAAATTCAAAGCCCGCAGCTGTCGCTGACAGTACTGATGCCACTGGCAATGTTTGCACAGAAAATCAGTCTGACCAACAAAACACAGAGCAAACCAGTGCAAACTTATCTGTTACGGATAACATTCAAAACAATGTAAGTGGTGAAGCGAAAGCAGACATTGAGAGTGCGATAAAAAACGAAGTAGACAATCAAGATGCAGAAATACAAAATAGTTTAACAAACTCTATCAGCAATCAAGCAGAAGTTACACTTACAAATAAACTAGAGAGTCTTTTAAATGGTACGCTGACTGGTTCTTTGAATAACAGCATTCATAATTTAGGTAACTGGCAACGGTCAAACTAAAAATTGAAAATAATCTAATTAATAACATCCAGCTTATGTTAATGTAGACGTGAGAAATGATAATACAACAACTGGCAAGCCTTTACAAACGGAGGATTCTAGTGAGGAGCAAGCTACTGAAGAAGAAGCAACTAATGAAAACAATAATTCCTCGGAAGAAAAGCCTGTTATATTTGGGGAATTGATTCAACTAGTGAAGCAACAAAAGAGTTTTATCAATGTGTTATCGAGAACTTAGGAAACCCAAAAGTTGTGGCACGCTATTTAGGTCATAATGTAGGCGTTTCAGCAGGCTTAACAAGTGGACAGATTGACTTATTTCATGAAAATGATGCAGATGTTTTGCTCATCCACAATGGCTTTAATGACGCTACAGGATATGACAATGGTGTAAATGAAGCAAAAGAGGTAATTGATCTGGCAAATGAACTAGGAGCACCCGATGGGGTTGCTATATTTGCAGATATAGAGCCAACATATCCTGTTGATGCTGCTTTTATTGAAGGCTGGTATGATGAAATAAAGGCGTATAATTTTGAGCCAGGCATCTATAGCGTTTTTGACAGTGGCAGTGACTTAGTGAATACGTTCTAACCAAGCGCTGAAAACAAACAGGAAATTAAGGATAACACATTTATTTGGTCAGCATCACCAAGTATTGGCGTATCAATGGAAGAAAATGCACCTGACTTTGATGTGGATGCACCAGAGGGCGCAATGGCATATGGCTGGCAGTATGGAATTGATGCAGAAACATGCAATATTGATACTAATTTGTTTGACAGCAAATTTAACAGACGTGTTGTGGAGTGCATAAAATAAACTGGCACGAAATAAAATCGTACAAGTTTTTTCTGCGTATTCCTAGCTTCGTATGTAATTAAAATACTCTCAACATTTTGGCTATTTTTAAAAAATGAATAGACTAATGAACGGAATTAATATAAGCTACGAAAGGTGCGTCTTTTCTCATAAAAGGAACAAAAAAATAGCTATAGAAATAGGCACTGTCTTTTCACATTAATTATCAACAATGATGTATGTGAGAAATATGGTCATTAGTCTTTAGATGCATGTGAATCACCTCACTTCTGACTATAATAAAGAAGTGAAATCGAAAAATAAGGGGGGGGAATATGAGAGTTTATTTAATTATGACACAAATTGTTTATGTGCTTTGCCTTATACCTTGGCTGCCTATTTGGGGTCTTTCATTCATGAGCTTTGACGGTGGTTTCAGCTTTTATAATATTTTATTTGTTCTTATTATTAGTTTATATCCAGTTGCCGTTATTGCTTGTACGATTCTTTCCTGGATATTCAGGAAAAAAAGAAAAACAGCAGCAATTATCATTAACCTGATACCGATGCTGTGGGTAGTTGGCTTAACACTCGTTTTATTTACATTTAGGTTCTCCTAAAAGGGTCTTGCTTAAGACCCTTTTTTTATGTATTTCCAGTTGCTTCGATTTAGTACTTCCTTCCAAACAACCTTAGCCCTTCATAAGGATAGTTAACACATTATTGTACATACTATCATTACAAATAGTTAGGGGAGGAAGACAATGAATAATTTCTTAGGAGCTATGCTGGCAAAAGCAAAAAATACCTTTATGCAGACAGCAGAATCTGTTCAAATTCAGCAAGAACCCACTGTTTCTGTCATAGAGCTAGCAGAATTTATTGAAAAACATGCAGATTCAAAAATGGTTAGCCAGTTTTTATTAGAAGACTTTTATTATTTTTATGAGTTACAGGCAGAAGGAATCAATTATTACTTAGAGAAAAAACGTGATTATATCCTGCAGCTGGATGCTTCCAAAGAGGATCAAATCCTTGTTTCCTATCGATCTTATCGCGATAAGGAACATATACAGAAGCTGTTTTCGTTTCCTTCCGCCCATAAGCAATGACCTATTAACACTGTTATCTGCGACGATGAGACCTTTTTTGCTTCGGACAATTCATATCTGTCCGCAATTTCATAAAGCCAGAAATAAGTCTTGCTGTACTGCCTTCATGCGTCCTTTCAGTCCTTTTACTTTGAACACATTCAATTAACTGCTTGTCACATCTGCAGCTAGAGCCGAATCGTGCTACACAGTCGTCATGCTGCTTGCAGCATGAATCCACATAGTTTATTGGTGCACCAGGACCACTGCAACCAGGTCCGCAATATCGATAGCCTCCTGGCAGGCAAAATCCTCTGTTTCGTTTCGTCCTTTTCATTTTTTCACCTTCCATAAAAGCTTCTATTAACATATTATGGATTTAGAGAATAAAAGTATGGTTTAAAACCTAAAACAAAAAAAATCACTTACGATTTGTTTGTATAGCCGTTTAGCGTACAAACATCATAAGTGATTGTTTTTTTATTGTTTTTGGAAAATAGTAGATATAATTTTGTTTGTTGACATGGAGCTGTCAATTTTATATGAGCCTGGTTTCAAGTATTTTTCGACGCCTTTTTTCTCTACTTCTTTAGAGAATTCAAAGCCGCTCATTTTGATGATGTCAGCATCCTTCAATGCATTACCAACATCAATACTTGTCATTCCGTTTGATACGTAAATTGCAGTGCGGTACACTACATCACCATTGCTCTCTTTGCTTTCACTTGCTTTTTCTTCAGCAGCATCGACTTTTTTCTGCCAATCTGATTCTGCTTTCTCAGCAGCTTCCTTTGTTTGAACTACATATCCTGAGGATGAAAGTATATTTTGCATCTCTTCGACAGTCGGTGTTGTTTCAACACCTTCTGTGCTCTCCTCTGTTGCAGTCGTGTTTGTAGCTGTAGTTTCTGCTGCTTTTGGTGCATCTTCTTTTGTGACAAAATAAGCAACGCTGCTGACTGATGCTGCTAATAGTAAACCTGCTGCAAAACTGCTGATGATACTAGGCTTCATTTACAACAGGTCTCCTTTCGTCCTTCTCCATAATAAAAGGAGCAAGCATTTTTTCCACTTGTTCTACTGGAAGCTTCTTTTGGCCAGCAATACTTTCAATAGAATATTTGCGACGATGCAAATCTAAAACTTCTCTTAATTTAACGCGATCAGCTGAAGATAAACGTACGCCAGTTTCTTTTTCAATAATCTCTATATCGAGCTCTAGATTGCGCACTTGTGTTTGCAGCTGTGTCAATTCTTCTGTCACAGAAAGGTGAATCATATCGATTTCTCTTTGTTCTGCTTTAGCTGTTCTTCGGCTTCTGATTGTTGAAGCAATCAACAGCAATAGTGCTGCACCAAATAAAATGGCTAATGTCCATTCCATTACTATCAGATCCTCCCTCTTGTTAGAATCTACTATTCTAAAAGTCTATTATACATGCTTTTCTGATATTTTTCGATTATATTCTACAAAATTCCTCCGTTAGTAAGATAAGATTATCCAATAAAAAGGAATTCAAGCTTGATATATAGGTATTTTCAACCTGCGCATATGGATAAAAAAGGATATTTATAGTCTAAACGCCTCTTTTATTTCCCCATACTAAAGCATGAAGCTGTGGAAGAACACGGACAGCATTCATTTCTTTTGTATTCATTGTTATATCGATAAGCCATTCATACTTTGCTAAAAGCTTTCGAAGCAATTCTTCATTATTGCCATTTGTAATATCATCATTTCCGACCTGCAAATAAAATGGTACTTGTGGGTAACGATTATGCACTTGTTTCGCATATTCGTAATCAGCCTCATTAAATACAACTACCTTTAAACTGAACACATTATTTTTTTCTGTTAGCCTCTCAATGATATCATCTAAAATGGCGAAGTTGGTATTCATCCCAGAGCTTGGCGGCTTAGGTGAAATCGTCAAATCATCAATTTGCCAGAACCAATCCTGCCATTTGCTTCCTTGTGTTTCCAATGCCAATTGGATCTTCTTCTTCTTAGCCAATTCAATAAAATGGATAAGATTTGTCAGAAGCGCTGGATTCCCTCCTGAAATGGTGACATGGTCAAAGCAATCTCCACCTATTTCATAAAGTCGGTCCCATATCTCCTCTGCTGTCATGAGGACGATGTCATCCTTGCCAGTGCCATCCCATGTAAAAGCAGAATCACACCATGAGCAGCGGTAATCGCACCCGGCAGTGCGGATAAACATTGTTTTTCGGCCGACAACCATTCCTTCTCCTTGTATTGTCGGTCCGAAAATTTCAAGCACCGGTATTTTGCTCATCCCATCCATTCCCTTCTTGCTTCTGCAAAACTCGTTGGTGTTTCATAAAGCTTTATATATTCTACTCTTAATTGCTGAATGTCATTGTTGTATTGCTTTAACTCAAGCTTCAATTTTTCATACATCCACACAACCATATTTTCTGCGGTTGTGTTCATGCTTGGAAGTGTTTCATTTAAGTAGCGATGGTCCAAATAAATTTCGATTTTATCCTTCCAAATGGTTTTTAAGTCACCAAAATCGATAACAAGCCCGATTTCATTCGTCAATCCGCTTACTGCTAAAATAACCTTATAAGTGTGCCCATGAAGGTTTTTGCATTTTCCTTCATAGCAATGAAGATGGTGTGCTGCATCAAAAGTAAATTCCTTTGAAATCAATACTCTTTTTTGATGGTAGTTAAGCTCTTCTTTTTTTATGTCTTTACCGAATTTCTGCAGGTTTTCCACGATTTTAAAGCCGAAGAAGTTTGTATCCATCATTCTTAGTTCGCTTCCTTTTCTTGAAGATATTTATCTAATCCAGCCTTTCTCAAAACACAAGACGGACATTGCCCGCAGCCATCCCCGATAACACCTTCATAGCATGTTAATGTTTTTTCTCTCACATAATCAAGTCTGCCTAATTCGTCAGCAAGCTTCCACGTTTCCGCTTTATCAAGCCACATTAATGGTGTATGAATAACAAATGAAGTATCCATTGCCAAATTAAGCGTCACATTAAGTGATTTTACAAAAGAATCACGGCAATCTGGATATCCACTGAAGTCTGTTTCACAAACGCCTGTAATAATATGCTTTGCACCAATTTGGCTTGCCAATATAGAAGCAAAGGATAAGAAAACAAGATTTCTTCCTGGAACAAACGTAGAAGGAAGCTCCCCGTTTTCTCCTTCTTTGACTTCAATATCACTTCTAGTTAGAGCATTTGGTGCCAATTGATTTAATAATTCCATATCTAAAAGGTGATGCTTTACACCAAGCTCATCAGCAATATCAATCGCACATTGAATTTCCGCCTTATGTCTTTGGTTATAATTAAAGGTAACAACCTCTACCTCTTTAAATGTTTCCAACGCCCAGAACAAACATGTCGTGCTGTCTTGACCGCCACTAAAAACTACAACTGCTTTTTCATCTCTTAACATACTAAATTACTCCCTTTCTACCAAACCGCAACAATGATATTTATAATCGTTGCACCAAAATTAAACGTATCTTAGCCTATTCATAAAAAAAAACAGCACTCCAAGAGAGAAGTGCTGCTTCTTCTTAGTTTTTTTAAAGAGGGGGGCTAGAACCTCTCAATCTTAAATTATCGGCATAAATGCCTAGGACTGTTAAAAACTCAACCATTATTATAACGTAAATACAAGAAAACACAAATAATTAAATTAATGGCAGTTTTTTTAAGCAGCAGGTGTTAGACAGTTTTTCTTTGTAATAGAAAATTATCTGCACAAAAGGCTACTAATATCCCAATTGTATACCGAACTAAATCGATCCATAAAAATCCTTTTCCTAAAATAAGTCCACCTATTATGGTGCTGCGCATATGCACTATCCAATTTGCTTGATACACTTGGCTAAATTCAATGAAGCAGCAAAACAAAAGAGCATAAAGGATTGCGGGCAGTTTTTTATCATTAGGTAAAATTAGCTTACATCCAAAGTAAATCATACTCGCCCACACGGCATCACCAAGATGAACCTGTAATATTTTTGGATAAATGCTTGTATATCTCGATGACAAACCAATAAGTATACAAACAATAACTGCTGCTATATAAATTGCTGCTCTTTTCATTCCCGCACCAGCCTTTTTGTTGTCGCTATCTATTTTACACAACAAAGCATGAATAACACAAAAATATTGCTATCCTTGACTTAAGCCACTCTGATTGCAGGCTGCTTGTGCATACACTTCCTCTAGCTCTGTTATCGTAAGTTCAAACAAATGAAGTGCTTCTTTCTTATATATACCAAGTGCTATTAGTTTTTCAATCAATTCATCCTTTTCATCCTGAAAAGATGATGTTTGTTCAAAGTCCATTATTTTGCCTCCTGTAAAACTCATCCTAGTCTTGTATAGGGAGGAAATAAAAAAATCCTCTTCTTAACAGAAGAGGATTTTTTATTACATATAATGCATTGTCGTATGCATTTCTTCCTCTTATCTGTAAGACCGAATAATTCGCGTCCTTGGAATTGGCACAGTTTTCATCAAAAATGATGAACCCGCTGCCGAGGTTTCAATGGGCCAGTTCCCTCCACCTCTCTGGATAAGTTTTTGAAATATAATATTTGGATTTATTTAAACATATAGATTGATAAATGTCAATACTTAAGACTTTTGCAGTAGTGAACTCTGCAATTCCAAGTCAGTCATTGGAACAGCTAAAGGCTTTGCAAACATATATCCTTGAAATAAGTCATATCCCATTTCCTTTAGGAAGTGATAATCATCGATATGCTCGACACCCTCTGCTAGGGCAAGTGCACCAATTGCATGACTTCTTTGTAATACAGCTAGAGCTACCTCTTGCTTCAGTTTGTCCTTGCTGACACCATTTACATAATCTATCGCAAGCTTTACTACATCTGGGTCGAGCAGCTCCAACTTATCAACGTGATTGTACCCAGTGCCAACATCATCAAGCGCATATTTAAAGCCATGCTTTCGATAGTACGAAAGAATTGACTTCAAATGATCAATATTTTGCACCTCGTCTGTTTCTACTACTTCAAACACTACTTGTGAAGGCTCTACTTCTAACTCCTTGATTAAAGCAAAGGTACTTGCAAGACAATGTTCCGGTACATAGATAGCAGTAGGTATAAAATTAATGAAAATTAACTTATCTTTAACAATGCCAGCATTTCTGACAGATTGGAGACGACAAGCGCGATCTAATGAAAAAACTCTATTTCTAACCCTGGCTGCCTCAAACAGTTTATATGGCGGTATGATAGATTCGTCTTTATTCAAGCCTCTTGAAAGGAATTCATGTCCATAAATTGTTGGGATATTTTCTTCCATACGAATAATTGGTTGATAATGAGTTATAATTCTGTTTTCTGAAATTAACTCATCTATCCATGCAGTTTCCCTTTCTTTTGCAAACTGATGAATCGGCTTTTTGTTGTTTTTATTTTTTGCTGGATTAAAAACCTCTGCTTCGACTGCTTCAATTCCATATTCACCTAAATGAACTGCTGCATAATCGACAAACGAAAAAAAAACAGGCTCTAACAGCCAAACGGTTGTATTGTTTATCAATTTATATTCATCTGCAGAGCTTTCCTTGAGATAGTCTAAAAGCAGTGTCATGGAATGTGCATCTTGAAAAAAAACACTATAGCCCTTTGCTCTCGGAACACATACATCGCAAACCAAATTTGTTTCCCCCACTTCGTTCTTTACGTCTAGATGTTTATCGTTCATTTTCCCTAGATTTTTAACAAGCAAACATAGTTTTAGTACTATTTTACTATAATTTATTTTAACAATGTAGGCAAGATTTGCGACTTTTTCCTATTATTTTTTGGATTAACTGTTTTTTATTTCCTCTGCTGGGGAACATAATGTTAAACAATAAGAGGAGATGAAATTGTATGAAGGAACATCAGTCATTATGGAGAGAGTCAGTAAAGCTACCATCCTTTTCAACGCTTTCTAAGGATGAAGTAACAGAGGTTTGTATTGTTGGTGGAGGAATTACTGGAATGACAGCAGCTTATTTGCTCGGCAGACAGGGTCATCAAGTTATATTGCTTGAAGCAGATACATTAATGAGTGGTACAACAGGCTACACAACAGCAAAAATTACCGCACAACATGGACTAATTTATGATGAGCTGATAGAAAATATGGGATTAGAAAAAGCCAAACTATATTATGAAGCAAATAAGAATGCGATGGAGTTTATAAAATTGTTGGCAGAGCAGCTAGATATAGACTGCGGACTGGAAAAGCATGATGCGGTTTTATATGCTGTTGCGGATGAATACGCAGAAAAAGTAAAGAAGGAGCATGTTGCATATCAAAAAATCGGCATTGATTGTGAGCTAGTAACCTCTATTCCATTGCCAATCCCAATTAAAGCAGCATTAATAATGAAAGATCAATATCAATTTCATCCATTACAGTTTTTCAAAAAGTTAATAGAGAAAATGGAAAATGTACAAATATTTGAAAATACAACAGCTACAGATGTTGAGGAAAATCAATCCGAAAAAGTGGCAGTAATTACAAGAGATGGCTTTAAGGTCCATGCAGACAAGGTTATCAGTGCATCCCATTTTCCATTTTACGATGCAAATGGTTTCTACTTTGCTCGGATGTATCCGGAAAGGTCGTATATAGTCGCAGTAGAAGAAACGAATGACTATCCTGGCGGAATGTACTATAGCGCTGATACTCCTACTAGATCCCTGCGTCCTGTTACACATAATGGCAAGAACCTCATCTTAATAAGTGGTGACAGTCATAAAACAGGACAAGATGAAGATACAGCAAGGCATTATGAAGCACTTAAGGAGTTTGGAAAAAATGCTTTGAAAACAGACAAGGTTTTATACGAATGGTCGGCACAGGACTTAATCACACTAGACAAAGTTCCGTATGTTGGCTGTATTAAAAAAGGTCATGATTCTGTATTCGTGGCAACAGGGTATCGAAAATGGGGTATGACTAACGGAGCAGCAGCAGCTCTTTTGCTTGCTGATTTGGTGTTAAACAAGCAAAATCCATATGAAGAATTGTATACACCTTCTCGCTTTTATTCAGATCCGAGCTTACGCAAATTTATTAGTATTAACTTAGATGTAGCGAAGCATTTGATTGGCGGAAAGCTTAAGTCAGCTGATCAAGAAAAGGAATTATCCCTTGATGAAGCTTCCATACTCCGCATAAACGGCAAAAAAGTCGGCTGTTACAAGGACAAGGAAGGAACTGTGCATATGGTGGATACAACATGTACCCATCTTGGATGTGAGGTAGCTTGGAATAATGGGGAAAAAACCTGGGATTGCCCGTGCCACGGCTCCCGCTTCTCTTTTGATGGAGATGTTTTAGAAGGACCGGCTGACGAGCCTTTAAAGAAATACCAATAACCGAAAAGGGACAGGAATTTCTTTTGTGAAATTCCCTGTCCCTTTTCGGTTATTTTGCTATGATTGCTTTTAATTGTTTCTTGATAGTACCTGCAGCAATACCACCATGGTAGCAAATTACTGTATCAATATTATAGTGAAGAAATTTAGCTGCGGATTCTAACGCTTCTTCCATATTTAATGTATGCTGGGGAACAGGTCCGGCTAGTTTCCCGTCTATGCAAGTGAGAGCATCCCCAGCAATAAGTGTTTTCTTGTCTTTTATATAAAGACTGACATGGCCAGGTGTGTGACCTGGTGTAGTAATGACCTCAATGCCAGGATAACCTTCAAGCTCCGCTTTATCTGTGAGGAGAAGCGTTACATCCGCACTTGGTGGATTCTCATAGAATGGTTTTAAACTATCAGGTATAGATGCCCATTTTTCTGCGGTTAAATTCTCTCCGCTCAATTTAAGAAGAAGCTTTGTTCCTTCTATATAAGGTTTATCCAGTTCATGTGCAAATACAGCTAACCTTTTGTTTGATGCTTCCATTAATTCTGGCAGACTACCGATATGGTCCAAATCCTGATGTGTTAATATAATGGCGGAAAGTTTCTCAAAAGGTACATCATTTTCTGCAAATGCTTTCTGCAGTGCAGCAAGCGTGCCGGGCATGCCTGTATCCACTAGAAGAGCATTCGTTTTATTCCATAATAATGTAGGGAAAATCGTGAACGAACCAAGATCTATCTTTAATGCGCTAAAATTCCATTGAGACTCCATCTTATTCTCCTCCTTTTTCGGATATTTCACCATTTCTATTATCCTTACAAATCCAGATATTGTCAAAAATAAATCAAGCTCTGAACAAATGACAAAACAGCCTGCTAAGGCTGTTTCTGTCGTTTCTATTCCATAATTTTGCAGATATTATTCGTAAATTCTACTGGATCCTCAATTGGAAGTCCTTCAATAAGCAGCGCTTGATTGTATAATAGATTTGTATACAGTGTAAGCTTATCGTTATCCTGTGCAAATGCTGTTTTTAATGATTGAAATACTTCATGGCTTGTATTAATTTCGAGCACTTTATCGGCTGTCACACCCTGGCTGTCAGGCATCGCATTAAGGATTTTTTCCATTTCAATCGTTAATTCGCCTTCTGTCGAAAGACAAACTGGATGAGATTTTAATCTTGTTGAGATCTTCACATCCTTCACCTTCCCGTTAAGGGCCTCTTTCATAAACTGCAGTAATGGTTTAACTTCTTCCTCTGTTTCTGTCGTTTCCTTATCATTCACATTAATACCAAGATCGCTTGAAGATACAGATTTAAATTCTTTGTCTTTATAGACATGAAGCATCTTAATGGCGAACTCATCGATATCATCAGTGAAATAAAGAATTTCATAGCCTTCGTCAGCGACAAGCTCTGTTTGGGGAAGTTTATTGATTCTTTCAATAGACTCACCTGTTGCATAGTATATATACTTTTGCTCGTCTGCCATTTTTGAGATATATTCATCTAAAGAAACGAGCTTTTTCTCTTTTGAGGAATAAAACAGCAGTAAATCCTCTAGCATTTCTTTATTTGCTCCAAAATCATTATAGACTCCGAATTTCAATTGTCTGCCAAAAGATTGATAGAATGCTTCATATTTTTCCCGCTCATCCTTTAACAGTGTTTTCAATTGGCCTTTAATTTTTTTGGTGATATTTTTTTCGATTTTTTTCAGCTGTCTGTCATGCTGAAGCATCTCTCGGGAAATATTTAAGGAAAGATCCTCTGAATCAACAAGCCCTTTTACAAAGCTGAAATAATCAGGCAGAAGATCTGCGCATTTTTCCATAATCAGAACACCGTTAGAATACAGCTCTACGCCTTTTTCATATTCCTTCGAATAATAATCAAATGGTGCCTTTTCCGGTACATACAAAATGGCATTATAGCGGATTGCTCCATCCACGCTCACATGAATATGTGTTAACGGCTTATCAAATCCATAACGTTTATCCTCGTAAAAGCGCTCATAATCTTCATCCGTAAGTTCACTTTTGTTTTTTCTCCAAATTGGCACCATACTGTTAATTGTTTGTTCCTCCACAAACTCAGCAAATTCTCCATTCTCATCTTGCTCTGGAGCAGAAACAGACACATCCATTTTAATTGGGTAACGGATAAAATCTGAGTATTTTTTGATAATTTGTTTTAAACGATGCTCGTCTAAAAACTCATCATATTGGTCTTCCTCACTGTTTTCCTTTAATGTTAGCACTATTTCCGTTCCGACTTGTTCCTTTGCAGCTTCTTCGATTGTGTACCCGTCAGCACCCTTTGATTGCCATTTGTAGGCAATGCTGCTGTCCAACGATTTTGAAGTAACAGTTACAACATCTGCGACCATAAAGGCAGCATAGAAACCTACACCAAATTGGCCGATAATATCATGCCCGTCCTTTAGCACTGTTTCATTCTTAAAGGCAAAAGAACCGCTTTTTGCAATTGTCCCTAAGTTATTCTCCAACTCTTCTTTTGTCATTCCGATGCCACTGTCTGTTATGGTCAACGTCCGCTTCTGTTTATCTGCTTTAATCTTTATATAGTAATCTTCTTTATGGAAGGTTATTGCATCATCTGATAATGCCCTGTAATAGATTTTATCAATGGCATCACTTGCATTAGAAATCAGTTCTCTTAAAAAAACCTCTCTTTGGGAGTAAATAGAGTTAATCATCATTTCGAGAAGCCTTTTGGATTCGGCTTTGAATTCCTTTGTTTCCATCATTAGCAAATAGCTCCTTTCAAAAGTAAGAATAAACGAATATGTAACGCCGTTAGCACTCATAGATTTCAAGTGCTAACGCTTATTTAATACCATATATTTGGAATTTTGTCAACATATCTGCAAAAAGAAACAGCCTGCTGTTATAAACACAGCAGGCTAAATCATTATTAATATGGATCAGAGGGATGGGACACATCCTCTGCTGTTTGCACAGCCTCTTCCATTTTATCGACTCTAGTTTCTGTAATCTTCTTAATTCCTTCGGCAATTCTTTTACCGTAATCTTCATCGCATTGTGTCAGCATATCGACCATTTTTGCTTGTATTTCCTCTCGACAAGCAGCAAGTGCGGATGATAGGTTACTGATGAGTTCATCTCGTTCAAAATCAGAAAAACGTCTGTATGTTTCTCCGGCCTGTCCGAAATTATTCTCACGAGAGATTTTTTCCCGTTTCACTTCGCCCTCCACATGCGGCTCATGCTCTTTTCCGGGATTTTCCGCTTCCTTTAAGCCGCCGATAACAGATGGCTCATAATTGATGTGCGGATTTTGGTGTTTGCCGAACTCAGTACGGAAATCCATTTGGCCGCCTTCCTGATTTGTTGCCACATGCTTTTTCGGCTTATTGATTGGCAATTGCAGGTAGTTTGTTCCGACTCTGTGTCGCTGTGTATCAGAGTATGAGAATGTTCTTCCTTGAAGAAGCTTGTCATCAGAAAAGTCCATTCCATCCACGATTACACCTGTACCAAATGCAACTTGCTCTACTTCTGTAAAGTAGTTTTCCGGATTCTTATTCAAAACCATCTTTCCGACTGGAAGCCAAGGGAAATCGTCTTTATACCAAAGCTTTGTCGGATCAAGTGGATCAAAATCCAATTCTGGATGCTCTCCATCCTCCATGATTTGAACATAAAGCTCCCATTCCGGATAATCGCCTTTTTCAATGGCTTCATATAAATCCTGTGTTGCATGGCTATAGTTCTTTCCTTGAATCTCATCTGCTTCTTTTTGTGTTAAGTTCTTGATGCCTTGTTTTGGCTCCCAATGGTATTTAACAAGAACACCTTTACCTTCCTCGTTCACCCATTTATAGGCATGAACACCAGATCCTTGCATCTGCCGGTAATTCGCAGGTATGCCCCATGGTGAAAACAAGAATGTGATCATATGCATGGATTCAGGAGTCAATGCAAGGAAGTCAAACATTCTTTCCGGGTCTGACAGGTTTGTAACAGGGTCTGGCTTAAAGGAATGAACCATATCTGGAAATTTCAGCGGATCACGGATAAAGAAAATCTTTATGTTGTTCCCCACTAAATCCCAGTTGCCATCCTCTGTATAAAACTTGATCGCAAATCCTCGTGGATCTCTTAATGATTCTGGTGAATGAACACCATGGACAACTGTTGAAAAACGCACGAAAAGCGGTGTTTGTTTGCCTTTTTCTTGAAAAATCTTTGCTCTTGTATATTTGGAAATAGGTTCATCACCAACAGTACCATATGACTCAAAATACCCATGTGCTCCAGCACCTCTTGCGTGAACAACCCTTTCCGGGATTTTTTCACGATCAAAGTGTGTGATTTTTTCTAAGAAATCGTAATTTTCCAGTGTTGTCGGGCCTCTGTTCCCAACCGTTCTTACATTTTGATTATCTGTTACAGGATGACCTTGGCGATTTGTTAACATGTCTTCGCCGGTAGGCTCATTCATTTTTTCTTCCATACATTCCAACTCCTTTATATGTATAACAGTATCGTTACCAAAATTAGGAGTGATATGCATATTTTAGTTGGATTTTACAATATTTTCATAGCTGATTTTTTATTTAAATTAAAATTGTCATGCCAGGAGCGTCTGTTTCTCTCTCTTGAAAGCCTAGCTTCTTATAGAAGGGATGCTTTCCCTTTGCTGAAAAAAGCTGGACTGTTTGAATGCCGCTATCTTTGCATTTTTGAATAAGCTCTTCAATCACCTTTTTGCCAAGACCTTGCCCTTGCATATCTGGGTTTACCATTACATCACAGATTAGGGACTGATAAACACCATCTGAAATCATTCTTCCAAATGCTGTTAATGTGTCATTATGGTAAATAGCTGTATAATACCAGCTGTTTTTGGCTGCTTCATATAATTGTTCTCGTGTATAATTTCCTTTTTTATTTTGCAGCAATCCACTTGCTTCATGCAGTGCTGCAAACTGTTCAAATGTAGGGAGTTCATTTGTTATTTGGTAGTCCATTGTTATTCTCCTCAGTACGATTGTTTATATAATATTTATACAATATTATTAATAAATATTCAATTATTAGTTTAAAAAAACACCTAATTGTAGGTGTCAAAGTAGAGGTAATCTTTAAAGAAGAGTTATTTTCAAGTTTAATTAGTTAGTTCTTACCGTTTTCAACAAAGTAAATCATGATTACTGCTGCTGTTCGTAAGCATTTAAGCTGTTTTCGCTTTTTCTTTTCTGCTTTTTATAAATATAACCAAAAAATAGATGATTCCAAACAAGGCGAAGAGGATGGCGGAATATATTGCTTTTTTCTCATTTGTAAGTGGTAAATATTGTACTGCTAATGTAGGTACATAAATCATTAATGGAATAAAAGGTAATAAGGATTTCGACCACCATGCAAACCATGCTAAGAAAACGAATGCAACTGCAGCAATACTCAGCTTTCCAGCAAAATCGTCAATTATAAGCACTGGTGTCCCTTTGTTTCCAAAGTATAAAAGCAGAACAAATGCTGAAGTACACAGGATATTGAGTATCATAACAACAATCATCATCTTTTTTGACAGCGCTTCTGTATTTGAAGCAAACTTTTTGAATGTAAGGACAAATAATAAAAGCATTACTGCAACAACTAAAGGCTGACCAATGATGACTGCTAATGAATAGCTTAACTCACCTAGAATGGTGTCACCGATTACTTTATAGGCAATAACACTTATAAACACAAGAGGAATATACTTTAACCATTCTCTATAGTCTGTTTTCATTTCGTTAGCTAAACTTTCCATATAGGATTTTGGGGAGTCGCCTGTAATTTCTGTAATGTTTTTGCCGTCCTTTTCCGCTTCTACTAGATGGTCTGTCAATTCTTCCACTATCTCATTAATTTCTGTTTCTTTTTTGCCGCTGGCCATTAAATACAATTGAAGATTATCGATAAATTCCTGCCCCTTCGCAGATAGCTCCATAACTTAGGTCCTCCTTTATTTCTTGTTTAATAATTCGTTGACACTGTTGGATAAATGCAGCCATCTTTCCTCGAATTGCGTTAATTCACTGTATCCTTCTGCTGTTAGTGTGTAATACTTTCTTTTCGGTCCAGATGGTGATGCTTTTGTTTCAACATGAACAAGCATTTCTTTTTTCATACGCAGCAGCACAGGATAGATGCTGCCTTCACTAATCATTGTAAATCCGTACGCTTCTAGCTTTTCAATCATTTCATACCCATACACTTCGCCTTTTGCGATGACTGCTAATAAACAGCCTTCGAGAACGCCTTTAAGCATTTGACTTGATGACATCTGCTTCTTCCCTTCAATCGACTAGCTATTTTGCAATGCAAGATAGCTTATGAATACAGATTATCATACACTATTTTGCTTTACAAGATAGTTCGAGTAATTATTTTCCTTTTTTAAAATAATTGGGCTTTTCTGCTATACATAGTGGACTTCCTCTCCTACATAAGTTGTGGTAAAGGAGGTTTTTTAGTGAAAAAAGTTATTTTTTTCTCCATTTTACCAATCATGCTTGTTTTATCTGCATGCTTCAACGATCCGATTCAGGATGATTTAATGGACTATGTTAATAAGGAAATGCTAACAGCCTTTGAGCTGGAGGCAACTGCTGTTTCTGCCTACGATCAAGTTTCAGGTTTAAACTATAGTGATGATATAACCATGTATGATGCTTTAGTATCAACCGTCATCCCAACCTACAATGAGTTTATTAAGGAATTGAATTCTGTTCCAATTGAAACAAGTGAGTTAAGGGAAATTCATGAGATTTATATAAAAGGCGCAGATCTTCAATATAATGCGTTTGTAAAAATTGTCAGGGCTCTTGAAACACAGGATCCGTTGTTGATAGAAGAGGCAAACGGTATGTTAGAAGAAGCCCGCTCTTTGCTTCGTGAATATCAAAATGAGATTGATAAGCTGGCAGAAGAGCATAATGTCGACTGGGAGGAAAAGAATAGTAGTACTTCCTCTATATAAAAAAAAGCGAAGCATTTTTTCTGCTTCGCTTTTTTTTATTTATTAGTTAGACTTTGGCTGCGGCGGACTTTTGGATAAAATAATATACCGCTTGCGAGTAGGATGACTCCGAACAGAAATGTCTTAATATCTGCTGTTCCTGCAATAATGACCCATATGGAGTAAATGGATGCAAGTACGCCGATTACCATGTCTAATTTCCGGCCTTTATTATGCACATATGTTTCTCCTGTGAAGGTAAGCTTCACTTGGAACAACGAGGCAATCAAGTATGGAACAAGATATGCCAATGTAGCAATGTAAATGACAAAATCAAATGCTTGTGAAATACTGTTTGACACAGTAGAGAAAATGAATAATTGTCCAAGTAGGTTTGTCAGCACTAAAGAAAATACTGGCATGCCATGCTTATTTTCTTTCTTAAAAGGATTTAAGAAAATCCCTTGCTTTGCAGCTTGATAAGGTATTTCAGCACTCAGCATTACCCAGCCGATTGTGGACCCAAATAAGCTGATCAGCCCGATACCAGCAAGAACTTTTCCGCCTATTGGACCAAGCACGACCTCAATGGCATCAATCAATGGTTTTTGTGAAGAAACCAGCGCTTCTTGACTTAACAGTCCCATAACCAATGTGCTTATGCCAATATAGATTGCTAGTGCAAGAAACAGTCCCAAAATCGTAGCACGTTTCACATCAATTTTCTTTTTGGCTCTGCCTGCAAACACAACGGCAGATTCAACACCAAGAAATGCCCACAGTGTCGTAACTGCTGCATTATTAACTTGTCCTAATAAACCAACTGAGTTGCCTGCTGCATCTATTTTTGCTTCAGCAAATGGCAGTATATTACTTGCTTCAAACGCAAACAGTGCAATGATTATAAACAGCAAAAATCCGACAACTTTAGCTGCAGTAGCAAGGAAGTTCAGTTTTCCTGCATTTTCAAGCCCGCGCAAAATAATAAAATGTGTCCCCCATAAAAGCAAGGTACAAACGGCGAATGTAAAGGCATTTCCGACTCTTAAAGTAAAGGAACCTGCTGTAAACAGGACAGCCTCACTAGTTAAAATAGGGAAAAACGTTGATAAATAACCGGCAAATGTTGTGATTATCGCAACATTTCCTGCAAGGTTCCCAATCCAGTATCCCCATGAGGACATAAAACCGGAAAGCAACGACAGGTTCGTCCCTTCCTTAAACAACTGCTTTGCATATATTTGTGGACCACCAGTTAATTCAGGTTTTCTAATTGCTAAATTTCCAAAGACTAAAGCTGTAACTAATACTCCTAAACCAGTTAAAACCCATGCGAGTATGACACCTGCAGGGCTTGCTACCTCTGACAGAGAGCGAGGAAGCATAAAGATTCCCGAACCGACCATATTACCGACAACAAGTGATGTCAATATAGCCAGTCCAAGTTTATTACCATTGCTCATGATGTTTGTGTTCTCTCCTTTATTGTGTAATTGCTAGTTGTAAATTGGAGATTACTTGTAAATTGTTAAAAGCTATTACATATACTTCTACTATTTTTCCAAATTAAAATCAAAGAATACAAGCACATCCATTAGTAATTTCCATAAACGGCAATTTGGCTCTTTTTTTTGTGGGCCCTGCCTCCGTTCCAAATTAATCAAAATACGGTGAACGGTATATATATACCATACGGTAAGAAAACTAGTGCTGTCAATAATAACTTTTACCCTGCTAAAGTACTAAAATATTCTGAATAAAAAATCACAAAGTAAATAAAATAAAGCCAGCAGAAATGAATTCTGCTGGCTTTATTTTATAGTGTTGTAATAATAGGCTTATCTTTCGTAATGATTACGGTATGCTCATATTGTGCTACAAAGCTTTTGTTTTTCGTTGAGAATGTCCAGCCATCAGACTCTTCATACACCTCTTCAGCACTAGTCGAAATAAATGGCTCAAAGGCAATAACCATTCCTTCTTTTAGCAGGTCATTGTCCCATGAATCAAAATAATTAAGGATATGATCTGGCTCTTCGTGCAAGGATGTGCCGATACCATGGCCAGTCAGGTTTTTAATAACCGTAAATCCATGCTTTTTAGCCGTATTATAAACAAATTTCCCGATTCTGTTCTTTTTAGCACCTGGTTTAAAGCATTTAAGTCCTTCTTCAAACGCTTCTTTTGCTACTTCACATAATTTCACTAATTTAGGGTCTCCGTTGCCGACAACGAAAGACTTTCCAGTATCTGCGAAATAACCGTTTTTACTTGCCGAAACGTCAATATTTACTAAGTCGCCTTCCTGGATAACGCGGCTTCCCGGAATTCCATGAGCAACCTCATCATTTACAGAAATACATGTATAGCCTGGAAAATCATACATGTCCTGAGGTGCTGACACAGCGCCATTCTCTGCAAATAATTTTCCTGCCAGTTCATCCAATTCCTTTGTCGTGATGCCAGGAACCGTTTTTCTATATAGTTCTTCCCTAATTAAGCTGACTATTTTCCCAATTTCCATTAATCCATTAATGTCTTGCTCATTTTTAACAATCATAAAATTCTCCTCTTTGTTTCATCTAACGTTGATTAATTCATCCACTAAAACGTTATTATTATAGTCTAACATCCTTTATTAGTAAAATATATCCCCTTCCTAACAATTGTATAAGGTGATTTCTTTATCTCTGTTATATTGTTCCTTATTCAGGATATGTTTCTCGCAGAAATTTGACAGAGGATGTAATTAGCTCCTTTAAAACATCTATATTAATATCTGCGACTTTATTTATGTATACACAAGCCTTTCCAGTGGTGTGTTTGCCAAAGTGCTTTAGTAATTCCTCTCTTTTTTGTTCCCCAGGAGCAAAATAAAGACTGATTTTTGCCTTTCTTGGTGAAAAGCCCACTAATGGTGCATCTCCCTCGTGTCCTGTCGCGTATTTATAATGATAAGCTCCAAACCCAATAATGCTTGGTCCCCACATTTTTGGAGAATAATTGGTTGTTTCCGCAAAAATATCCACTAATTTATAAGCGTCTTCTCTTTTTTTTACGCTATCGATTGCTTCAATAAATTCAATCACACTATTTTCTGTTTCCTTTGTCTTTAATTCATACATTAGCCCAGGTTCAGCTCCTTTTATTAGCTTTTGTCTGCCATTGTTACTTTCATTTGCCTTCTTGCTTCATCTAGTATTTCCATTGTTATTAAAGTCTTTGCCCATGTATTGCGAGGTGATTCAATGGTATTTGATTGAATAGTCTCTATAAATTCCTTGATTTCATAGTACATCGGTTCTAACTGCTCGAGTTTGCTGATATCCTCTGCTGTTCCGTTAGGAATTAGGATCTCTGACTTTTTCGGGCTGGATATATGATGAATCAGCATCGTGCCGTCTTCTCCTTGGATTTCTGTCGGCAAAGTCGATTCAGATATGCAGGAGAACAATACATTCGCTCTAAATCCATCATATTCAAGCGTAATTTGGCCATTTCCATCAACACCAGTAGACAAAAGATTCCCAAAGGCAGCGATAGATCTCGGTGCACCAAACAATTCAACTATCGGGTATACAGTGTAAACACCTAAATCCATTAACGCTCCGCCAGATAGCTTTGGATTGAAAAGGTTAGGCAGTTCACCATTTTTGTATTGCTCATAAAAGGGAGATAATCGGCAATTGGCAGAGAAATAGGATTGTATTTTTCCGATTTTATGGATATTTTCCTTCACAGCAAGGAAATTTGGCATGAGTGTTGATTTCATCGCTTCCATTAATGTCACACCGTTATTCTTTGCTGCGGCCATCATCTTTTCTGCTTCTTCACGATTGGAGGCAAATGGCTTCTCACATATAACATGCTTTTTATTATTCATAAACAGTATTGCCTGTTCACAATGCAGACTATTCGGTGTAGCAATATATACTGCATCTATTTCTGTAGATGCTGCCATTTCCTCCAGATTATGAAATGCATGCTTGATTTCCTGCTTTTTTGCAAACTCCCGCGCCTTTTTTTCGGAGCGTGAATAGACAGCGCTTACTAAAAATTGTTCATGCTGTCTTCCTGCTTTAATAAATCTCTCTGTTATCCAGTTGGAACCAACAATGCCAAAACGTATCATGTCTCCACCACTTTCAATTTGATTATTACTAGAATAGCAGACTGTCAGATAAAAACATATGATGAGTACTTCATTTTACAAATTTGCTGTACGTGTCAATGGGAACTTTCTTAAATCATTGAAACATATTTGCTTTTTGCTAAACATAGACTTGGATGTACAAGCAGTTGTGATGGAGGGAGAAAAATGAGCCTAAGCATATTACTTGGCTATATTTTATTAGGTTTTACGTTAGCTGCGCCAATAGGTCCTGTTAATTCAGCCCGGCTCGATAAGGGCATCAAAAATGGCTTTTGGCATGCGTGGGTTGTCGGCATTGGCTCTATGGTCGCAGATGCAATCTTCATGCTGATGGTGTATCTTGGCATGGTGAATTTTTTAGAATTATCTTATGTGCAGGTTTTTCTTTGGCTTTTCGGAGGATTTATCTTTATTTATACAGGTGTTGAAAGCATTATTAGCGCAAATTCTATTAAACTGGATGATATAAGAGGGAAAGACTCCTTATTCAAATGCTTTATGACTGGGTTTATTTTATCTGCAACAAGTCCATTGTCCTTTCTGTTTTGGCTTGGAATTTATGGATCTGTTTTAGCAAAAACAGCAGCAGAAAATGGTACAGGCATGTTACTTCTATACAGCAGTATGATCTTTATCGGACTTACAATTTGGGATGTTACCTTTGCGGCACTTACTTCTGGTTTTAGAAGATTTCTAAATAAAAATACATTAAGAATAATCTCCATAATCTCAGGCGTGACGCTCTTATTATTTGGTGTTTATTTTGCGTTCCAAGGACTTAATAAGCTATTTTACTAGAAAAAAAGGAACGGTTAAACCCGTTCCTTTTTTTCTGCTATATTAGTTAGGAAGTCCCCAAACGGATACACTCTGCCCATCAACTAGAAAATCGGCAAAGCCATCCTCTTCAATGACAATTTCTTCGTTTCTTGTGTTTGTTAGGTCAATCCACGTTTCGCCAGCGCGCTCCGTGCCGACAAACATGCGCTTACTGCCTTCCACATCATTTGAAATGACGACAGCACAGCCTGAATTTTCGATATTTTCATCACCATGTCTAACCCAGCCGATAACATTTTTGTCATCAAAATAATCATCCTGTTGTCCGTACGCTTTCTTTTTCCTTGCGTAAAGAAGAGGATCAATCGCCATTTGTTTGCCATCAACAGGAACAGGCCCTTTTATTCCATAATAATCTCCATAAAACACACAAGGGTAGCCGTCCTCTCGCAACAAAATTAAGCTATAAGCAATCTGCTTAAACCAATCCTCCACCCACGACTCTAACGATTCATTTGGCTGTGTGTCATGATTATCGACAAATGTGACACTATTCATCGGATGAAGTTTAACTAAGGTATCATCAAATATTGTTGATAAATCAAACTCACTGCCTTGTATGGATGCTGTATGTAGCTTATAGTGGAGCGGAACATCAAACAAGTCAATAGTGTAATCCATCTCCTCTAAAAATTGCTTGCATTCATCGATTTCGCCTTTCCAAAACTCGCCGACAAAGTAAAAATCATCGCCTTTTTCTTTCTTTAAGTTAACAGCAAAATCCTTAATGAATTCATGATTAATATGTTTGATAGCATCAAGGCGGAAGCCATTGCATGAAAGTGTTTCACTTATCCATGTTCCCCATTTGAACATCTCTTCCCTGACCGTTTCATTGTTAAAATCGATATTGGAGAACATTAAGAAGTCGTAGTTTCCTAACTCTTTATCGACATTATTGTTCCAATACTTGTTCTCACCAAGTATACGGAATACACCCTCCTTCTCTTCTTTAGCATCATAATCTGTGCCATTAAAGTGGTTGTAATTCCATTGGAAATCAGAATATTGCCCATTTCTGCCAGGGAAAGTGAATTTCGTCCATCCTTCAATATCGTAAGGTTCTGAAATATCTTCTTCCCGATTATCTGGATTCACTTCGACAACCTTAAAGGTTTCTAATTCATCTGCTCCAGCTTTATGGTTCATGACAATATCGACATAGACAGAAATGCCGACATTATGGCAAGCCTGTATCGCTTCAAGCAGCTCCTCCTTTGTTCCATATTTCGTACGGACTGTTCCTTTTTGATCGAATTCCCCTAAATCGTAAAGATCGTATATGCCATAGCCATTATCATCCTGTGTAATTCCTTTTGTCACAGGCGGAACCCATACAGCATCAATTCCTGCATCCTTCAGTTCACTTGCTCTTTCCTTTAATCTCTTCCAGTGGTTTCCATCTGCATCTAAATGCCATTCGAAAAATTGCATAATTGTCTTGTTTTCCATATAAACACTCCTTGTATTTTATGATTATGCCTAATAAGTACCCCAATTTCTTTTTTTTAAAGCATTTAGCCAGTTAATTAGAAAATTTTTTTCATTGGATTTTTTCGTATTGCGAAATATTAATAATGCATTTACAATAAAAAAACAGAATAATCAAAAATAATAGACGATAAAGGAGCAGCAATGAATAAGAAGATTTTTTTATACGTGAAGGCATTTTCAGATCTGGGAACATATATGGATTTAATTGCTATAAATGTTTTAATGTACGCTGCAACCGGGAGTACTGGCTTGCTTGCTGCTACAATGGCATTCCGCACAATTGGAGGCTTGATTTCAAGCGTTTTTTCAGGGGTTCTTGCAGACAGATTTGACAGACGAAAGATTATGATACTCGCTGATATACTACGAGCTGCCATCATATTGTTACTGTTGTTTTTTCCTAATCCTGTCATGATTATTGCAGTATGCTTTTTGATTGGTTTCACCACTAGCCTGTTTTCGGTTAGCTATAGTGCAGAAATTCCGCAAATATTTGGTGAGGATAAAGTAATCCAAACAAACGCACTTATAGCAAGGCTGACATCGGTAAGTCTAGTGTTCGGATTTATCGGTGCTGGAATAATAACGAATGTGGTTGGATATAAATGGACGTTGATTATAGATGCCGTTACCTATATTTTATCTGCATTGATTTTAATGAAAATGAAATGGCAAACATCCACTGCACAAAAAAACGCAACCTCTGCCGCTGGAAGTGTAAAAAAAATCCTATCAAGTCTCAGCAAGGATTTAAAGGAAGTTAACGCCTTTATCTTATTAGCTCCAATGCTGTTATTAGTTAATGCCGTTTTTTTAATAGGGTCCTTTGCCGGAGCATCCCACAACTTAGGGATTCCCCTTCTGGCTGAAATGATTAGCGAGGAGAAGCAAAGCTTATATTATGGTCTGATTTGGGGAGCATGGGGACTCGGCTCTGTTTTTTCCACCATGATTATTCCGAAAATCAAATTTAACGATGATAGAAGTCTTTATTATGCAGCCTTTTTTTCGGCAATGCTCATGTCAGCAGGCTTTATCACTTTCTTTTCAAACAGTAATAGTTGGCTTATTCTTGCATTTGCCTTTTTTACAGGGATTTTTGATGCAACCTTTACAACCCTGCATGCTGTCATTCTTCAAAAAACCAATAATCATATTAGAGGGAGAATATTTGGTGTTGGCATGCTGTTAAAATCGCTTGGATTTGCCCTCGGCTTTATTGTTGCACCAATTGTGCTTGAGGCAAGCTCTTTAAAAATAATGGTATGGATTTTCCATGGCACATTAATTTCAGCAACACTTTGCATTATTTTCTACGCAACACATTTACATAAAAAAGGAAAACAGTTGAAGAGTGTCTCTTAGCAAAAAACAATCCCCGGCAATTTGCAGGGGATTGTTTTTGTATTATTGCATACGATTAAATTCAGCTTTAATCTTTTGCAGTAATTCCGGGTTTGTTAATACTTCATACCCAGTTAACGCCATAGATTTAGCGCCGACAATCATTGCTTCTCTTGCCTGATCTGTCATCGCTGCCTCTCTGAATTCATGTGTATGGCATGCATACGCTTCGTTACAAATTTTAATATAAGGATGAATAGACGGCACTGCTTGGCTGACATTCCCCATATCAAGAGAACCAGAGCCATCTCTTTGTTCATAAATTTCCTCAACAGGTATGCCAAGAGACACTAGTTCGTTTGTGAAAGCTTCTGAAAGGGTGTCATTTGAAATCATATCATCATAAGAGAATTCATAGTTTGATACTTTAAATGTTGTACCAGTTTGCAGGGCAGCACCTTCTGCACACTTCTTCACCTTTTCAACTAGTTCATTAACATACTCTCTTTTGGCAGCACGAACATAGAATTGAGCAACAGCATAATCAGGTACAACATTCGCTGCTTTTCCGCCTTCTGGGATAATACCATGAATACGAGCATCTGAGGTTACATGCTGGCGTAGTGCGTTAATGCTGTTGAATGTTTGGATAACGGCATCTAATGCATTAATGCCCATATGCGGACTTGCAGCTGCGTGTGCTGCTTTTCCGAAAAATTCAAATTGAATCGCATCCATTGCAAGAGATGCACCGCTTTTCATATTATTATCAAGTGGATGAACCATCATAGCCACATCAAGCTCTGAAAAGATGTCCTTCTCTGCCATTGTTACCTTGCCGCCCTTTGTTTCTTCTGCAGGCGTTCCATATACGATTACCTTTCCGCCAGTCTCAGCAAGCACCTTGCTAAGACCGATTCCTGCTGCAATTCCCATTGTTCCAATCAAGTTATGACCGCATGCATGTCCGACTTCTGGCAGCGCATCATATTCTGACATAAAGCCGATAACAGGACCTTCCTTTCCACTGTCAAATACGGCCCGAAAGGCAGTTGGCAGACCACAAAACTCTCTTTCGACCTCAAAGTCATGATCTAATAATGTTTTAATTAAAATAGCGCTCGCCTTGAATTCTTCATGTCCAAGTTCTGGATTTTCCCCAATATATATACTAATTTCCTCGAATGTTTTTTTATGTTGTTCAATTGTGTCAATGATTGTTTGTTTCAACTAAACCTTTCCCTTCTCCCTATAATGATACTATTTTACCAAAATTATTAGAGATTAACATTATAAAATGATTAAAAATTATATTTTAAGCATATTTATACAAAAAACAAAAAATGAAAAAGACAGACCTTATCGCCTGTCTTCTTTATTAACCGCTTATATTTTTTCCGTAAAAAATTTCATTCATCTCTACAGTGAGCTTTTCGGTTATGTCTGCTTGCTCCTTTTCACTGAGCTCATCTGCCGTATAACCGAATAAATAATTATTTAAGTCAAATTGCTTTAGCTTGCATTTCGTATGAAAAATATTTTCTTGATAAATATTCACATCAATCATATCGAAAATTTTCTGCGCTTCTAATGGAATATAATTTTGGATGGAATTAATATCATGGTCAATAAACAATTTATGGCCATGAATATCACGTGTAAACCCTCTGACTCTGTAATCAATAATCATAATGTCAGTATCAAAGGAATGGATTAAGTAGTTAAGTGCCTTTAAGGGAGATATCTCTCCACATGTAGAAACATCTATATCTGCTCTAAATGTGCTGATTCCTTCATCTGGATGATATTCTGGATAAGTATGAACAGTTATATGACTTTTATCAAGGTGGATAACAACAGAATCAGGCAGGGGCCCAGGAGATTCTTCAAATACATCCTCAGGAGCCTCCGCCACAGGACCTTCAGAAACTAGCAGTGTCACACTTGCTCCCTGCGGTTCATAATCCTGTTTTGCCACATTTAAAACATGTGCTCCGATAATTTCCGCCACATTCTTTAAAATGCTTGTTAATCTATCAGCATTATATTGCTCATCAATGTATTGAAGATAGCTTTCTCGTTCTTCCTTTGTTCTTGTATAGCAAATATCATACATGTTGAAGCTCAGTGATTTTGTCAAATTATTAAATCCATGCAATTCAATGCGTTGTTCAGGTGTTAAGCTCATGTTCGTAATCCCCCTATTTGTGCTAAAAATAAGTGCACTTTCAAATAGTCTTATGTTACCCCTATCTGTTTGAAAATAACCACAAGTATAGAAGTGTAAAAAAACTGCTATAGAGGGATTAGTTGATCAGAACATACTCAGTGAATATTTTTTCGCCAGAATTTCAAGCAGTTTTAAGCCGGCAACACTATTTCCTTTATCATCAAGAGCAGGTCCAGAAATACCAATACCGAAACGATTAGGAACAGCTCCTAAAATGCCGCCAGAAACACCACTTTTAGCCGGGATGCCAACACGTACAGCAAACTCGCCTGATGCATTATACATGCCGCATGTAACCATAAAGGTCTTACAAATTCGAGCAACATGTGCTGGCATAATTCTGTTGTTTGTACCTGGCTCTACCCCGTCCATGGCGAAAATAATGCCAATTCGTGCTAAATCGAGACAATTTACTTCAATCGCACACTGTTTCGTATACAGATCTAGCAGCTCTTCAACATCCTCATTAATAATGCCATGCTGCTTCATGAAGTGACATAAGGCTCTGTTTAAATGAGAGGTTTCATATTCTGATCTTGCTACCTCTTCTGAGTAACTGATATCATCATTGCCAGAAAGCTTTTTCACAAATTCAAGGATGTTGTCAAACCGTTCTTTAACAGAGCTACCTTTTATCATGCTAGTTACAGCAAGTGCACCTGCATTTATCATCGGATTTAATGGCTTGGATGGATTACTCATTTCCAGCTTTACAATCGAATTGAAGGGGTCTCCTGTCGGTTCATAGCCGACTTTTTGGAACACAGTGTCTTCTCCTGACTCCATCAGCGCCAGTGCAAGTGTTAGTACCTTTGAAATGCTTTGCAGCGTAATTTTTTCTTTGATACAACCGGCTGAATAACAAGTGCCGTTCGGGTATATAACCGCTATCGACAGATTATCTGGGTTTGCTTTGCTTAACGCTGGTATGTAATCAGCAACTTTTCCTTCCTTTGTGTAGCTTTTTGCTTCTTCTAATATAACTTCTAACTCTTCTACCGTTTTACATGGCATCCTTTATCACCAACTCTTTTAATATCGTTTTCCTTCATTATTTCCTTATCAGAAGGAAATAAACTTACCTGCCAAAACAAGCACGCTTCTATATACTTATACTACACAAAAAGACTGGAAACAATCACCAACCTAGTTTATGTAATCTAAAAAAGGACTGGAATCGTTGCTTCCAGTCCTTTTTTTAGTTAATGTTTTTTAGCTGTTCATGCAGCATTTTTTCAATGTCCTCTTTCGGCAGAGGTTTGCTGTAGTAGAAACCCTGCCCGAGAACACAATGGTTATGTTTTAAAAATTCTAGTTGTTCTTTTTGTTCAATTCCCTCGGCGATAACCGAGAAGTTCATATTATGTCCCATATCGATGATGGCCTTAACTAAGGAACCTTTGTGAACTGGGTCTGTAATATCATCAACAAAAGTTTTATCAATTTTAATCGTGTCAATCGGTAAATACTTTAAGTAGCTTAATGACGAATAGCCTTTGCCAAAGTCATCTATTGAAATATTAAAACCATATGCTTTTAGTTTATGAAGTATCTCTAAGGATAAATCCATATTTTGCAAGGTGCTTTCTGTAATTTCCAATTCAATCATTTTTGTATTTAATCCATATTTGTCGACATGCTCCCCAATAATTTCAGCAAAATCAGAACAATGAAATTGTCTTGCTGAAATATTAATCGACATTTTTATGTCATTAATGCCTTGCTTATTCCATGCCCTCATTTGCTGGGCTGCTTGTTTGATAACCCAATCGCCAATCGGCACGATTAAATTTGTCTCTTCTGCTATTGGAATAAATTCTGCCGGAGAAACAAAGCCGAATTTCGGATGATTCCAGCGTAGTAATGCTTCGACACCGAATATTTCCTCTGTAAGAATATTAAATTGCGGCTGGTAATACAATGAAAGCTCCTGCTTTTTAATCGCCTTTCTTAGCTCCATTTCCAGCATCATTTTTCGGGCGCCACTTTCCTCGAGCGCATGTGAATAAAACTGATAGTTATTTTTTCCATTTTCCTTTGCTAAATACATAGCGGCATCGGCATTTTTGATTAACGTTTCCTGATCCTTACCATCTGCTGGATAATTACTGATGCCTATGCTTGGTGTAACGAAAAATTCCTCTGTCTTAATTATTAGCGGCTGGTTGAAGGCCTCTAGTATAGTATTTGCCTTTTGCTTTACTTCCAGCAAATTTGCATTTTCGAGAATTATCACAAATTCATCACCGCCAAGCCGTGCGACAAAATCTTCGTCTTTCAGCGATAAGCTAAGAGTATTGGCTACCTTTTTCAAAATTATATCGCCGGTAGAGTGTCCTCTTGTGTCATTGATTCGCTTAAACTGATCCAAATCTAAAAACAATACGTATAAGGAATCGACTGCAGGACTATGAAGGCGTTCATGCAAATGAACCATACAGCTGTACCTGTTCGGCAGCTCTGTTAACGTGTCATGATAGGCTAATTGCTTAATTAAGTTGTCCGATTTTTTTCGTTCGGTAATATCACGTCCGACAACAAGCACCGCATGCCTTCCTGCATACATAATTGGCATGCAGGACAGCTCCACATCAATAATTCTTTGCTGTAATGTTTTAACTTGAACTTCTACTCTTAAATTCTTGGCACCATTTATAGAAAATTCGCTATCAATTTTTTCATAGTCTTCCTTCGACAGCAAATCATAAACGGTGTTACCGACAAGCTCAGAAGGGCTGACAGCGCCAATAAGCTTGCTTCCTGCATAATTGATATACAGCATTTCATAGTTGCTGACTACAGCAATTATATCCGGTGACATCTCCACAAGCGTGCTGAAGCGGTCCTCGTTTTCTTTACTTTCTGTTATATCAAAAAAAATACTTGTAAACTCTGTCCTTTTGCCATTGCCATCAAAACCGGGTATACCTTTGTCTTTAATCCAGCGAATTCCGCCGTCCGGCTTAACAATTCGGTAAATACTTGTGACTTCCGCTCCTATACTTAATGCTTCTAGCCTTTCTTCTATTACATGATAATCGTCTTCATGAACAGATTCTTTCCATAAATCATTATTTTGATAGAATTCTGCAATGGATCTGCCATAAATCCTTTCCATACCAGAAGTAATTAGCAGTGTTCCAGTCTTGTAATCATGATACCAAATTGCCATATCCATTGTTTCAAAAATGGTCTGAAGCTTCATACTGCTATTTCTCAATTCTAATATGATTATTGATATATTCTTTAATAGTACCAGCAGCGAAAATATTGTTACGAGACTGAAGATGGTATGCAGAATAATAAATACAGTATGATTCAAATAGTGGTAAAAGATATTTACAAGCATTGATAGAACAACAAATAAACAAAGGGTAATGATCCATTTCGTTTGACTGTTTTTATAGACCATTGTTGCTTTCACCTATCTTTCATTATCCCTGTTTCTTTGTGGGTCTTCATTTAGTACCCAATTTCTCTTTTTATCGGCATATTAATGGGTTTTGTTGAGTGCTCGTACACTTTTATCCATAAAAAAAAAACAGGAAGGCTGTTCTTCCTGTTACATTTTGAAGATGCTAATCTTTTGAAAAGGTTTATTACTAAAAAGAGACAAACAACAGCCTTTATGAATCTTCAGCAAGAAATTAGTGCAGCGCAGCCAAAATGACTCCAACAGTAATAAGGCCAATTCCTACTCCGTTAATGAGACTGATTTTTTCCCCTAAAAAAATAATGGCGATTATTGCTGCTAATACTACGCTTAATTTATCAATCGGTGCAACCTGTGTCACCTTACCTGTTTTTAACGCGAGAAAATAAAACAGCCACGATGTTGCACCTGCAATACCACTGAGTACAATAAAAAGGAAATTCTTTTTGTCAGATATTATTGTTGGGATTTTATGAAGATTGCCTTCTATTGCAACAACAACTAAAAGAAAAAGTGCCATGATAATTGCTCGGACGGCTGTAGCTGTATTGGAATCAATATTTTGCAGACCCACTTTTCCAAATATCCCAACTAAAGCAGCGCAAACTGCAGAAAGTATAGCAAAAAGTAACCAAGACAAACAAATTCCTCCTTTTTATGTATTATGTTTGGTAATGCAAATTTTACTCTTTTATCGTAAAATTTGTAAAAATCTCCTCTTATATTTAGATTTTTTCCTTTTTAATAAATACAGAGTATATTTATAGGTTTTATAGATTCAAGTATATTGACAGTTAGTATACCTCTATAATAACATTAATAATATTCAAAAAACTTTAGTGTCCTAAAAGGAGAATGTACATGAAATTTGGATTTTGGCTACCTATTTTTGGTGGATGGCTGCGAAATGTTGATGATGAGAACATGCCTCCTACATTTGATTATGCAAAAAAGGTCATTCAAAGTGCAGAAAATTGGGGCTATGATACGACTTTAATAGCGGAATTATACTTAAATGATATTAAAGGTCCTGAAACAGATTCAATTGAAGCATGGTCAACGGCTGCTGCTCTTGCTGCTGTGACAGAAAAAATAGAAATCATGACAGCAATCCGTCCTGGCTTCCATAATCCTGCTGTTGCGGCTAAAATGGCTGCCAATATCGATCATATAAGTAATGGCAGGTTTACTTTGAACGTTGTATCTGCTTGGTGGGAGGAAGAAGCAAGGCAATATGGTGGAATCTTTACAGAGCATGATGAAAGATATGAACGTACAGAGGAATTTTTAGCTATTTTGAAAGGTTTATGGACAGAAGAAACCTTTAGCTTTAAAGGTAAGTTCTATGATATCAAAGATGCGAAGCTTGCTCCAAAGCCTGTTCAAAAGCCAAATCCGATTCTTTATGCTGGTGGCGAAAGCCCAAAAGGCAAAGCAGTCATCGCTGAAAATTGTGATGCATATGTCATGCATGGCGGAACAGTTGACGAGATTTCAGTTAAAATAAAGGATATGCAAAACAAAAGAACAGAACTTGGCAAGGAACCTTTTGCCTCCTTCGGAATGGCAGCATATGTGATTTGCCGTGATACACAAGAAGAAGCAGAACAAGAGCTTGCTAGAATTACAGATGTCAAGGAATCCTCTGCTTATGCTGGGTTTGTTGACTTTGTTAATAAATCACAGCTCGAACAGCAAATTAAATTGCAAGATTATTCTGTTTCTAACAGAGGACTTAGACCTGGTCTGATTGGTACGCCTGAGCAAATAGCCAAAAAGATACTTGAGTATGAAGATGCTGGAATTAACCTGCTGTTGCTGCAGTTCTCTCCACAGCTAGAAGAGATGAAAAAGTTCTCTGAACAAGTTATGCCGCTTGTAGAATCATTAAAAATAGAAAGAGAAGTGAGCAAATAATGAGCAAAGTATATGTTATCCATGAAAACAGTGAATGGACTGTTCATTTAACGAAGCGTCTGGAGGAGCTTCATATTCCCTTTGAAGAATGGGATTTATCAGAAGGTAATTTCGATTTATCGGAAGCTCCTCCTGAAGGAATCTTCTACAGCCGAATGAGCGCATCTTCGCATACGAGAGGACATCGTTATGCAGCAGAATATACTGGTGCTGTCCTTGAATGGCTCGAATCTTATGGCAGAACGGTTATTAATGGAACAGGTGCTTTAAGACTGGAAGTAAGTAAAGCAGCACAGTATGCCGCTTTATTCAAGCATGGCATTCAAACACCGAAAACGCTCGTGGCAACTGGCAGTGAACAAATTATCCAAGCAGCAAAAAAGCTTGGTGACCCCTCCTTTATCACAAAGCATAATCGAGCAGGAAAAGGCTTAGGTGTTCGCTTATTCCACTCCATTGAGGAGCTTGAGAGATATGTGTACGGACCAGAATTCGAAGAGCCTGTGGATGGGATTACCTTAATTCAACAATATATTGAATCACCAGATCAAAGCATCACTCGCTGTGAGTTTGTTGGCGGAAAGTTTGTTTATGCCGTTAAAGTCGACACGGCTGGCGGTTTTGAGCTGTGCCCTGCGGACGCTTGCCAAATCAATGATCTTTTCTGCCCTGTTGGCGAACAAGTAGAGGAAAAACCAAGCTTTTCCATTCAAAAAGACTTCCAAGAACCAGTTATCGAAAAATACGAGCAATTCCTCCAAGCACAAGGCATTAATGTTGCCGGAATTGAATTCATGAAGGACAAGAATGGTACTCTTTACACGTATGACATTAACACGAATACTAATTATAATGCCGATGCAGAGAAGGAAGCAGGGATTTTTGGCATGCTGCAGCTAGCTCAGTATTTACAAGGATTACTTGAGAGTCAATCTGGAGTGGCCAATTAATAGCATTTACATTTTTTAAGGACTGGCTGTCACAGACAGTCCGTTCTTTTTTTCGCCAGCTATGATATGATATGAATGGATTGAAAAAGTGGAGGCGAAGCAATGGCTAAACAAAAATATTATGTAGTGTGGAATGGACGAAAGCCAGGTATTTATACGACATGGGCAGAATGTGAAAAACAAACAAAAGGGTTTCAAGGTGCTGCCTTTAAATCTTTTCCTACACTATCAGAAGCTGAGCAAGCATATAATCAAGGTGCAGCCAGCCGTTCTGTCTCAAACGGAAAAACGGGTGCTTCAGCCCAGAAAAGCAGCACTGCTGCACCAATTGACGAAAACAGCATCTCTGTTGATGCGGCATGCAGCGGAAATCCTGGCATGATGGAATATCAAGGTGTGGACACATTGACTGGAGAACGAATATTCCACTATGGTCCTGTTTTTGGCACAAATAATATTGGGGAATTTTTAGGAATTGTTCACGCATTGGTGATGCTGAAAAAACTTGGAAAAGACACAACTATATATAGTGACAGCATGACTGCACTCTCCTGGGTACGTAACAAAAAAGCGAACACAAGCCTTAAACGTGATCATCGTACAGAGGAACTGTGGCAAATGATTGAACGAGCTGAAGCTTGGCTGAAGGCAAATACATACAATAACAAAATCATCAAATGGGAAACACACATACATGGTGAAATAAAAGCTGATTTTGGGCGCAAATAAGCGTGAGAGCATATGCTCTCACGCTTTATTCATTGTGCTGCCAATAATTCGACTATTTGATTCTCCATCATTTTACCAGAGCTTTCATCAATAAGATGATTCAGCATGATGGCAAAGATATAATTCTTACCGCTTTTACTTTCTACATAACCGGAAAGGGAACTAACTGCTGACAAAGTTCCGGTTTTTGCTTTTACTTTCCCTAATGTATTTTCCGATTGCAGACGATTGCGTAAAGTACCGCCAATCATTCTGTCTTTATTACCGGAAACAGGGAGCGCTTTTTCATAATCAGAAAACCAAGCTTCCTTCTGAATATGGTAAAGCAATGTCGATAAATCATTTGCCGTAATCAGGTCAATTGGAGAAATACCAGAACCATCCCGAATTAGCATGCCGCTCGTATCCAGTCCGAATTTCTTCATTTCTTCCTTAAGTACTGCAACACCCTTTTCAAAGCTGCCTTCGCCTTTTTCGACTTTTCCTAATTCCTTTAACAATGTTTCCCCTATCGTATTATTACTTAGCTTCAAAAATGGAACTACTATTTTCGACAATGGCAGTGACTTATGAACAAGAATTGGTGTTGACAGCTCTGGGGTGATCCCTTCCTTTACTTCACCAGTCCAGGTAATATCTTGATTTGTTAATGCTTGCTGGAACACATCAAGTACTAATTCAGGAGGATTTTCAATTGCAACCCAGTTTTTCGTTGCTCCGCTTCCTACCGGAATATTCCCCTTTATTGTGATTGAATTTTCACCATGCTTCCGAACAGACTGGATATTTTCCTTGCCATCCTTATTAACAGTGCTTGTACGATTAGCAATATCCAGATTAGAAACGGAAGGTTTAATTGTCAGCTTTGCTTGACTGCCTGCATTTGCTCCAGGACTTGCTTTAATCATAATTGTGCCTGCATCATATTCTTTATCAGGTGACATCGTCAATCCAGAAACAGGTGCTCCGTAATAGGTGGATTCATCACTCCAAGCCAAATCAATGGAATAAGGAACATCATCATACCAGCTTGCATCACCAATGATGCTGCCATTGATTTTCTTGATTCCTTTATCATGTAATGACTTAGCGATATTCTCAAGGTCACTTTGAAGTAAAGTGGTATCGCCTTTGCCTTTTACGTATAAGTTTCCTGATAAAACTCCATTCACAAGCTTTCCGTCTGTATAAATCACTGTGTCAAAGGTGTAGTCACTTCCTAATACAGACAGAGCAGCGGATGCTGTTAACAGCTTTAAATTAGAAGCTGGCGCTAATCTTGTATGAGCCATTTGTTCATAAACAACCTTACTGCTGCTCTGCTCACGGATGCTTATACCAGCAAGACTTCCTTTTAGCTTTGGCATGGATGTGAGAAGCTTATCTAATTCTGCTTCTAAATCCTCTGTGTTTCCTTGTGCTTGTACTTCAAGCTCATATGGTTTTGTTCCATTCAGCTGTACGACAATTATTCCAAGGATAATCAGCAGCAAGACAAGTTTTTGTCGTTTCAAAGGCAAACCCACCCCTTTTCTAAGGCATATGTAAAGAACTATTATGGACAGAAAAAAAGGAGCTTAGTCAATTAATGCTGACAAACTGGACAAAAGAAGGTTTTCTTGGAAGAGATTTCAGTTTTCACAATTTTACTGCCACATCTTTGACAAGATTGACCTTCACAGTCATACACACGGCATTTATCATTATAAGCTCCTGTTTTAGTATCTCCGACGAAAAGAGGATGCTCCATATACCCGCCAATTTCTGTTGCCTCTGGTAATACTGTTCGAATCGATGTATAGAGAGCCGAACGCTCGTCCCCACTTAAATCCTCCAATTTACTTTCCGGTAACAGCCTTGCATCATAACATATTTCGTCAGAATAACAATTGCCGATTCCTGACAAAAAATGCTGATCGACCAGCTTTAGCTTCAACATGCCCCGCTTTTTTTCTATATAGCTTAAAAACTGTTCTTCCGTAAAGCTGGCATCTAATGGCTCTGGTCCTAAATCTGCCAATTCCTGCTCCACTTCTTGTTCAGTGTACAGATGAAGGTATCCGAGTCTTAAACCGATGAAATAGAGATGTTTTTCTCCAAAGGAAAGCTGCACCTGCACTGTTCGTTTCGGCTTATCCTTTTCTTCTGAATAATACATCCACCCCCCAAGCATTAAATGCAGCAGCAGCACCTTATTATTGCTTAACCGAAACAACAGATGCTTTGCCCGCCTCTCAACAGCTTGTATGGTAGTACCGCGAACGGCGCCAATAAATAAAATTGGTGCGACATTAACCGATTTTTCTCTGTTTATGATGACATCTGTAATCATCTTATTTTGCAGGAGCTGATTTAGGTTGCGTTTGTAATTTTCCATTTCTGGTAATTCAGGCATGTGCATACCTCCAAGGGTTAGTTTCTTCCCTTTATATTCTGATAGCGCATAGCTTTTCATGCATAAAAAAACTCCGCACCTATATATGTGCAGAGTTCACTTAAAGCTTAGTTTTTTTTAACTATTTCATACCCAAGCTTATCGATAGCATGTTCAATACCTTGCTCTAATGTTGAAAATGTTGGAATGGTCCGTAAATCAACGCCTGAATTAATAATTTGCACACCTAATGTCGGACTAATGCCGACAAGAATGCATTCTCCGCCTAAAAGGGCAACTGCCTTAACCAATCCCTGTAAACGGAAAATGATGTATTCGTCAAAGTCACTAATTGCTGTCATGTCAAGCAGCAAATAGGTTGCTCTTTGCTTGGAAAATGCAAACAACGTTTTTTGAAGTAATCCCTCAAAGCGCTCATCATTAAATTTCCCAACAAGAGAGACAGCTAAAATCCCTTTCATGACAGGCATGATTGGTGTAGATAGGTGTTTTACCAGGTCTGAAAGCTCCTTTGTTCTATCTTCCACTTTTTGTTCAAGCTGATTTATATATGCCTGCTCTTTTTGGCGAGCTAGTTGGTGAATGTTATCATTTGGCGTAATGGAGGATGGATAAATTTCAATCTCGTCAAATTCATCGCCATTAAGCTGTGATTTGTTTACCTTATACCACATATTTTCTTTAAACAAAGCTGTAAGCACACCTGCCCAATGGCTTGGAAGAAGAACAATTGCCTGCTCTTTTTTCATAGATTGATAGATGCGATGCTCCCAGCTGTTCTTAAGCTTTAGAATGACCTTTTTCTCATCGAGACAGAAATGTGTGACTTTGATTTTTCCCCAGCCGGCATTTCGATATATATCCATATATTGTTCAATGACATCTCTTGTATCAATCCTGTCCTTATAATAGCTGCTAACTAGCTCTCCCATTCGAAATCCAGTCGCTTCAAGGACAGTATTTGATACATCATTACCTGAAACCTCAATGATTGTACTAATAAACAATTCAATGGCAGAGTCCCAAAACAGCACAGACTGAGCTCCATCAAAAGAGAAAATCCCTTTGTCTTTATTCCAAGTAAATACAGTGTTGTCTACTTGTGTGCGTATAATTGAATCTCCCATGCTATTCTCCTCACTTATTTCTCGTCTAACAGACAACCTAAGGCGAACATAAAGCTGTAAAACAATTCTAATGCTGCAGCTACACTCAACTCCTCTGTAAATCCTTCCATATATTCGATTGGAAGGTTCACATCCCAAAGGCCATCTTGATTATTAAACATAAGGCTATATGGTGTTTCGCTGCCTAGCTTTTCGGAAAAGTACGAACGGATGACCTGCTCTTGCTTCTTAGGAGCACGGAAGCCGAAAAGTCCGTCATATTTGCGGAAAACAGAATCAACCTCCAATGTCAGCCCGTCTACTTGAATCATGTCAAACAAATCTGTTTCTACATATAAATATTCATCGAGATTGGTTTTCAGCAGAGAAATTTTTTCTTCTAGAAATGAAGCAGACAAACCTTCTTTTACTGTTTCGTCACTTTCTTTATTAGCAAGCTCCATGTAGAATTCACCTAGTTTTTCTGAAAATGACACAATGACGATGCCTTCTTCAGCTGCAAGCCCGTTCTCAAGCAAATAAGCTTTTTCAACTGAAAGAGCAGCAATTTTTTCATTCTCTGACTTACTTTCAAGATATTTCTTCATATTTTTGTTTATCATTTAGTCTAACTCCTTTATGCCGTACTTATTTCTTTTTTGAATGTTTTGGCTTAAAAATCGCACTGCCTGTGTTTCTTTTGCCTTTTTTGCTGCTAAACGTTCTTTCCTGCTTTGCTCCATCCTTGCCCTTGCTGCTAGCATTCCTGTCCTGCTTCACTTTTGGTTCACCTGAATGCTGTTTTTTTCTGCCTTGTCCAGCCTTTGCTTTCTGAGCTGATCGGAAGCCTGGTTTACGTTTAGTATGGTCCGTTTTTGTATTAGTAGCTTGCTCTGAGCTGTCATCCGTCTTTTTCAGCTGCTGCATCTTTGTTATCGTGATGCCAAGCTCCTGCTCTATCATATCCAATGTTTCACGGTCATCTGATGAATAGAAGGTAATGGCCGCGCCCTCCATACCAGCTCTGCCTGTTCGTCCAATTCTATGCACATAGCTTTCTGCATCAGCAGGTATGTCATAGTTGAATACATGTGTAATGCCATCAATGTCTAGTCCTCTTGCAGCAACATCTGTCGCAATTAATATCGGGAATTTGGCATTGCGGAAGTCCTTCATCACTTGCTCTCGTTTTGCCTGTGAAAGGTCACCATGCAGCTCCCGACAATCTAAGCCATTGTTTCGGAGAACTTCATATAATTTGCTCACTCTTCGCTTTGTTCGGCAAAATACAACAGCCATATATGGTTGGTACGTTTTTATAAGAGTCATTAACGTTCCTTGCTTAGCTCTGTCTGTTGTATGCATAGAAAATTGCTGAACCGTTGCAGCTGGCCCTTGTTTTTTCTCTACTGTCATGTATTCAGCATTTATCATGTATTTCTTGGCAAGCATTTTAATATCATCAGAAATAGTCGCAGAAAACATTAACGTCTGCCTTGATTTTGGCGTACGTCTCATTATGTATTTCACTTCTTCTAAAAATCCGATATGAAGCATTTGATCGGCTTCATCAAGCACAATGACATTTAAGCGGTCAAGCTTTATTTGACCTCTTTTCATGTAATCTATCAGCCTTCCTGGTGTTGCGACAACTATGGAGATATTGTCCTTCATTCGATGAAGCTGCTTTTCCACATCCTGACCGCCGTATGCTGTTAATACTTCTGCAAAATCAGGCTTTACTTTCTCTATTTCAGCAGAGATTTGGATTGCAAGCTCTCTTGTCGGGCTGACAATCAATGCTTGTATATAATCTGCGTCTTTTTTAAGTTTTTGTACGATTGGCAATGCAAATGCATATGTTTTTCCTGTCCCTGTTTGTGCTTGAGCTATAACATCTTTACCGTCTATTATGGAAGGTATAACCTTTTTTTGGATTGGCGAAGGCTCTGTTATTCCTCTTTTTTGTAAATGATCTATAATCGTATCATTAATTCCTAAGCTTTTAAAATCTGTCAATTAATATCCCTACTTTCTACTTAGTCAGCTTAACAATAGCTAACCATCCTTTATTTTGGCTTTTTATCGGTAAAATAGCAAGTGTTCTTAAGAAAACTCTTATAATAAAAAAGGAGCAAAGGCTATTGCGCCTTAGCTCCTAAAAAGAAATACAAGTATTAAACAAGCTTCAGGATTTCAGTGACAGCATAAGCTACCCCATCATCGTTGTTGCTTTTTGTTATATCGCTTGCTCTTTTCTTTATTTCATCCGGTGCATTTTCCATGGCGAATGATCTAGTCGATACTTCAAATTGAGTTACATCATTTCCTCCATCACCAAATGAATATATTTCATCAAAAACGATTTTTTTCATGTTTTCGTAGCGTCTGATTGCCTTCCCCTTTTGAGCAGTGCTTGATGTAATCTCACAGTTATTAGGAAAAGAAGATGAAAAGGAGACACTAGATAGCTCTTTAAGCGTGTTTTTTACCGTATCAATCCTATCAATTTCTGTTTCATTAACGACAGCAATTAATTTATAAATCTTAATGTCTTTTTGTGCAACGATGCCTTCATAGTCCTGACTGTCAAACATTTGCTGAATTTCATCCCATGATTTTCCTCTTAATGAAGGCAATGTACCAGGGAATCCACCTTTATTCGTATAGACAAGAATGCCAACATTAAGTGGCTTCAATTTAGCCAAAAGCTCAAAATATAATTCCTCTGCAAGCGTTGTTTCATAAAGAAGCTCACCGTTTTCTGCATACATCATGCTTCCATTTAAACAGAAAATAGGCAGCTTTAGCTCAGCAACACCTGCAACTCTAATAACATCGGCATACTGTCTTCCTGTATTTAAAATAACCTCTATATGATTATCCTTCATTTGTTGAATTACTTGTCTATTTTTTTCGGAAATCTGGTGCTGGTCATCCAAAAGTGTGCCGTCCAGATCAATAGATACACATTTCATTTTCGTCTTCCCCCTTAGTACTGTTCTCTTAGTATTATAAACATAAGACCTACCAATAGACAGCTTTTTGCATGCAAAAAAGAGGAGGTCTTATTGCCTCCCCGCTAAATTATTGGTCAAGTGATGTGTCGAGGGGTTTAAGTTTCGCTTCAATTTCTGCTCGCTGCGGCTCTAAGAACGGCGGCAGTGCCAATGATTCACCAAGATGGTCGATATGCTCATCTGTATCAAAGCCAGGCCCGTCTGTCGCAAGCTCAAATAAAATGCCATTAGGCTCTCTGAAATAAAGAGATTTAAAGTAGAAGCGGTCAACGAAACCAGAGTTTTGAAATCTCGATTCATTTACTTTATTTATCCATTCATACAGCTCTTCCTCATCATCAACACGGAAGGCCACATGATGGACTCCGCCTCTGCCAAGACGTTGTACAGGCAGATCTGTTCTTTCCTCGATATGAACCTCGGCACCACTGCCTCCTTCACCTGTTTCAAAGACAAGAATATCTGGTTGATTTTCTAGATGAGAAGAAAATTGGCCACTTGCACGAAAGCCCATGATTTCTGTTAAAACTCGGATTGTTGGCTGTGGTTTACGCACTGTCAATTGCACTGGCCCAAGTCCAACAATGGCATGCTCTAATGGAATTGGTCCTTTTTTCCATGGTGCACCTGCCTTAACGCCTTCATTATGTTCATCTGACACAAGGAAGAAGCGCTGACTTTCAAAATCACGGAATTCCAACGCCTTACGTCCAGCACGCTCTATTATCCCTCCATGAGAAATTTGCAGTTCATCAAATCGCTCCACCCAATATTGTAAGGAAGCATCACTCGGAACACGCAGCGACAGTGCTGAAATACTGCTGACACCTTCTCTGTTTGGAGCAAGGTTCGGAATTTCAAAGAAAGTAAGCTCTGTACCTGGATTACCTTTTTCATCTCCATAAAATAAATGATAAACAGATGTATCATCTTGATTAACCGTTTTTTTAATAAGACGCATGCCTAATACCTTTGTGTAAAAGTCATAGTTTTGTACTGCTTTTGATGTCATTGCTGAAACATGATGGATACCTTTAAACATCATTGTTTTTTCCTTCTTTCTATTTCTGAATTTTTTTCAGCAGTCCAAGTAACTGCTTCATTTCTGCTTCTGTTAATGCTTCAAACTGTGCTGCTTGAAACTCCTCTTGTTTAGGAATCGCATCACGATACAGGTTTTGGCCTTTTTCCGTCAAGGAAACGTATTTCGTTTTCCACTCCTGCCTTCTTTCAATCAAACCCTGCTCCTCCATTTTTTTCAGGAGCTGCGTTATATTTCCTTTTGACACAAGCAGTTTGTCTGCAAGCTCCTGCTGTGAGATGGAATTAGTTTGACCTATTTGGGCAATCATATCGAGCTGGGCGACATTTAACCCAAATTCCTTTAAATGCTGATTGCTTTTTCTGTTGCTTTTGTTATAAAACCTAGATAAACGGAACCATAATAAAACACCTAGCCTTGTATTCCTTTTGGTTTTCATTGTTTATTCACCTTGTTATTTATCAGTTTAGTGATTAACTTATATTATCAGTTTACCCCTAAACTGACGAACAGTCAATATTTATTACCGAAATTTATGCTCAAAAAAAGCTCAAGCGATACAGCGCTTGAGCCTCTACTTTTACATATTAATTTCCAACATTACTGGACAATGGTCGCTTCCTAACACATTACAATGTATTTCTGTATCGACAAGCAGGTCCTTCAAGCGTTCAGAAAGGATGAAATAATCGATTCTCCAACCAATATTCCGCTCTCTGACCTTCGCCATGTATGACCACCATGTATATACATCTCCTCTATCTGGATAAAGATAACGGAAGCTGTCAATGAATCCTGCATCAAGAAGGCTTGTCATTTCTCCTCGCTCCTCTATTGTAAACCCAGAGTTCCCAAGGTTAGATTTAGCATTTTTCAAGTCAATTTCCTGGTGGGCTACATTTAAGTCTCCACAGTATATGACTGGTTTCTTCTCATCAAGTGCTTGAATATACATCTTTAGCTGCTTTTCCCATTCCATTCTATATGGCAAGCGGCTTAAATCTCGTTTAGAGTTAGGCGTATATACATTCAGCAAATAAAATTCAGGAAACTCTAACGTAATCGCGCGTCCTTCCAGCTCTTCGAAATCCTCACCTATACCATATGTGACACTTAGCGGCTTCTGTTTACTAAAGACAGCCGTTCCAGAGTACCCTTTACGCTCCGCATAATTCCAAAATTGATGATATCCCTCTAAATCTAATTGAATCTGCCCTTCTTGCAGCTTTGATTCTTGTATACAAAAAATATCAGCATCTATTTCATGAAAAAAATCTAAAAAGCCCTTTTTCACACAAGCTCTAATTCCATTAACATTCCATGTTACTAGCTTCATTTGTATTGCTCCTTACCTATAAGTTTTACTAAGTTAATAGATTACCATGAATAAAGCAGTGAATAAAGTAATATATCTTTCCATGAAAATACTTTATGAAAAAGAAAGTACCTCAAAAGACTAGTTACTTTATCTACCTTATTTTAATACAATTACTTTTAGTTCTTTGCTTAACTGTGGACAAGACTAAAGCTCACTCTACTTTTAACCACTACAGTGCAAAAAAACGGAACTAGTATGCAACATGTCAAGAGATTGCACACTAGTTCCGTTTTATAGTCAATACTAGAATTGGCATTAAGAATACTTACTATACTATAGTTGGTGATTCTGCATAGCCGACATCATAATGGCGGATGAGTCGATAAAGTCCTTTGGCAATTTGGTCTTTCCCATAAAGTGGTTTGCCGTGTCCTGTGTAGATGATGCTCGGCTCCAGTTTTGCCAGCTTCATGATAGACTCTCTGCTTTCCGCTCTGTTTGGAGTGAAATACGCTGGTGGTCCATGCAGCTCCTCTTTCTGTGTTAATACCGCAAATAAGGATTCTTGTTTAACAGTAACGAAGGCATCTCCTGCCAACAGCAATCCGTCCTTTTTTCTGTATAAGGAAATATGCCCTTTTGTGTGTCCTGGTGTATGGATGCACTCCCACCCCTCCATGAAATTCAGCTCTTCTCCTGGCTGTAGTACTTTCAAGTTAGAATGTAGCTGAATACCATCACGAGGATAAAATGGCGACAAAAACGACATAACGCCCTTCACAATAAATGGTGTTGGTCTTGAATAAACCTCTTCGCCAGTTAAATAGGGCATTTCCTCGCTATGGGCATATATCGGCACATCCCACTCATGCAGCAAGGTTTCCAATGCACCGATGTGATCAAAATGGCCATGTGTCAAGATGATTGCGATTGGTTTTTTTTCACCAAATAATGATTTAGCATATTGCAAAATAAATTTGGCGGAATATGGTATGCCTGCATCGACCAATACCCAATCTTGCTTGTCCTTCCCTAATCCTCCTACTAGAGCTATATTGGCGATAGCTGTTTTATATCCATAAACATCACTTGCTATTTTCATGTAGATGTCTCCTTTTTTCATTTAGTATTACCTAACATTTTAATTTGACACAAAAAATACATTTTTAAGTGGTCATTGAAACCCTTAGAGAAAAAGGATAATACGAGTGTATTATTTATGGAAAGATAGCTTCCTTTGTTTTATGCTCAAACCCAAGATAGGCCTAAGATCAATCGACTCGTAATGTATAAAAAAAGGCAGATGCTTCCTTGGCAATGTATGATGTTCAGTCATCCCATTGATGCCGTTCCATGCTAATAACCTGTATTACTCGTATATAGCCAAGTTGGATATTTTGACCATGCACGAAAAAAAATGATAAGATGACACCGAGGTGAACATAATGATAGATACATTTAAAGCAGTTGTTGTAAATAAACAAGACGAAGATTTCTCTTTGCGTGTAGAACAAGTAAACTTGGACAAGCTGTCTAAAGGCAATGTATTAATAGAAGTGCATTATTCAGGAATAAATTATAAAGATGGTCTCGCGAGTGTGCCTAACGGAAAAATCGTTCGTTCCTATCCACATATCCCTGGTATTGATTTAGCAGGTGTTGTTGTCGAATCGGACGATGATCGATACAAAACGGGAGATAAAGTAATTGCAACCAGCTATGAGATTGGTGTATCTCACAGTGGCGGTTATAGTCAATACGCAAATATCCCGGCAGATTATATTGTGCCGCTTCCAGAAGGTCTTTCATTAAAAGAAGCGATGATTATCGGAACAGCTGGCTTTACTGCTGCATTATCGGTATTGCGCCTAGAAGAAAATGGCTTAAAGCCTGAAAATGGGAAAGTGCTTGTGACAGGCGCAACAGGCGGAGTTGGAAGTTTCGGTGTTGCGATGCTTGCGAAGCTCGGCTATAACGTTGAAGCTAGTACAGGCAAGGAATCGGAGCATGAATATTTAACAGCTATCGGTGCTGGCAGCATCATTTCCAGAGATGAAGTTTATAACGGCAATCTGAAGACATTAGAGAAGCAGCAATGGGCTGGGGCAATCGATCCTGTCGGTGGAGCTACATTAGCAGCTATTGCAAGCAAACTGCAATATAACGGCTCTGTAGCTGTTAGCGGCTTAACTGGTGGCGGAGATGTGCCAACATCCGTTTATCCATTTATATTAAGAGGCGTTAATATATTAGGAATAGATTCGGTTTACTGTCCGATGGAGACAAGACTGAAAGTGTGGGAACGAGTTGCCTCCGACTTAAAAATCGATGACTTTACTCCATTTATCGCCAAAGAAGTTTCACTTGATGAACTTCCTGACCTTCTGCCAACTATTCTAAAAGGCGGAATCCGCGGCAGAATTATTGCAAATATAAAAGGATAAATAAGAAAAGAGGCTGGGGGTTAAAATTAGTTCGTTTCATTGCGCTGCAGCCACTCGCTTTCCGCGGGGAGGAAGCTGAGCCTCCTCGTCTTCGCCTGCGGGGTCTAAAGCGTCCTCTAATTCTCGCAGGAGTCGAGTGACCTCCGCTCCATTCCACTAAGTTTTCTAATCAGTGTAGTAAACCTTAAAAACACAAAAAAGCCGAACTATTTAATCGCTGATTGATTAAATAGTTCGGCTTTTTATGCGGATTCACTTACTTAAAATTTATTATTCGTGTTTAGAAAGGTTATCTTTTGTTTTGTCCCAGCCTCTTTTACTTCATTTGCATCCATGTATCAATATAATGGACAGCAAGATTAACGTTTTCTTGCGGATATGCTTTTGCTACTTTTGCAAGCTCGTTTTTCATATATGCTTTACTTTTTTCATAAAAGCTGATATTGGAACCCTCTGCTGACTCACCAGTTTCGACACCAATATTGATTGATTTGCCTGCATTCTTCGCATACTGTACTTCTGTTTTCACAAGTGTATTAATGCCGTTTGCACCTGATGCTGTATTTCGGTATGCCATAATTGTGACAGAATCTGTGTTTTTGATTGCCCATTTCGCAAGATTGCTTTTTCCATATGTGTTGGCAAATGTAATTTCATCAAACCAAAATGGCATATCAATACTTAAATCTAAGCTTAAATTAGTGCTTAACTGACTACTACGCTTAATCAGCTTCTGATAAGCTAGTACAACATCATCTCTGTCTGTGTTCCATTCTGTTAATATATACGGTTCAACATCAAGATGTACACCACTGAAGCGTTGATTTGCAGCACTGTTCTTTTGGTAATTCTTTAGCCAAGTAAACATGCTGTCCGCATATGCTTGTCCGCCTGCCAATGCCCATTTCGAAGCACCGTCTAATGCATGAACACTGATATCGTTTGTAGTAGCTTTAGCAATAAACTGTTGATATGTTTTCCGTTCAACCTCTTGGTCAATTTGCAGGTACACGTCTGTCACACTATTTTTCACAAGGAAATTAATGACTTTATTTTGTCCAGCTGCGGTTGTTAGTGACCATGGATTCCAAATCCAAGTTGCATTTGTTTTGCTGTTTACAGCAGCATTTGTATGGATAGAAGGTAGCATTAAGCCCACCACCAAAATTAAAATTGCTAGTTTCTTCATTATTATACTTCTCCTTTAGAAAAGCCTAGACCAATCCAAAGGAGAAGTCTGGCAGCTTGGCAGCCATTTGTTTTTATAAACGGTTAGGCCCATAGCTTTGCGTCCTTGCTTTTCAACAAGTTTGCCCTTTTCAGATATATTTTAGTTATCTATATTATAGCGTCATCCAACCTTTTTTCCTAGTACTTTTCTCACAATGAATAGATGAAAATTATGGTAAACAGGGATAAATTACTTAAAATACTTTTTTTCATAAGCTTGTCAGTCAGAAAAGATATTTCTAGTTTACATAATAAAATTATAATCACCTTTGTTCAATTGCTTTACAAACCTCTATCGTTAATTCCTGTGTAATTTCATCTAATTTCGGCTCAAGCACACTATTAACCATCGGGGCAAATGTACCAAATGCGTTAATTTCTAAGTAACCGGTCATTTTCGTTTGCGTTTCTCCAATCTGCTGTGCTGAAAAATAGCCGCTCCCGATAAATTTTTCATTTATTCCTGTCAGCTTAAAAGAAACTTGAGATGGTTCCTCCCATTTCAGTATATCTATTCGTAAAGAAATTTTTTTCTTTATGAAGCCGATATCTGTCTTAAATTCCCATGTTGAAACTAAATCAGAGATGATCTGATGCTGAATATAACCAGGAACTAACGGAGCCCAATTATCCATCGACCTGACAAAATCCCAGACTTTTTCAAGCGGTGCTTTAACAATTACACTATGTTTTTTACTAGGCATTGCTCACACTTCCTTCTCTTCATGTCTATTACTATGCATATTCATATAGGAAGAAAGTATGTTTGCCAAAAGGATTTTTAATTAGTTTACATAATATAATTATTGTTTCTTAATAAAAGTAATCTGATAACTCCATTTCCATCGCTTTTTCCTTTTGATTATCAGACACATGTGTATATTTTTGGGTTGTGTTTAAATTGGTGTGTCCTAACAGCTCTTGAATGGTACGAATATCTCTTCCGTCCCTAACGAGGTGTGTTGCAAAGCTATGTCTCAGCTTATGGCTGGAAATAGACTTTTGCTTCCAATTGTATTCTGGGTATTCCTGTTCAATACTGTCGCAGATTCGCTCTGTTATTTCCTGTATCCGTCTTCTAGAAATCCTTTTTCCTCGTCTTGAGATAAATAAGGCATCCTCATTTCCTCGCATCGGTAGAATTCTATCTTCCTTTATATAAGCCATTAACTCCTCATAAAGCTTTATAGGCAACGGAATATATCTCGTTTTATTCCCTTTCCCTAACACCTGCAGTCCTCTTTTTCCAGTTTGAATCGAGGAGATATTCAATATATGTATCTCGGAAACGCGCAAGCCAGCAAAAGCCATCAAGCCCATCATCACCTTATTTCTTCTTTGATGCTGCTTTTGAGATACAATACTGATCATATCAAAAAATGCCTTCAGCTCATCCTTTTCTAAATAACTCGGCAACTTCCCTTTTTGCTCCTTTGCACTTTCTAATTCAGCTGCAATGTTTTTATGAAGTAACTCGTAATCCATCAAGCACTTAAAAAACGATCTTAATGCCGTCAGTCGTCTATTCCTTGATGTGGCACTATTGCCTCGCTTCGTTTTCAATTCATTCATAAAAAGAGTAATATGCAGTTTTTTCACATCATTCAATTCTACTTTTTCTTGTTTTTTACGAGTCATAAATTCTAAAAACAAGTATATATCTCGTACATAGTTCTCCATTGTAAACTTACTGTAGTCTTTATTATCCATTTCTGTTTTAAAGATAGTGACTTCTTCCTCATACCATTCTGCCAATAACCGATTATCCATCTCTAATAAACCACCAATCTTCGACTTTTATCTATTATTTATTATACTATATTCCTTAAAAAACCGCACATAAGAGATATTATGCGCGGTAATGCAGTCAAAACTGCTACAAAGGAATTAAGTTAGCATCTGCGTGTTATGACCTATTTAATTTATTACAATTTATTGGGATAATTAGTAGAAATAACAAGCTGTCGAAAGCTTATATATGAGGTGTTTCCAATAAAGATTCTGTTTTGGTCAATTGGTATTTTAAATTTAGCTGATGGAATATTGACATATATCGGTATGCACCTCCAGTTGATTGGTGAAGCAAATCCGTTAATGAGTTCCATTTGGGAGCTGTCTCCTTATTTGTTTTTATGCTGTAAAATCGCTTTATCGATTTTTCTGTTTATTCTAGCCGCTTATTTCACAACAAAGCATGTGAAGACCTGGAGATTGATTCTATCTATACCGCTACTATTATATGTGAGTATATTCGCTGTCCATCTTACTTGGATTACATACGCACTTTAAAGTTTAATATAATTATATTATGTAAACTAATAATATCTGTCCACAAAGAATAACTCCTTATCGACGAGATAAGGAGTTTGTTTTTTAAATAATTTTTCTGCCAAGCTGTCCTAAAGCATAATGAATGCCATGCTTTAATGTTTGGAAGCAGTCAAATTGTGATAAGTTAATGTTTGCCTGTGATACGACGATGCTCAGTTCTGGTGATATTCCAACTAAAATTGTTTTAATTCCAATTAGGTTAGCCGCTGAACCGATTTTTTCTAAAAGACTTGCTGTATGCTGACTAATATCTCGATCCAAGCCAGTTAAGTCTAAAACTAAATAACTTGCTTTGTATTGAGGCAAATTATTCAGTGTATTTGTTACGAGTAATTCTGAACGATCTTCATCATACTTGCCTAGTAGCGGAACAATCACGATGTCATCATGGACAGGTATAATCGGAGAGGAGATTCTTTTAACAAGGTCTTTCAGCTCTTTTGTTTTTTCCTCCACAACCTGCTCCAATTGAGATATCTGTTCTGATTCTTTCTTTCGCGCCAGTTCATGGATATTGTCTGATACAGTTATATTGGAAGGGAAATACTCGATGATACTGTATTCATAGCCCTCAAGCTGTTCCTGCACAACCTTATACCAAATATTTGTACCGAATAATTTTGTGAAAATCCCTGCATAATGTGCAGCTAAAAAATGACCGCCTTTTTTCTTGCCTTGTTCAACGTTTATTTTATGTTCCCAGCTGTCTTTTATATGTGCTGTTAATGTTTTGTTCGTGAAATCCAAGTCAAGGATATCTGCTAAGCCCCAGCCTGCAGATGCGTATGTAGCTGTTATGAGAGTAGCTGCTTCCTTCACATCCACATCCTTCATCTTTTCAAAGTAATCACCTACAACAAGCCCTTGTCTAAAGCCTGTAGCTTCAAATACTAAGGTGGATGCCTCCTCACCGGAAATTTCCTCAATTGTATCAAAAAAAGTTCTCATTGCACTGGAAATCCAGAAAAGTACAGAATCTTGTTGTTCAAATATAAACCTGCCTTTTTCTAATTCCCATTCAAAGTTTAAACCACCAATATTAATGGACGAATTATTGCTCATCTTATTCCCCTTCATACGCTCATTTTCTTTTTCTCTATTTATGTATATTCACCTTGCATATATACACCTTTTTACCTGATTTTAAACCTATATTTGCATTTTTTTTGCTGATGTTGTCGTTTAATTTTAACTATTACCCTAAGTTTCACCTTTTGTTATTATAACTAATCCGCAGCAAATTCATATGAAATTTTTTGTATCCTCTCGCCCAAATTGTTTAATAATAAAAACATTATTCATTCATGGAGGAGTGGAGCACGAATGACCTATTGTGAATTAAAACAAACTTATCTTAATGTCGCTGGAATTAATTTGTATTGTGAATACATAATAAATGAAAAACCACCGATTGTTCTTATCCATGGCTTTGCATCCTCAACCTATACCTTCCGCCGAGTTATCCCTTTTCTGCAGAAGCACTATTCTGTCATCGCCATCGACCTTCCTGGCTTTGGAAAAAGTGATAAATCCACCTCATTCATTTATAGCTTTCAAAACTATGCAAAGCTATTGCTAGAATGTATGAATCAGTTTGGATACTCTAATTTTTCTATTGTAGCACATTCTATGGGAGGACAAATAGCCCTTAATATGGCATTACTCGCTCCAGAGAGAGTAAGTAAATTAGTTTTATTATGCAGCTCTGGGTACTTAAAGCGGGCGAGAAAAGCGCTTATTTACACTTCCTATTTGCCGTTATTTGATAAACTCGCCTATTATTATGTGCAAAAAAAAGGGGTTAGACATCATTTAAATAATGTGTTTTTTGACAAAACATTAATCAATGATGAAATGATTGAAGAATTCGGTAAACCATTGAGTGAAAAAGGATTTTATAAAGCTTTAATCCGTCTTCTTCGTCATCGCGAAGGGGATTTATTGCCAAACCAGCTTCAAGATATTCATGCCCCCACACTATTAATTTGGGGTGAGGAGGATCGAGTTGTTCCATTGGAGATAGGCAAACGGCTTGTTCGTGATTTGCCAGACGCACGGTTAATTACCTATAAAAAAACCGGCCATTTAATTACAGAGGAACAGCCTGAGCTTGTCTTTAAAAATATTATGATGCACATGGTCTAACAGGCACAGGTACATAAAAAACTAACTTAAAAGGTAATCCTTCAACGGCCTTTTAAGTTAGCTATTTGAGAGTACTTTAAGACAGCTTTTCCTTTGCTTCTTCATAATAAGGTTCCCCAGCGTCTAAAATAAATTGAAGAATGTCCTCTGCTGCCTTTGTATTAATAAAATTCCGTTGACTTATTATCATTTCATTTAGCTTTTCCCCATTATTTTCGAGTAAATTGGCTAATGTATCTTTTATTTCCTTTGGTTTTTTGCACACTACTCCTAAATTAGAGTTCTCAGCAAAGCTTGGATTATCCTCTTCTTGACCAGGTAACGCACCAGTAATAATAAGTGGCGTATTTGTGGCAATTGCCTCAAACATAACATTCGGGCTTCCTCTTGTAAACGCAATATCAGCTGCTAGCATTAAATCTTGAATGTTTTTTGTAAACCCATATATTTCGACGCGATCGCCATATTTGGATTTCAGTGACATTTCGAGCTTTGTTTTGAGTGTTGTATTTTTTCCAGCTACTATTTTAACGTGGCACTCGAAATGATCCAAGAGATTTTCTGCTATTTTTTTCATATTCCCTACACCTTCACCACCACTCATAATCAAGCATGTTAATGACTGGCCTTCCCTATAAAGCTTACGCGCATTACATTTTGGAAAAAAGCGCGAACGTACTGGAAACCCCGAAACCTTTATTTTTTCATCTGGAATTCCAAATTCAATACATTTATTTTGTGCTTCATATGTAGGGCTAATTATGTAATGGGCCCTTTTATCTGCCCAAAGTGGAAAAATGTTAACAAGGTCAGCAATAAGTGTAAAAAATGGAATTTGGATTTTTTGCTTTTCTAATATATTTAAGATGGAGCCATTAAAGTTAGGATGAACAGATAAAATCATATCCGGCTGGATTTCCTCTAGTAATTTGAGAAAGTTTTCCCTAATCAATGATTCGATAAAATTGTCAACTAGCTGCGGTTTTAACGCAGATAACTTCCAAATCATCTTCCAAAGATGCTCTGAATTTCTGATGATTGGCCCGTAGGATTGGCCAATTTTTAAAAGCAATCGTTTACCAAGAGAAAATCCATCTACTACAAAGATTTCGACATCTTGATAAGTTTGGACTTTTTCGCATAATGATTCTGTAATACTTTTATGACCGTGTCCTGTAATATCAGAAGAAATAATCAGTAATTTCTTTTCCATAAAATCAGCCCTTCTTTAAGATGCCGTATTTTTTAATTGTTTGATTACCTGCTTGTATTGTTTTAAGGAGTATAATGTGCCGATAAAGCCTTCATTCATCTTATGGTCTGCTGATACTGCAATGATTGTAAGAATAGGAAAGAATTTATTTGTGCGAAATCGAAGATCCTTCCAATAGACTAGGTAGCCATTTTTACGTTTTAGTACAAAAGGATAGGCGTATTGGGTACTTGATAGAAAATCTGAAACAAGTGGATGGTTTTTGCTTTCTGACACTAAATCAGGAAATGTAATTTTTTTAACAAGAGAATGATCAATAGTAAGACTGCCCTTTGTGAAAACGCCAAATAAAAAATCTTCTTTCGTTTCGATAATGACATCCCAATGAAATAAGGAAATACGAGGAATCAATTTAATGCGTATAGAGTTTTGAAAATGGAGATGCAAATTTCTTTTTACTAACACTGTGGAAATGGTTCGAACAGCTAGGTACAGGAAAATAAAAAGATAAATAGTTAAAAACACTTCACCCATTGCAAAGAATGGCAGAAGGGAAAATCCAAATAAATGGACTACTAGAATAGTAGGATCTACTAATGGGAGCGAGTCAAACGCAATCCACTTTTTGGAGAATGGAAGTAAAACTTGGGTTCCATGTACATTAAATAAATCAAAAAAAACATGAAGTATAACTGCTAAGAAAGTCCATAAAAATAAATGGAGAAACGATGCCTCTGGCAAAAAGGCATAAATTATACCTGAAACCGCAATACTCCATAGTGGTAATGCAAACAAAGAATGAGATGTAGAACGATGATTGCGGATATAACTGCCTTTTCCTTTCATGCGATAAATATAGTCAAAGTCTGGAGCGTTCGAACCAATTACTGTACCGAATAACACCGCTTGGGACAAAGGAGCAGAATTAGCGACAGCAGGATCAATGTGAGCGAGTGCTGCTAATCCTAAGCCTATGATGATGTGTGAACTCGTATCCATTTCATCACTCCTTATCATTGTTTAACAAACAAAATTGCTCATTTCCAAGTACATTAATATGTATAGGTTTGTCTTCACGTATAATAAATCACCCCCCATATGTTCTTCATTATATTTTGTATGTGTTCCTTCATTCATGGTTTAATGTAAAGATTATGTTTAGATTCTTTCCATTTGTATTTAGATTTACAGTTAATAGACTGTAGTGATGGTGGATCCACATTAGTCATTTAACTAGTGTGCTTGCAAAACCTCCATTTAGCATTTTCTAAGCTCAGCATTTTTCAGGTATACCTTCTCGTTTTAATCTGTTGTTACTATTTCAATACGTATTTCTTTACATATATTAGGCATTTGCTCACTCTGTAGCAATAAGCATGGCATATACTAGGAGGACAGGAATGCTTGGTGCTATTTTTTAAGAGTGTTCATACAATAGGTATAGACAGTACTTCATTAATTATGTTTAGACGTTTGAAGGAGGGGCTATGATGGCGGAGAAAAGTTGGGCAAATATGACATTTCAAAATCTTCAAGAAAACTCTATGACATTTGATGTGGTGTTTCAGCGTATTATTAGCTTTATGGCGAGAAACCCTCGGGGAAATTACCGATTGATGATAGGCACGGATTCACAGGTTCATCCACAGCATACAACCTTTATAACTGGCATTGTCATCCAAAATAAAGGCAAAGGAGCATGGGCTTGTATTAGAAAGACTATTGTTCCAAGAAAGATGTTAGCATTGCATGAAAAGATTTCTTATGAAACAACATTAACAGAGGAAGTTGTCTCTTTATTTACAGAGGAAAGAAAAAATACGATGATTGATATCGTTCTTCCCTTCATTTATAATGGAGCCACTTTTTCAATGGAGGGCCATATCGACATAGGCAGCGGTTCAAGAAATAGAACGAGTGAGTTTGTTAATGAGATGGTTGCTCGGATTGAATCAACTGGAATTGAGCCAAAAATAAAACCGGATTCGTTTGTTGCATCAAGCTATGCTAATAAATATACAAAGTGACCCATTGTTACATAAAAAAAGCCTGTCCTTATTCAGAACAGGGCTAACTTTTATTCTTTTGTTGAGGCCACTTCTTCAGACAATTTTTTGTTTTTGTTAATGAAGTGGATGATAAATGTAATGATAAACGCAAGAATCAAAATCGCAAAGAAAACGTAATGATGCAATTCAAAACCAAAGATACTAGCAAACATTTTCAATGCAATGATGCCGATAAGCACAAATGCTGTATTTTCTAATTCAGGCACCTTTTCAATTAAGACTAGGAACAACTTTGCTACTGTTCTCATCATTAAAATACCAAGCATACCACCCAATAGCAAAATCCAAATTTCATCTGAAACAGCTAATGATGCGAGAATGCTGTCGACAGAAAAGGCTAAGTCTAACAATTCAACAGAAATGACAGTTGCCCAGAAAGCCCCAAACATACGTACAGTCCAGCTGTCTTTTTTTATGCCGCCTGCTTCCTCATCCTTATTATTAAGGAAGAAATGCTGGATAACAATCCAAGCAAGATAAGCAGCTCCAATTACTTTAATCCAAGTAAATTTAATTAAATACACTCCGAGTCCGATGAATAAAAAGCGGAAAAAGTACGCTCCAATCAGTCCATATGTGAGTGCTTTTTTTTGCTTGTCCTTAGGAAGATGCTTAACCATGATAGCAAGCACTAGCGCATTGTCTGCTGAAAGAAGACCTTCAAGAATGACAAGTGAACCAATTAATCCCCAAGAAACAGGGTCTGATAATACTTTAACCCACATCTCTCCATCAAAGAATGAAGCGTAAGTAGAAAGTATTTGATGTAAAATGTCCAATCAAAAAGCCCCCATATCATTATATTAAAAATTGATAATGAGAACATTATACTCCTAAAAATAGACAACTGCAATCCTTTGAACTAGACGGAAAGCGTTGCCTTTTTTCATTTTTTATTCAATCCTTAAACAATGTGTAGTAACTCACACTGTTCAAGGACATATTGTTTATTGCAAATCTTCAAATTCCTTTGCCATTCTTTCCAAGGCAGTTTGGATAATAGATCTTGGTGATGGAATACAGATTCTCTGATATGCTTTTCCTTCTTCACCAAACATGCTTCCATCTTCGAGCAGGACGTTGGCTCTATTATATATTCGGTCATGAACCTCCTCCGGCGTTATGTTATACGCAGAAAAATCCATCCACATAATATAGGTTCCTTCAGGTATCGTTACCTTCACTTTCGGCATGTTTTTATCGATAAATTTCTTGACCATTTCCATTGTGCCATCAATATATGCTTTTAAATCCTCCAGCCATTCCTCTCCTTCTCGGTACACAGCAATGAGCGCTGAAATGGTAAATGGTGAAGCCATTTGATAGCCCATTGTTTTCAAAAATTGTTTGCGGAGCTTCAGGTTCGGAATAATCGCATTTGTGCAATGGAGACCTGCTACATTAAAGGTCTTGCTGATAGCCGTAAGGGTGATAAGCAAATCGTTATCTGCTAATTTCGCCATTGGGATAAACTGCTCATTTCTTCTAATTAAATCACCGTGTATCTCATCTGCAACAATTAAAACATCATGCTTTTTACAAATATCTGCTAAACTTTGCAATTCCTCCTTGCGAAAGTTTCTTCCTGTTGGATTATGAGGATTGCATAATAAGAACATTTTTGTGCTAGAATCACTTGCTTTTCTTTCAAAATCTGCAAAGTCGATGGTATAGTAGCCGTTTTCATCACATTGAAGCGGATTATTAACAACTGTTCTTCCGTTTCCTTCAATAGCCGAAGTAAAAGGTGGATATACAGGACGCTGAATAATGACACCTTCACCTGGTTCTGAAAAAGCGCGAATAGCCATATTCATTGCATGTACTGTCCCAGGACTATATACAATATGGTCTTTATCTATTTCCCAGTCATGTCTTTTTTTGAACCAATATTGAATCGCTTCATAGTATTCATCAGGAAAAATCGAATAGCCGTAAATCCTGTTGTCCACCGTTTTATGCAATGCTTTGACTAACGCATTTGGCACAGGCAAATCCATGTCTGCCGTAAACAAAGGAATAGTGTCTTCATCATATCTTTCCGTAAGACCCATCTCCTTTATCATTTTACCGCCATCCCATTTGACTGAATAAGTATTCCTACGATTAACAACCTCATCAAAATTATTTATCATGACTTCCACTTTCCTTTCACATCATCAGAATATGTATATGTTAAGCTGCATCTTAATCTTCTTCATAAATCATCTTTACAGTCATCCCACCATCTACTGTCAGGTTAGTGCCTGTGATGAAATTGTTGTCTCTATTTGTTAAAAAGAGACAAGCTCTTGCAATATCTGCCGGCATGCCTACCCTTTTAGATAGATGCTGATCATGATCAACAGCCCTTAACTCTTCATAGTGCTTTGTTTCAATCCAGCCAGGCGCGATACTGTTAACAGCAATCCGGTCATTAGCCAAGCTATTCGCTAATGCATGAGTAATGGCCATAATTCCGCCTTTGCTTGCACTATAGCTTTCTGTATTTGGTTCAGACATATATGCCCTTGTTGAAGACATGTTTACAATAGAGCCACCATTTTCATTTTGTTTCATGATTTTTGCTGCTTCACGTGAACATAAAAATACACTTCGCAAATTTGTGTGTAAGACATCTTCCCATTCATCCAAGGTTAGTTCATAAACAGACTTAAACAGAGCCTTTCCTGCATTATTTATTAATATGTCAATTTTTCCAAACTGTTGCTGCGTCTTTTCCATTAATTGAATGACATCTTGCTCCTGTCTTACATCTGTTTTAATAAAAGCTGCGTTTTCAGAATGATTAGAGGCTTTAATAATCTCAATTGATGCAGCTTCATCGATATCTGCAAAAACTACCTTAGCTCCTTCCTTTAAATAATGCTCTGCAATGCTCCTGCCAATCCCATTACTTGCTCCAGTTACAATAACGACCTGATTTAAAAATTTCATGGCTTCTCCTTCTTTCATTTATTTCTATATTAATATTGTATTAAAGGACTGGCGAGATATCAAAAATTACCTCGAATAAATTGATTTTGTTTTTTCCATCACAGTAAAACAGCCTTATTTTCGTTATATAAAAAAGGTGTTAATATGGAATTCTTTTATATTATTTATTTTTTCTAATGCTTGATTTTTATTTTATGATTTGTTTGAGTGCGTAAAATTATTTTAATTTAGCGGATTACGTTTACTATATTTCTTCTCCATTCTCACAAATTTACGATATGTTTCGGTAATGGGGTGCACCGAATGAAATGCTTTATTGCTGACTACTTTTAAGTAAAAAAAACGCCCCAAGTAATTGGAGCGTTCTTTATTCTTGAACATCTCTTACAAAAATGTTTTCAAACAAACCTTCCCAATAGTCATCATTGTTTGTCCACTTTTCGTATACAGGCATTTCCACTACCGTTACATTTTTGATTGGCCAATTTTTCACTTCCATATCCTGTCTGTTATTATGATTGACGACAAGTATATGAAACTGATGCTTTACTAGGTCGGATAAAACGGATTGCAGCTGAAGTGTATCTGAAAATGATGCTTCTGTCCTGACAAACAACAAACGTTCCCCTTTTTCAAAGTATTCCAGCATTCTTGCTACACGTCTATCTACCTTCTGTTTTACCTTTGAATATTCTGGGAAGTTTGTGAATGTATTGCTGTCTGCTCTGAAATCATGGCTAGATACAATGTTGTAAGCGGTATCTGTGATGACCAAGTGTGGATCAGTAGAGTTGATGCCTGTTGAATACTCTCCTGTTGCTTTCAGATTGTGAAGTTCCATATATTCTGAAAATCTGTTAGCTAGCAGTCTAGTAACATCTGGAAGGTTGTTGGAAGCCATCCAGTCTAGTGGACCAGCAAATGGACGCAAATTAAATTTACGCAATTGGATGCTTGCTAAGCACAAATCCCCTAAGCTGAAAATAGCATCATACGTTCCTTTCATTTCTTGTACACTCATATATTCAAAGTCTCCTTTATTCATGCATTCATTTTGAACGGATTGAAATTCCATTAAAAATTTGTTGCCAGTGATGATTATTTCCATCCCATATATCTTCATTTGGCAGGCATATCGAACATACATTTTCAATATAACATTCTTGCTCAATTAGTTCGGTAATAGGATAATGATTAATGACTAATAATGTAAAGTCTCCTTTGACAACCTCCCGAAGTGCGGATTGGAGCTCAATTATTTCTTCAATGGATGCTACTGTCCGAATGAATAAGATACGGTTATCAGTTTGTACACTCTGAATGAACCTAGTGATCCTTCTGTAGTATTTCTCCTTTACAACTGGCAGATCCATCAGATTATCAAGCGTATTTCTATCTGTTTTAAAATCATGATTAAAGCTGATGATGTTATCAATATCATACACAAGCAAATCGGAGTCTGAAGCATATCCAGTTGGGACTAGGTTCTCCTCTGCTAGAAAATCAGTAAAATATGTGCGGATTAGCTTAGCTACCTTATGCACATACTGTATCCCTACCCAATCTAGTGGACCGGCAAATGGCCTTAGATGAAACTGTCTCATTTTCATGGCTGGAAGGCAGTTTTCACCTAAACTATAAACAGCATCATACTCACCTTTAATTTCATTAAGCTTCATGTACTTACTCCTTTTAATAACACTTGCGTGCCATTATCAAAATGAAAACTCATAGAGCCAAGCATGTGATGAAAAACAGTCTATCAGTTTATGTCAAAAAAATCGGCTGAAGTTTTGGGATTGGCTTCTTAAGCATAAGTGGGTAGTTATTGGTTAGTTGTTATAATAATGATACGTTCTTTTTAAGCCTTCACTTATACTGTACTTCGGTTTCCATCCAAGCTGTTCACAGCATTTTTCATTTAAAAGACAGCTATGCTTTATATCACCTGTCCGACTGTTAACATGCATTGTTTCAAGGCTGTCCGGATGAAGCTCTAAAAGTATCTCAGCAAGTTGACTAATAGATGTCGGCTTATTTGTACTCACATGAAAAATATCATTACGGTCGTTTTTCATCGCTGCAATGTTTGCATCCACAACATCTTCAACAAATACAAAGTCTCTTGTCTGTTTACCATCTCCATGGATTTTTAAGCAGCTTCCTTCCTTTATCCTATCCATAAAAACGGCAATGACGCCACCTTCCCCCTTGGCAGTTTGTCTTGGACCATATACATTTCCATAGCGCAGGATGGTGAAATCCAATCCGTATAATTCCTGATAAAGTTGAATATATTTTTCAGCAGATAATTTGGACAACCCGTAATAAGATATAGGTGTCGTATGATCTTGTTCATCAATCGTTGCTTTTTGGAGATTGCCATACACAGCAGATGTCGAAGAAAAAATAATTTTTTTCACCTTTGCTTTTCGGCATCCTTCTAAAATGTTAATAGTACCATTGATGTTGATGTCTGCATCTTCACATGGATTATTTATTGACCGTGTAACATCTGCTTGTGCTGCTAAGTGGAATACAAATTCAGGTTTTTCTTCTGATATAATTGCTTGAGCCCTTTCACTGCGAATATCCACTTCATGTACAATCACATTTGGATGGTCATGGTAATAATGGCCTGATGAAAAATTATCCAGTATATGAACTTCATATCCCGCTTTTAATAAGTGATCTGTTAAATGAGAACCGATAAATCCTGCTCCACCAGTAACTGCTACTTTCATCCTTTTGCTCCTCTACTCATTTTTAATAGCTTATGATAATCGAGTATGCTGTGTATATGGCGGGTGACCATACAGAGCAAAAAATGGACTTTCTCGATAAGCTTAGAAAAAAAAGCGAATGGCTACAAACCATTCGCTAAAGCTCATATTCTTTCCGATGGCATATTGTTAATTGCTGTTGAATCGGGAATTTTGTAATCAACTGGTACTTTCGTTGCTATCCCATCTATAAATTGCCTATCGACAAATGCTTTTTTTGTCTGACCCTTTATTGCAAACAAATCATCAAAGTTATCACTAGACATTTCATCGAATATTTTAATCATACGGGAGTTAGGAAGCTGATAATCAGTTGGTAAAGCTCCCACAATAGAATCAAATAGTGAAGGGTCCACAAAATACTGCTTTGTTTCTGTTTTTTCAGCAAAAAGAGACTTATAGACATCACTTGACATCTTTGAAAAAACCTCTAATGTACTTACATTAGGAAGCAAATAATTTTGAGGTAGCGCCTGACCAAGCTGATCCATTATATGTTTATCAATAAACAACGGATTTTGACTGGTATTTGCAGAGGTGTTTCTGATAAATAAATGTTGATACGATTCTATCTTCATCGGCTGAAAAACAGAAATTGACTTTTCGTTCGGTATTTTGTAGTCAGCGGGAAGTACAGTATTGATTTTTTCCCAGACCCGTTTCTGCTCCTCCAACCTTTGCTGCTCTTCCAGTTTTTGCTGTTCCTCTAGCCTTTGCTGCTCTTCCAGTTTTTGCTGTTCCTCTAGCCTTTGCTGCTCTTCCAGTTTTTGCTGTTCCTGCCATCTTTGCTGTTCCTTTAGTCTGTGCTGCTCCTTTTGTTTTTGCTCTTCCTTTAGCCTTTGCTGCTTCTCCATCCACTGTTGCTGCTCTAACCTTCGTTGCTCAGCTACTATTTGTTGCTGCTCTAACCTTCGTTGCTGTTCCTGTTTTCTAAGCTGGTCCCGCTCTCGCTGCTGCTCGAACCATTTCTGATAATTCAGCCAGTGTTGATGTTGACGCCATTGCAGAGGTTGCTGCGTTTTCATATTACTCCGCTCATTATTATCATTACTTGGATTTTCATCTTTATGATAAGGATTCGTCTTGTCCGTCTCTTCCTTTTTTACAGTAAAGGGGAGAATTTTATGGATGTTCTGTTTCCAAGGAAACTTCATTATTTTCCTTCCTCCCTCCTTTTTGCTAATGCAAGCTCATATACTTCCAAAATACTTTTGGCTCCTTTAGATAAGGACCAATAATCCAATCCCCATATTTTTGCATTATTACCGATGATTGACTGGAAATTAGGAGTATTTAACAACAGCTGTAACAGACTGTATAACGCATCAACATCTCCAGCTGGATAAATCAGTCCTGTGACCCCGTCCTCTACCATTTCAGGTAGTCCTCCTGCATTACTAACAATAGCAGGCTTTCCGGCAATTTGTGCTTCCACCAGGGATAGTGGCTGATTTTCCAATAGACTAGGAAAAACATAGATATCTGACTGGGATAATAAATATGGGACATCGCTTCTGTTACCAAAGAAAAACACATCGTCCTCTAATCCAAGTTCTATTGTTTGTTTTTCCAATTCCTTTTGTTTATCGCCTTCTCCAATAATCCAACATACCCAATCATCCCTGTCTTCCTTAAGTTTTCCTAAGGCAGCAATCAGGTGGTGCACGCCCTTCATTTCAATAAGTCGCCCAGTATAGGTAATGATTGTCTTATCTTCAGGAATCAGTAGTGATTTGTTAACCTTTTGGGATTCCAAAAGAAATGTATCTGTATCAAATCCATAGTGAAGCACCTTTATTTGCTCTTCAGGGACTTGGAATTCCTCTGTCAGAATTTTTTTCATCCAATTGTTTGCTACAATTGTGTAGGATGCGGCAGTAGCACCTACACTCTCCAATTCATCATAGTAGGCACGAGCCATAAAGGAAGTCGGAGATTTATGCATTCCTGTCAGCTGGTGCCTTATTTCATGCGCCACCGAACCATGAAGTGTTGCAACTAACACCGTGCTCTCCGGTAGTACCCTTGCAATACTTGCAGTTGCAATCACATCCTGTGTGTGTATAACATCATATTCTGCAAGTCCAAGATACGCTGCTGAAAGCTCAAAAACATAGCGCTGAAATTCAGTATATTTCACGAGTGCATTTGCATGTATCTCTGGGTATGCTTCTTCATTAAGCTTCGCTTCGAGCAATGGCATAATTTTTTCTTTCTCAATTGCCTTATCTTTATTGTAGATATATACAGCACTTGCATCCTCATTAAAGCCAAGCAGATCTACCACATGACCTAGTTTTTCAAGTTCTCTTTTTTGTTGTTCCATATAATGCCAAACCCCGCCAACATGGGGGATTGGCCAATAGGTGGCTAATAATATTTTCATGTCTATCAACTCTTCTCCTTTTCTATAAATTTTAAAAAAGTCTTATAGATTGGTTGCTGAATGATAAATCCCTAATAAATTCTCGACTCCCGTTTCTAAAGACCAATGCTTTAGTCCCCATTGCTTAGCATTGACTCCAAGGAACGTTTGGTATTGCTTATTTACTAAAAGCATATAAAGACTGTTCCGAAGCTCTTCTACATTCCCTTTAGGAACGATCAGTCCTGTCAACCCATGAGTAATCATTTCAGGGAGGCCGCCTGCATCGCTTACAATACAAGCTTTGCCGACAATTTGTGCTTCAATAACAGATAATGGCTGATTTTCAATCATACTTGGAAGAACATAGACATCTGCTCTAGACAGAAGCTGGGGAATGTCTTCCCTTTTTCCAAAAAATACAATCATATCTTCTAGTCCTGCATTTGCTGCTTGAAGCTTGAGCTCATTAAACTTCTCTCCCTCTCCAACAATCCAGCATACCCAATTGGATAAAGAACCTTTAAGTTGTTTTAATGCTTCTATTAATATGTGTACACCTTTTAATGCAACCAATCTTCCGGTAAAAAGAATAACTTGCTTTCCAAGTGGTTTTGTAATACTCCTATCTTGCGGATCAATTCTGTTTAAAAAGGCTTCTATATCGAATCCATAATGTAATACAGTCATTTGCTCTGCTGGCACATGGAATTCGCTTATGAGAATTTCTTTAAGCCAATTGTTTGCAACAATTGTAATCTCAGCAGCAGTCGCTCCTAAATACTCCAATTCATCGAAATACGTACAGCCAATTTGTGAAGTTGCCGTAACATGTTCATAGAGAAGATGATCTTTCATTTCATGTGCAACTGAACCATGCAATGTTGCAATTAACTTAGGGCCACTTAACTTCAAATTGCCAAAGCTTGTTGCTGAAAAGACATCCTGGGTATGAATAATATCGTACTTATGCAAATTGAGACTAGATATGGCAATTTCATATCCTATCCGATGTTTTTCACAATAAGTGACAACAGGATCTGCCATATACGGTTTATGCTGCATACTTTGTAAACGGCTATTTATTTGTTCTTGTAAATCGTCATTAAAAATCTTTTTTTCTTCAGATACAAAATAGGTGTATTTATGCATTTCTCCGTATCCTAATAAGTCTACTTCATGCCCTAATGCCTCAAGTCGTCTTTTTAATTGGTTCATATAATTCCATACTCCTCCGACATGTGGAACGATCCAGTATGTCGCAAGCAGGATTTTCATATATACAACCCCTTTCCTCTTTGTCTCTTTATTCATATTTCAAGAAATAAAACAAGTATAGGCTGTTACCTGTAAAATCGTGGTACTTTTCAAAAAAATCCATATTTTACCCATAATATTTGTCCAAACTTCTTTGTATTTTGCACATATGCTATTTTGTAACTTCCGAGATATTCGAAAGGAGGTGAAATAAATGCCTATTGCATTACAAGCCTTTACAAACACAACTAACACTGTCCGAATTGCAGATTCCGCTACAGCTCCTGGACCTGTAGTAACTGTAGGGCCTCAAATTCCGTTAGTTGATGGAAACAGCTCCTACATTTGGTCTCCTGTCAGTGTATCGGGACAAACTGTGACATTCCGCAGTGTCTTTTCATTAGGTGCTCCGCTGTTGGGTATAGCTTTGCCATTAACAGTATTTTATGCGTATGCTGGGAACCAAACTGTTTCAGTTACAGGAACACTGCAAGTGCTCGATGTATTAGGTGTGATTGTCCTTACAATTCCTTTATTTTCAGGTGATACGAACTTAGGAAACCCTTTAAATGTAAGCACAATTGCAGCTGATACTTTACTTGCAGCAAGCATTCTTGGCGGAACAATAAATATTACAATTGATGCTGTTGTGACAGCACCTATCACGACTCCTTACGAACCTGTTAACACAGGTCGTTATCTAGGTGAAATCACTGTTCAAACAATTGTCTAAAACTTAAAAAATTAAATGATAGATTAAAAACTAGGAGGTGAAAAAATGCCAATCGTTTTACAAAGTTATACAACTCCAGCCAATACTACGATTGTCGCAAATACTGCTGGCGGAACATTTCCACAAATACCAGTTGTAGTAACACCATCTGCCACTGCCCCATTCATTGACGGAAGCAATGCTTATATTTGGGCACCAAATAGTGCAGCGAACCAAACAGTAACCTTCGTAAGCAGATTTACTTTTCCATTGGGTCTTTTAAATGTCGCTTTACCAGTCAGCGTTAACTATGCTTTTTCTGGAACGGAAACAGTCATCGTTAGCGGAGTCTTAGAGGTCGTTAACCTATTAGGCATTGTTATTGCAACAATACCGGTGTTTACGAACGTTGTGAATGCAGGTGGTCCTTTAAGTGTAGAAATTGCATCCGGCGATGCCCTGCTTGCCTTGCAGCTTCTTGGCACTAACGCAGTTTTGACTATTACTTCAACAGTAACATCAGGCGCAGCAGGCACTGGAAATTATTTAGGACAAGTTACGGTTAACGAAGTAATCGCACTTTAATAGACTCTTGGTTTAAGCCTCCCATTAGTGGGGGGCTTTTTATTAGTAAACCAATCAGATTCATGTACATTTTTTCTATTAAAAAGGATTGTTGCCTAGAACATGCTGGACGGACATGCATATGTTATAGAGATTCTTCATTACAGGCTTTACGAGAGGTGAGAAATGAAAGTATTGACTATATTGGGGACAAGACCAGAGATCATCCGTCTTAGTTTAATAATCGGCAAACTCGATCAATTGGCAGATGAACATATCCTTGTGCATACAGGACAAAACTTCACTTCGTCTTTAAGTGAAATATTTTTTCTCGAAATGGGAATAAGAAAGCCAGATTATGTGCTAAGTGAAAAGCATCAGTCATTGGGAGAACAGCTTGCCGTCATATTCAAAGAATTAGAACTGATATTGAACAAAGAGAAGCCGGATAAAGTGTTGGTACTCGGCGATACAAACAGTGGTTTAAGTTCTATTTTATCCGAAAGAATGGGCATTCCTGTCTATCATATGGAAGCTGGGAACAGATGCTTTGATCTTGAAGTTCCAGAAGAAAAAAACAGGAAACTAATTGACAGTGTCTCTAGCTTTAATTTACCTTACACGCCACAAAGCAAGCAGAATCTTCTGCAGGAAGGATTTCCTTCAAACAGAATTCTTGTGACTGGAAATCCCATTTACGAGGTATTGCTTCATTATGGCGAACGAATCGATTCCAGCGGCATTTTAGATAAACTATCTCTTAAAGAGCAGGACTATTTCCTTGTGACGACACATAGAGCAGAAAATGTCGATAATAAAGATCGGTTAAAGGAAATTATTACTGGCATCAATTCAATCGCAAAATTGTATAAAAAGAGGATAATATGCAGCATACATCCTCGCACGAGAGCTCGTATAGAACAAAACAATGAGCTTAAGATTGACCCTTTAATTGAATTTTATGAGCCATTTGGATTTTTTGATTTTGTAAAGCTAGAAAAAAATGCACTATGTGTGCTTACTGACAGTGGAACTGTCCAGGAGGAATGCTGCTTATTCCATGTGCCCACTGTAACAATCCGCAAGACTACAGAACGAATGGAAACAATTGAATGTGGAAGTAATATCCTTTCTGGTCTGAATGGTGACCAGATTATAAGCTGTGTAAAGTCAATGGTTAATCAATCAAGAAAATGGTCTTTCCCTGATGGTTATGACCATGTAAATGTTTCAGATAAAATAGTAAAAATCGTATTGGGAGGAATGGAAGTTGTTTGAAAATAAAAAGATTTTAATTACAGGTGGAACAGGTTCATGGGGACATGAGCTAGTGAAGCAGCTGCTGAGTGAAAATCCAGAGGAAATTCGCATTTTTTCTAGGAATGAATCGGTACAATTCATGATGAAACAAGAGTTTGACAATCATCCTAAGCTTCATTTTATTATTGGTGACATAAAAGAAAAAGAAACCTTAATGGATGCATGCCAAAATGTCGATTACTTATTCCATTTAGCAGCATTAAAGCATGTGCCAATCTGTGAACACCAGCCCCTTGAAGCATTAAAAACAAATGTTATCGGTACACAGAATGTCATAGATGCTGCGATTGCACAAAATGTCCACAAAGTCGTCTATATTTCAACAGACAAAGCTTCTGACCCATCTAATTTCTACGGCTTATCAAAAGCGATGGGAGAAAAATTAATCATTCATGCGAACACACTTAATACAGATACGAAATTCGTCTGCATTCGTGGCGGTAATGTGCTCGGAACAAATGGAAGTGTTATCCATGTCTTCAAAAAGCAAATTCGGGATAAACAGACAGTCGGCATCACAGATCTTAAAATGACAAGATTCTTTTTGACAGTACAAGAAGCTATAAAGTTGGTATTTAAAGCTACATTTGAAAGCTATGGCGGCGAAATCTTTGTCATGAAAATGCCTGCATGCCGAATTATCGACTTAGCAGATGTAATTGTTGAGCTTTCACAAGTCGAAAATGTTAAGACAGAAATACTCGGAATCCGCCCAGGGGAGAAAATTCACGAGCTATTGCTTTCCAAATATGAGTGTACTACAACATGCATTTATGATGAGGAATATTATGTCATCTTGCCATCCATTCATATTGATGGGTTAAAAGAGCATTATGCAGCTTGCTCTCCTGTTGACCTGGATGAATATAATTCCAGCATCGGCTTAATCAGCAAAGAGGAAATCAAGGAAATGCTATCGAAAGGCGGTCTTATCTAAATGAAGCTCTTAGTCCTTGGTGGCAAAGGGATGGCAGGACATGTAATGGTGGAATATTTCAAAAAAAATCCGAAATATAAAGTCTATTACACATCAAGGGATAAGCAAGATAAAGATTGTATTTATCTTGAAGTGACAGATCTGATTACATTAGAGAAAATTATTGACTCTATAAAACCAGATATCATCATTAACTGTATCGGCATCTTGAACGAAGATGCCGAGAAAAATCCTTTTATTGCCATGCAAGTGAACAGCTTTTTGCCGCATCAGCTCGTTAAACTTGCGAAAAGAAACGGCGGAAAGCTAATTCATATCAGCACAGATTGCGTGTTTTCCGGAGATGAAGGAAATTATACAGAGGACAGTATTCCAGATGGGACTACCCAATATTCTAAAACAAAGCAATACGGTGAAATTAAAGATAAAGAAAACCTTACTATCCGAACTTCGATAATTGGTCCTGAACAAAAAGATAACGGAATTGGTCTCTTCTTATGGTTCATGAAGCAAACTGGTGAAGTAAAAGGATATGAACACGTATATTGGAATGGAGTAACAACAATTGAGCTCGCAAAAGCAACGGAAAAGATGATTGAAAATAAAGTAACAGGTCTTTATCATTTATGTGTAAAAGAAAAAATTTCAAAGTTTGAATTGTTAAAGCTGTTTCAAACCGTGTTTGACAAAAATGATGTGAAAATCCTTCCTGATAAGAAGAACAAACTTGACAGAACAATTGTAAATACTAGAACAGATTATATCTACAATCCCCCCTCTTACTTGGATATGCTACAGGAAATGAAAAAGTGGATGATAGAAAATGAATAAAACAATCTTGATTACCGGTGCGAGCGGGTTTACAGGAATCCACGCTTGCAGATTTTTTGCGGAAAAAGGCTACTATGTCTATGGAGCAGCAAAAAAAAACACCCTCATTCCTGGCATTAATCAGCTCCTACTATGTGATTTAGCTAACGAACAGGATGCAGAAAAATTAATAAAAACATGCAAGCCAGACTACTTGCTGCATCTAGCAGGACAAAATCATGTCGGTGATTCGTGGGATAATCCTATTAAAACACTGGAAATTAATGCTATGTCAACAGCCTATTTGCTTCAAGCAGCAGCTAAGCACAAGCCAGACTGTAAAATGCTGATTGTTGGTTCAGCCCTGCAGACCAATCCTCAGGATATTTCCGCTATCCCGCACCCTTACAGTTTAAGCAAAACAATTCAAACAACGATTGCACTATCTTGGGCTCATCTGTTTAATCTGGACATTATGGTCGCAAAACCAACAAACTTGATTGGTCCTGGTAATTCAAACGGCGTTTGTGCTATTTTTATTAAACAGATTCTCGAATCTGTCAAAGATGGCAGAAAACCATTAATTACCGTACAAAATATTAATGCAACAAGGGATTTTATCGACGTTCGTGATGCAGTGTCTGCATATGAATATATTTTGCTTAAAGGAAAAAGTAGAGAAGTGTATGATATCACAACAGGCGTTAACCATTCCTTAGGAAAGGTTTTGGAACATCTAGAACAATTATCAGGAAGGACCATTGATATAAAATCAGTTACATCCGATGCTTCCGATACTCCTCCTCTGATAGACCCTGTTAAGCTAAAGGAATTAGGCTGGCAGCAGGGAAGGTCTTTAACACTTTCGTTAGCTGATATGCTCAATTATTTTCAAGGATAAAATAAGTCGTGCATGAAAATGCACGACTTTCTTTAGGAGTTAATTCTGTGTTTTCACACCAAAATGACTCATCATAGAACCAAAATTCCGGCAGTACTGTTCTGGACTGAATTCACGTGTTAAATGCAAATAAGCAGTTGTACGGATACGCTCCCTCAAGGTTGTGTAGTACATCAGCTCCTTCGCTTGCTTACATGCCGCGTCAATATTTCCAAGGGGATAGTACTTTCCAGTCACATTATGAATAATCGAACTTCTTACCCCATCTGAGTCTGTTGTAAGTACAGGACATCTACAACTGAATGCTTCGAGTACAGAATAAGGTGCACCTTCCACCTTGGATGTAGAGCATAGAAAACCTCCTGAATCTCCAATTAACGAATAATAATCTGCCATTTTTTCATTTGGGATATTCGGCAATATAGTCAAATGCTCAGCAAGCTGGAGCTGATCCACTAAAAGCTGAAAGGCTGCCCTTTCCTCTTGTGTAGATAATGTAGGATCTTCAAACATATAAAGCTGGATACCATTATTAACATCGTTCAAGAGTCTTTTACCTATCTGCAGAAACTCTCTCCAGTTTTTATTGTCCTCCAGCCGACCAATCCAGGCAACAATAGGTTTATCCGCTTTTGGCAGGCGCTTATATGTGAATTTTTTACTGTCGAAACAATTATTAAATTGGAAGGTTGGTATTGATGGAAATAATTCACTGAAAATTTGAGAAATATGAGGTGTTTTAGGATTAAGTAGCCCAATTCCTGGTGTTGCCACATATGGAACTGCATTTGTCATTTCCGCTCTAGCCACATGCTTTGGGCCATATCCTTGTATCTCTAGAATAATTGGGCCAGTATATCCGAAATTCCGAAAGCGAGGAATCGATTTATAGTCTGAGATGATTACCATCAATTCGTAGTTGCCTTTTTCTAATATTGCTTTGATTTCTGTATCATCATCCGTGATAAATGTAGGTCCCTCATGGTTGTTAACCAAGTCCCTTGCTTTGCGGAAATAAAGAAAATGGCTGTGTATCCCCGCCTGTTTTAGAGCAGCAGAACGCTGACGATTTAAAGTTTCCACTCCGCCGCTAGGCACATAATAGACAAATAGAATATTCATTGTGGTTTTCCCGCATCCCTTCGTATCTTTAATTTTTCCACATGCTTCTAATAAGATATGGAAAAGTGCTCCAATTTGACCGCTTTTTTGTCATATTAGGTAGAAAAAACCTTGTTCAATGATTATTTTTGGCTAAACACTAACCTATACAGCAAGGAAGGAATATTCATATATTACTATTAATGAAAAGAAAAAAAGCAGAGGAATAAACAGAAGGAGGAAGCAAGTTGTATCCGAAAATATCAATCATCATCCCTTTTTATAATTGCGCTTATGTAGACCAATCCATTAGGAGTGCCTTAAATCAAACCTATCCGAATATAGAAGTGATTTTAGTTGATGATGGCTCTGTTAAATACAGAGAAAAAATTATGCCGTACAGATCACGAATTAAGTATATCCGCAAAGAAAATGGGGGTACTGCAACTGCTTTAAATAGAGGGATTGCCGAAGCAACTGGTGAGTATATAGCCTGGCTTAGCTCTGACGACCTTTTTAAACCAGAAAAGCTTAGCAAGCAAATGGCCTTTATGCAAGATAGAGGAATAGACGCAAGTTTTACAAACTATGATATTATCGACAGTAACAATAATGTACAAGTTCCATCGAATGGTGCCAATTATTCAAGCATGAAAGCAGTTTATGAAGGTTATTTATACTCTAATCCGATTAACGGATGCACAATATTAATCAAAAAAAGCATTTTCGAAAAATTTGGGGACTTCAACCCTGCTATGGTATATACACATGATTATGAAATGTGGTTTCGCTTATTGTCTAAAGGGGTTCATATTGTCTACTTAGACGAATCATTGACACAGTTCCGCTCCCATTCTGAATCAGGTACAAATAAATACCAGCAGCAGATGCTTGCCGAAATGCAAGGCATTGAGGCGATTTATAGGCCGCTCATCGTGCAATATATTGTTGATCATTACTTGCTTCTTTAAACATCGATAGAAAAAGTTGGATGCGTAAAATATTAAATATTAGCTATAATAGAACAACCCCCCATTGGACACTTTCTTCCATGGGGGGTTGTTCTATTTAATGCAGTAATTATTCGCCGATTACGACTTTATCCATAACATCGCCGTTTCTCATTGCTTTAACAGCAGAGATTCCTGATGTTACTTTACCGAATACTGTGTGTACTCCGTTTAGATGTGGTTGTGGGTCATGTACGATAAAGAATTGGCTGCCGCCTGTGTCTTTACCAGCATGCGCCATTGATAATGAACCTTCTTGGTGTGTATGAGGATTTCCTTGTGTTTCACATTTGATTGTGTAACCAGGACCGCCTGTACCATTACCATTTGGGTCTCCACCTTGGCTTACGAAGCCTGGGATAACGCGGTGGAAAGTCAAACCGTCATAAAAGCCTTCTTTAGCAAGCTTTGTGAAGTTTTCAACTGTTCCTGGTGCTTCGTTTGGATAAAGTTCGAATTCGATCTTTTCTCCGTTTTGCATCAATATGTATCCTTTTTCTGCCATTATAAACATCTCCTTTAATCATGTCCCATATGTATTGTGTTTTGCTTAGGACAATGTTCAATTCATCATACCATAATTCCCTACTAGAAATAAAATGTTATTGCTTGTCCTAAGAACAAACAATCATTCTTCTACCTTTTGCGGCTGTGGGAAAGTGACACCCTTCGTATCAACAGTCACCTTTTTCATGATGACATCTTGCTTCGGCTTGTCATTAGCATCTCTCTCGACAGCAACGATTTTGTCCACTACATCCATTCCGCTTGTAACCTTACCAAAAGCAGCATATTGGCCATCAAGGCTTGCAGTTGTTTTTGTCATAATGAAAAACTGAGAACCTGCTGAATTAGGATCACCTGACCTTGCCATACTGATGACGCCTCTTTCATGCTTTAAATCATTGTCGTCAAATCCATTTTCAGAGAATTCACCTTCAATTGCATAACCAGGTCCACCTGTACCGTTGCCCTCAGGGTCTCCACCTTGAATCATGAAATCTGGAATAACCCTGTGGAATGTTAGACCATCATAATAGCCCTTTTGTACAAGAGAGACAAAGTTGTTAACCGTATTAGGCGCTTTCTTTGGATATAACTCGATTTCGATTTTTGAATCGTCCTCCATTGTAATCGTCACAACAGGATTAACTTCTATCGTAGGCGAATTGGTGGAAGAGCTTTTTGAATCTTCCGCTTCATTGGTTGTACCACATGCTGCAAGCATCAATGTTAGCAGCAACAAGCAGGCAAGCAAAAATTTGTTTTTTAGGAATTTCTGTTTTCGTTCCATTATTTATACCTCCTATATACTTGACGAATTAATTGTACATAAAGAGATAAAAATAAACAAATTTAAGCTAAATGATTGCCTGTATTATATTACAGCTCAATGTAAATTCGGTAAACTCCGTCTATAAATTGTTCGTCATACACATAAAAATCATTTTCTTCTAATTTTGAAAGGACCTGCTGCTGTTCTTCCTTGTCTGCGATAATGATATATCCTTCGCTGTCATATGTTTCCATTGATTTACTGACTGCCTCATCACTTGATAGAACTAGTGCAAGTGTGTCTTTTAATGTCATTTATAACCCTCCTATGATTGCAACTACCTTTAAATGATACATCGTTTCCTTCAACGCTGTAAACAGTCCATCAAAAAATTTTAAGATAGCTGTTTAAGTAAATAGGCAGCAAGCTGTTTCGACTCCATTCTGACAGCAATTGACGGTGGCTTTGCCCCTGACACAAGCTGCAGGGGATGACCAATCCACACAATTTGTTCATCAATGATGACATATGGGTACCCGCCATCATAAGGTAAGCTTTTAACTCCCCTTGTTTTGGCCCATTTGGCTTGTCCATATATTTTGCATTTTGGATATTCTGCCACATGATCAAGAAGTTGCAGCCATTCAATTGGTGGCTTACTATTTTCAGGCATAACAATACATACTGTTTTTGCATGCTTAATATCTTGTGAGATATCTTTTACATTTCTGGCATGCTGCCATTTTACATAAGGGTGGCTTGCTTTAACCCAAGTGCCAATTTCCACTTCCTTCACTAATAAATTCTCAGCGAGCTGATGTTCAACAAGCTTTCTGACAGCTTTGTCTCTGCCAACTCTTTTTCTAAGAAAATCGCAATTGGCAATATGAATAAACTTCCCCTTTGATCTTGTAATAGCTACGTTCAATAATCGCTCACTATCTTTACCGAGCAGCAGCATGCCTGGACGCTCATGTGGATATCCTTCTGTACTGTCGAAAATAATCATATCCTTTTCGCTGCCTTGAAACCGGTGGACTGTCGCAACAAGAATACTGTTGTCAGCCATTTGCTTTGGAAACAGCTCAGACGCAACGGCATCCATAAGCTCACTTTGCGCTCTGTATGGTGTCACATATCCAATGCTTTTTATCCCGCTTTTCCATGCTTCGACCATGAGCTGTAAAGCTATAAGAATATGAAAAAGATTTGTTCTTGATTTTGTTCCTTTTTCAAAGCCACTATAATGGCCAAACCCGCTTGTATCCATCAGGATATTTGCTTCCATAGGAAACGGCGCTTTTTCTGTAATGGCTTTTCTTGAGCGAGCTACTGTTGGATGGTCTGTTACAAGAGAATGGTAAATATGCTTATTTGTAAAGGAAGAAATACTCGGATGCATACGCCTTTGCTCGTTCAGTAAAAGCAAGTGCTGGTGCAGCTTGCCTGATGCCACACTGTCAGCAACACCGGATGCATGAAAGATGTCTTCCTTCAGCCATTTATTCACCGCTTCACTTCTGCTTGCGGCAATTGGCGGAAGCTGTTTAAAATCACCGCAAACAATCATTCGTTTTCCGAGTGAGGCGGCAAAGGCTGTTTGCGGGACATATGCCATGGATGCTTCATCAAGCAAAACAAGATCATAATTATCCTCATATATGGTTGCATCTGTCGCAGCTTTAGCCAATGTAGTGCCTACGACCATTGCCTTTTTAACAAATTGAAGCTCTCTTTTTCGAATTTTCTCCATTACTCTTGCTAGTTGTTCTTCCATTTTGAGAAGACTTTGTGAATCTCTGCTGCTGAAGGATCTCGCTAAATCCTTTTTCAGCTTATTTTTCTCATCAAGCAATTCTTGCTTTTGAAGTGCTAATCCTTTATCCTTCTCATCTAGCAGTGCACTTGTCGTAATCTTTTCCTCTGCAAGCTCCATTTCTCCACCATTTCCACCATAACGAAGAATATCACCAAGCTTAAACCGATTCTTGCTTTTTGCAGTGCTAGTAATTTCCTTCATAAGAACGTCAACTGCCTGGTTACTTTGTGAAAGCAGTAAAATTCTTTTACCCTTCCAATATTTCTGCAAAGCAACCCGTGCTAATGTATAGGTTTTTCCAGTCCCGGGCGGACCCCAAACAAAGGTAACTGGATTATATTTGCTCCTTAATGAAAGCTCATGAACATGATTCTTACTTATTTCCTGTGGATGCTTAGCAAGCATGGAAGGATTCATAAGCCTGCTAATTCGAGAAACTTTCGTCTTATTTTCTTTTATCGTATCAAAACGGATCATCAATTGTTCAAGAAGCTCCCATGGGTCGTGGCTTACAAATGCCTCTGTCACATGATCTCCGATTGTTTTATCAATTTGAACTATTAAGCTTTTTCCATCAGAGGACAAAATACGGCCATTTATTTTTGCTGTTCCCCAGTGCAGGACGACTGAAGAACCAATAGGTATTTTAACAAATGCAATGCTTTCAAAATAATACGTATAGTCCTCCGCTGTTTGCAGGAACTGTCCATTAAACAAAGCAATTTTTGAACTAGAAAACTTTTTTAGATAATTAATTTCTTGCTGAAGGGCTGTTTGCCATTCTTTTATATATTTAGAGGTACTTGTCATTGTATTCCCTTCTATTACATTCATTATTGAGTATTAATTATAGCATCAAATATTATTCAGAAAATAAAAAAGAAGACTTAAGCGTCTTCTTTGTATATCTTCTTTTGCCAAATATGATAACCATAGATAATAAAGGAAATTCCATACATGATTAAAAAATACTGCCAGCTTGCAATCAGCTTGTACTCTGCAATGCCTAGCTTCATTAGCGATGGTAACACGACGTACGCCATAATAGCATCCATAAGCAAATTTGTAATTGTAAATAAAATGAAGCGCCCACTTGTGAAATAAAAAATCCAAAATGTACCGACTGGAAAAAGCCCATATGCAAAACTTACGTCTATCATATACCCCCATGGAACAATATATGTATGAATCACCCACCAGTTGTATTGATACGCTATTTGAAAAATGATTGTCATTAATAAGCAAGTAAGAATAATTACTGGTATATATTTTTTTATGCGCTGCTTTTTGGCAAACAGCAACGTAAACCATGGTAAAAACAAGCTTATATAAAGAACTACTTTAGCTGTCATAATAACTAAATCTCCTGTTCATTAGATCTATCCTTATTATTTTATCAACAGGCATCCTTTATACAAAAAATGGACAAAACGGCAGAGAAAAAGGCATTTTCGCCTATATCTCTGCCGCTTTGTTATACCGTTATTCTTGCGCTAAATGCTTATCTATTTTGTCATCAAGAACCTTAAGACTATCCAGTGCTTTTTTTAGACTGACAGTACGATAATGATGGTGCCCTCCTGGCTCTTCGTCTTTTTCGTCTGCTGCTTTGACGATTTGTTGCAGCGGAGTTAAAGTAACACTTCCTCCTGGCAGGAAGCTGTCAGTATGAAACAGGACAGCGAGGGCAATTTCTTTTGCTTTGACGGGATTTTCCCCAAGCCTAATCAGCAGTTTGTGTGCCCTTTCAGCCCCTTTTATGGGATGGATATCATTTTTTTTATACAATTGATAATCCCATTTCCCATCTTTGTACCAAGTATAATGACCAATATCATGAAGAAATCCTGCTTTTGCAGCAATATCAACATCTACATGTTTTTCCTTAGCCAATTCAAATGCATGATAGGCAACAGCAAGAGCATGTGCCAGGCCTGAACGGGTGATATACTTTTGTGCAATATGGTGGTTAAAAATATCTGTTAGTTTTACATCTCTCAAAAGTCGACACTCCCCTTATAAGCAAGCACCTACAATTATGTTGTTATCGTTGTAGAAAATACATAAACCATTAATACAATATATAGGACTGCCTTTAATTTTTTACTATTATATACTTAAGATGAAAAAGGATAAACACATTTTCAGTTTTTTACCCTTTTTCGGAAAAAAATATGCTTTTTTATAAAAAAAAGGGCATCCCAATTAAGGGATACCATTTCTCTATATTAAGCATTGACTGTTGGTAAGCATGAAGCTCCCATTAAATATTGATCTACTTTATATGCAACTTCTCTGCCTTCATTTATTGCCCAAACGATTAAGCTTTGCCCTCTTCTTGCGTCACCTGCTGCGAATACACCTTCTACATTTGTTTCGAAATTGCCATATTTAGCAGCAATTCTTGTATTTAATGTATCTACACCGAACTGCGCAAGTACAGGCTGTTCAGGACCTTCAAAGCCAATTGCAATAAACACTAGCTGTGCTGGCCAAACTTTTTCTGTGCCTGGTACTTCTTTAAAAAGGAATCTGCCGTCTTCTTGTCTGATTTTTTCCATTTGCACAGTATGAAGCTCCTTCAGCTTTCCTTCTTCATCACTCACTAATTTTGTTGTTTGGATGCTGTACTCTCTTGGATCACTGCCGAATTTCTGCTGTGCTTCCTCATAAGCATAATCCAATGTGAACACATGCGGGAAAGCAGGCCACATATTTTCAGTAGCACGTGCCAATCCTAATTGAGGATGTTTACCGAACTGAACTACTGTTTTGCATTTTTGACGAAGAGCTGTAGCAACACAGTCTGCCCCAGTATCACCGCCGCCGATAACAATTACGTCTTTACCTTCAGCATTGATTTCTGGAGTTCCAATACTTGAATCAAGCAGACTTTTCGTTGATTGTGTTAAATAATCCATCGCAAAATGAACGCCAGCTGACTCTCTGCCTTCTATTTTTAAGTCTCTTTGCTTTTGAGCACCAGTACACAGGATTACTGCGTCAAATTGAGCCTTAAGCTCTTCTGCTGTGATATCCTTGCCGATTTCGGTATTTGTAACGAAATCAATACCTTCCTGTGTCAAAAGATTGACTCTTCTTTCTACATCCTTTTTCTCCAATTTCATGTTTGGAATCCCATACATCAGTAAACCGCCAGCACGGTCAGAGCGTTCGAACACTGTGACAGAGTGGCCAGCCTGGTTAAGCTGATCAGCGCTCGCTAGACCAGCAGGACCGCTTCCGACAATTGCGACTTTTTTGCCTGTGCGCTTTTGTGGAATTCTAGGTGAAATCCAGCCGTTTTCAAACCCTTTATCAATAATAGTTCTTTCAATATTTTTGATTGCTACTGCAGGATCTGAGATGGCAACAGTACATGAGCCTTCACATGGTGCCGGACAAGCTGCTCCTGTAAATTCAGGAAAATTATTTGTTTTTAACAAACGGTCAAGTGCGTCCTTCCATCTGCCTCTATAAACAAGATCATTCCACTCTGGAATTAAATTATGAATCGGGCAACCGGAGGTGCTTCCTCCGATTTCCATCCCGATATGGCAAAATGGTGTTGCACAATCCATACATCTTGCGCCCTGTCTGCTTAGCACCTCGTCTGAGAAAGGAGCAGAATACTTTTTAAAATCGTTAATGCGGGAGAGGGGAGACCGTTCTTCCGCTTCCTCTCTTTTATATTCCATAAACCCCGTCGCTTTACCCAATTGTACCTCTCCTTTCTTACCGAACTGCTACTGTCATTTTAGTAGTTTGCTGTTTTTTTTTGCCTTGGTTTGAGTTGCTTTCAAATGCCTTCATTTCCGCTTCTTCTTGAGATAATCCTAAATTAATTCCTGCTTGGATTTGGTTCATCATACGCTTGTAATCCTTCGGAATTACTTTCACGAACTTGTGAATGTATTTCTCCCAATTGCCCAACACTTGCTTTGCAGCGAAACTGCCTGTTTCATCTGCATGCTTTTTGATTAGCGATTTTACTCTGTTCATTTCAGCTGAATCTGTCAAGTCCTCAAGCAGGATCATTTCCATATTGCAAAGCTTTTCAAAGCTGTTTTTATCACCTGGTAGTACATAAGCAATTCCACCAGACATACCTGCACCAAAGTTCTTGCCTGCATCTCCAAGGATAACTACTTCTCCACCAGTCATATATTCCAATCCGTGATCACCAATACCCTCAACAACGATGCTAGCGCCACTGTTTCTGACTGCAAAACGTTCACCTGCCTTACCATTAATGAACGCTTCACCGCTAGTGGCACCATAAAATGCCACATTTCCTGCAATAACATTATCCTGTGCCGAAAACGACTCAACAAATGGTGTGGTAATGGAAATTTTTCCGCCTGACAATCCTTTTCCTACATAGTCATTCACATCGCCGTTCAAGCGGATTGTCAATCCTTTTGGAATGTACGCCCCTAAGCTCTGACCAGCAGAACCAGATAAATGCAAATTGATTGTATCCTCTGGAAGCCCTTTTTCACCGTATTTCTTGGAAATTTCACTTCCGACAATCGTCCCGATAACACGGTCTGTGTTACGCACATGATAGTGCAAATCGATTGCTTCTCCGTTGTGGATTGCTTTTTCCACTGCAGGAAGGATTTTTCTCATATCAATACTTTCATCAATTTTATGATTTTGCGGTGTTTGGAATGTTCTTTGTCCTTCCACTTGGTAAAGAAGTTTAGTCAAATCTAAATCCTTCGCTTTCCAGTGGTTTTTCGCTGCCTCACCAACAGTTAACACGTCTGTTCTTCCTACCATTTCATCGACAGTGCGGAAGCCTAATTGAGCCATTAGCTCTCTTACCTCTTCTGCCACAAAACGCATGAAGTTCACTACATGATCTGGGTCGCCAGCAAACTTGTAACGAAGGTCTGGATTTTGTGTTGCAATGCCGACAGGGCAAGTATCCAAATGACATGCACGCATCATAACACAGCCTAAAACGATAAGCGGAGCAGTTGCAAAACCGAATTCCTCTGCACCTAGCAATGCTGCAAGCACAACATCTTTACCTGTCATCAGCTTGCCGTCAGTTTCCAAGACAACTCTGCTTCTTAATCCATTAAGCATCAATGTTTGATGTGCCTCTGCTAAACCTAGCTCCCAAGGAAGACCCGTATGCTTAATACTAGTTTTTGGTGATGCACCAGTACCACCATCATAGCCGCTCACGACGATGACATCTGCAGCACCTTTTGCCACACCTGCAGCAATTGTGCCAATTCCACCTTTAGAAACAAGCTTGACACTTATACGAGCATCACGATTCGAATTTTTTAAATCATGGATAAGCTGAGCCAAATCCTCAATAGAATAAATATCATGATGCGGTGGCGGTGAAATCAAGCCAACACCAGGAGTTGAACCCCTCACATCAGCAACCCACGGGTATACTTTATTGCCTGGAAGCTGTCCGCCTTCTCCAGGTTTTGCACCTTGTGCCATCTTAATTTGCAGTTCTCTTGCATTAATTAAGTAATGACTTTTTACGCCAAAACGGCCTGATGCAATTTGTTTAATAGCGCTGATTTTATTATCGCCATTCATGTCTAATTCATAGCGAGCTGGATCCTCTCCACCCTCACCACTGTTTGAACTTCCGCCAAGACGATTCATCGCAATTGCCAATGTTTCGTGTGCTTCCTTGCTTAATGAACCGAAGGACATTGCCCCTGTTTTAAATCTTTTAACGATCGATTCAACTGATTCTACTTCTTCCAGTGCAATTGATTTTTGATTGGAAGAAAAGGCAAACAAGTTCCTTAAAAAGCTCAGTCTTTCATCGTTAGCTGCTTCAGAATACTGTTTAAATAAGCTGTAATCTGCTCTTCTGCATGCCCATTGCAATGTATGAATGGTCTTCGGGTTAAAGGCATGGTGCTCTCCGCCTTTTCTCCATTGGAATTCACTTCCGGAATCTAAACTTTCATCGTAAGTGTTCGTATATGCAGCATTATGTTTATCTGCTGCCTCCTTAGCAATTGTTTCAATACGAATTCCGCCTAATTGCGATACTGTTCCTGCAAAGTATTTATCAATCACTTCCTGACCAATTCCGACAGCCTCAAAAATTTGCGCGCCGCGATAGCTTTGCACTGTTGAGATGCCCATTTTGGACATTACTTTAACAACACCTTCTGTAATAACTTGATTGTAGCGGGATACAGCTTCCTCATAGGAGATGTTGAGTAATTCGTCCTCAATTGCCTTTTGGTATGTTGCATACACTAAATATGGATTAATTGCATCTGCTCCAAATCCAATTAGGCTGGCGATGTGATGAACTTCTCTTGTTTCTCCAGATTCAACGATAATGCTAGCTTTAGAGCGAAGTCCTTTATCAATTAAATGTTGATGCAGTGCACTGACTGCCAAAAGAACAGGAATTGCCTTTTGCTCTTTATCCATTTCTCTATCTGTTAGTACAAGCAAGCTCACGCCATTCGTTATCGCAGCTTCTGCCTGTTTTAATAAAGCTTGTAGACTTTCTTCTAAATTATCTGTAAAAATCGCCGCAAAACTTTGTGTAGTAAAGCCATTAAGCTCATTTGCTTTTAATTGACTGATTTCTCCGTTTGACAGGATTGGCCCCTGCAGCTGAATGCGATGGCAATTTTCTGCTGTTGGATGTAAAAGATTACTCTCAGCTCCTAACCATGTCAATGTGGATGTAACCATATGCTCCCTGATTGCATCAATAGGAGGGTTAGTTACTTGTGCGAACAATTGCTTGAAGTAGCTGAACAATGATTGGGATTTGTCAGACAACACAGCAAGCGGTGTATCATTCCCCATTGAACCGATTGGATCTTTCCCTTCCAGCACAACTGGTAAAAGGTTCTTCTGAATGTCTTCATATGTGTAACCGAAAGCCTTCTGTCTTATCAGTAAGTCTTGGAAAGTTTCTGCTTCTTCTTTTTCTGGTGTTTTAAGTTTAACAACCTCTGAAAGCCACTGTTCGTAAGGATGCTCTGTTGCGATTTGTCCTTTCAACTCTTCGTCGGAAATAATTCTGCCTTCCTCTAAGTCGATTAACAGCATCTTACCTGGACTTAAGCGGTCTTTATAAAGAACATTTTCTTCTTCTACAGGGATAACTCCCACTTCAGAAGAAAATACAATATAATCATCTTTTGTTACATAATAACGTGCTGGACGTAAGCCGTTACGGTCAAGGATTGCTCCGATTTGATTGCCGTCTGTAAATGTGATTGCCATTGGTCCGTCCCAAGGCTCCATCATTGCACTATGAAACTCATAAAATGCTCTTTTTTCACCTGTTACATGCGGGTTCTCTGTCCAAGGTTCAGGAATAAGCATCATTGCTGCATGTGCCGGCTTGCGTCCTGAAAGGATAAAGAATTCTAAAGCATTATCAAATACGGATGAGTCACTTCCGTTAGCATCCAAAATCGGAAGTATCTTTTGCAGGTCATCACCGAAAGCTTCTGAAACGAATTGCTGCTCTCTTGCCTTCATCCCATTAAAGTTACCGCGCAATGTATTAATTTCACCATTATGGATTAAATAGCGGTTTGGATGGGCTCTTTCCCAGCTTGGGAATGTATTTGTGCTGAAACGTGAATGCACGATTGAGAATGCAGAAACAAATTCTGGGTCTTGCACATCAAGATAAAATGTTTCCACCTGATCTGATGTTAAAAGCCCTTTATATACGATTGTGCTTGTCGAAAGACTTGCGAAATAAAAGTCTCTTTCTTCAGTCTTGCCCCAATTTTCAGATAATTTACGGATAATATAAAGCTTGCGTTCAAAACCAAGCTTCTCTAACCCATTATTATTTTTTATAAATACTTGTCGAATAACCGGACAGCTCTTTTGAGCGACTTTTCCGATTTTTCTGACATCTGTAGGTACTGTTCTCCACCCGAGAAGCTCCTGGCCCTCAAGCTCGATATATTCATTAATTTTAGTTTCAATTTCATGTCTGTTTGGATCATCCTTTGAAAAGAAAACCATTCCGACACCATATTGTCCTCGTTCAGGCAATTCAAAATCCACTATCTCCTTGCGGAAAAAAGCATCTGGTATTTGAACCATTAATCCTGAGCCGTCTCCTGTTAACGGATCGCTACCTTGACCGCCGCGATGATCTAGTTTACATAGCATGCTTAGTCCTTTTGAAACGATGTCGTGAGTTGCCATCCCCTTAATATGAGCAAATAACCCGATTCCACACGCATCATGTTCAAATTCAGGTCTGTATAGACCTTGTGCTTTAGCTAATTGGTTGTACGTCATTTCAACCACCCCTGTCAGATTTTCTAACACTTTTTTTTGTTCAGATAACCCAATTATACTATGCAAATTCATATATACAATATATTATTTGGATAGAAGTAATCTAATAATGAGATGAATTGGAGGAGAATCCTAAAAAATGGAATTAAGACAACTGAAATATTTCATCGAAGTAGCTGAAAGAGAGCATGTATCAGAAGCAGCTGAACGCCTTCATGTTGCCCAATCCGCAATAAGCAGACAGATTGCCAATCTAGAAGACGAACTAGGTGTCCCTCTGTTTGAACGAGAAGGCAGAAATGTAAAGTTAACCTCAATTGGTAAAATTTTTCTAACTCATTCTCTCGCTATTATGAAGGCAGTGGACAACGCAAAGGAACAAATCGATGCCTATTTAGACCCAGAAAGAGGCTCTATCAAAATCGGTTTTCCGACTAGCCTCGCCAGCCATTTGCTGCCGACCATAATATCTGCATTTAAAGAAAGACATCCAAATATCACTTTTCAATTAAGGCAAGGCTCTTACAGTTTTTTAATTGATGCCGTTAAAAATCGCGATTTGGATTTAGCATTATTAGGACCAGTTCCGACAGATGATTTTGATTTGAAAGGTAATATTTTATTTACAGAAAAAATCTTTGCACTCCTTCCGAGTAATCACCCTTTGTCTGAACGAAGGACACTGCGATTAAAGGATTTACGGAATGAAGCATTTGTTTTGTTTCCGAAGGGATATATTTTACAAAAAATTGCATATGATGCGTGTAAACAAGAAGGTTTTCTGCCGAATGTCAGTTCAGAGGGAGAAGATTTAGATGCTATCAAAGGGCTGGTGTCTGCTGGAATGGGTGTTACGCTGCTGCCAGAAAGCAGCTTTTATGAAAACGTTCCAAAATTCACGGAAAAAATGCCGATTGAAAATCCGGCAATCAGCCGGACTGTCGGTATTATCGTCCCGAAAAACCGCGAACTGCCACCGTCTGTGCAAACATTTTATCAATTTGTAATTGAGTTTTTCTCCATTCTCGAAAAATATCAATAAAAATTTTATGCAATTTTATTAATTTTTATGCATCTTTTAAAGAAAGCCGTATACACTCGTATACGGCTTTACAACAATCATCACGATTTTTTCGTCATTTCCTCTACTAGTGAATGGAATATGGACATGGCATGATTGATTGGTTCAGGCGAAGTCAAATCAACACCTGTTTTCTTCAGCAATTCCAACGGAAATTCAGAGCTGCCGCTTTTCAGGAATTCTAAATATTGTTCAAGGTCCTCTTGTTTACCCTCCAAAAGTCTATCTGCAATTGTAATCGCAGAAGCAAAACCTGTAGCATATTTATAAACATAGAATGGACGGTAAAAATGAGGGATCCTCGACCACCCATACTTCACTTCTTCATCAAGCACTAGCTCACTGCCGTTATAAGCTTTAAAAAGAGACTCATATGTTTCATTAAAGAAATCTAATGTAAGCGGTTCGCCTTTTTCTGCTTTTTCATGTACCTCTTTTTCAAACTCACTAAACATTACTTGTGTAAAAAACGTACCTTTAAAACTGTCAATAAAGTGGTTCAAAAGATGCTCTCGTTTTTGCGGGTCTGTCTCTGTTTTTAATAAATAGCGAATCAGTAAGACTTCATTAACCGTTGAAGCAACCTCTGCCACGAAAATGCTGTAGCCTGCACTTATTGCCGGCTGATGCTTATTGCTCAGGTAGGAATGCATTCCATGACCGCATTCATGCGTTAATGTAAAAAGACTGTCAAGGTCATCACGGTGATTCAGCAAAATAAATGGGTGAACTCCATAAACACCTAAATTATATGCTCCAGATCTTTTTCCCGGTGTTTCTCTTACATCAAAATACCGCTTCTCTTTAAAGCTTTTTAATACCGAAATATACTCTTCACCAAGTGGAGCTAAACTTTTCAGCATTATATCAAATGCTTCATCAAACGAAATTTCCTGCTTGGCAGCATCTCCTGCAAGGGGTACGCTCAAGTCATACGCACGCAGTTCATCGACACCCAGTTTTTTCTTGCGATATTGCATATATTCGTCCATATATTGAAGATTATCTCTAGTTGCAGCAATTAGGTTTTCATAGACTTCCTTTGGAACTCTATCACCAAACAAGCTTTTTTCCAATGCTGATGGATAATTGCGCAATTTCGATGTTTTCACATTGTTTTTAACTGCAGAGGAAAAGGTAGCTGCAATCGTATTTTTCAAGGATACATATGGCTGGTAATATGCCTTATAGGCTTCCACCCTTTTTTCTCTATCTTCGTTTTCTATTAGCTTAGAGTACATACCTCTTGTCAGCTCTATTTTGTTGCCATCATCATCTGTCACTTCACCAAATTTTATATCGGCATTATTAATCATTCCAAACACCTGGCTTGGTACAGACAGTGATTCTCCTAATTCTGATAATATTTCTTCCTTCTCTTTGCTCAACACATGCTTTTTATAGGAGAAAGACTCTAATAAGTCCTTTTCAAAATACTTCAACCCATCTTCTGCATCAATGTATGCCTTTAATTGACTTTCCTCAAGGCTTAAAAGATATGGCATAAAAAACGAGCCTGCACTGCTCCATTTTTGTCCAACGCTTCTTGCTTGGTCAACAAGGCTTTGGGCATTATTATTTCTTGTATCTGTATCTAAAAGGAGCATCCCGTAAGCGTAAACCTTCCTATATATGTAACCGATTTCTTCTGAAAGTTTTAAGTATGCAAGCAAGCCTGAGGCATCTTTAATATTATCATTAAAACCTGCAATTTCTTTTACCTTTTCCTCCACAAACTGCAAGTCCTTTTTCCACTCTTGTTCTGTCACATAGAGATCACCAAGATTCCATTTTTCTGCTTCTTTAACTTCATTCCTATCTTTAAAAGAATTCATTTGCATCCTCCTTAAATAGTATTATTTCTTCCATGATACTGGATAGCAATTGCTTCTGTCCAAAAAGAACACTAACTTTTTTCCAATAGATGGATTAGCAGCGTATCTTGTCTTAAAAATAGCCTTAGTTTCTTATTTTATGCAGATTTACCAATAGCAATGTATTATTTAAACGAAAAAGCTCCCGGAGTTTCAGCCGGGAGCCTTGATTCCTTATACTCCCGGGAACCAGCCTGGAGAGTTTATGATTGCATTCCATAGTGGATCTGGGATAACCAGCTCTTCTTGTTTATCTTTATCCAAAACAGATACAATTTCATTTTCTTTGCCTTGTTCGATTTTTTGAACAAAATCTGGATCGATAATAAGTTCTCTACCAATCGCAAGTAATGCGATATCTGCTGTCTCAAATGCTTTTTTTGCATCCTCCGCAGTATAAACACTTCCAACCCCAATTACAGGAACACGCCCGTTTGCACGCTCAACAATCCATTCGATTCTTGATTTGCTTGTGTCCGCTCCTCTTCTTGGCTCTGACGCAAACTCCATTAGGGAAGCATGAATATAATCAAGCTCTTTGTCTGCAAGTGCATCAATAAGTGTAAATGTATCTTCCATAGTCAAACCAGGTGTTTCTGGCTCTTCTGGAGAGAAACGATAGCCAACAATAAACGGATTTGTCGCTTTTTCAGCTGCTTTTTTAACAGCGTCAACTACTGCAAGTGGAAATGCCAATCTTTTTTCTACAGTGCCGCCCCACTTGTCCTCACGTCTATTTGTGTGTGGAGAATAAAATTGCTGGATCAAATAGCCGTTTGCACCGTGAATTTCAACTCCGTCAAAGCCTGCTTCTACAGCACGTCTTGTTGTTTCACCAAAAGCAGCAATGATTTCTTCAATCTCTGTTTCTTCTAAAGGTCTTGGTGCTACATTATTTTCCTGTGCTACATCACTTGCACTTACAAGCTCGCCATTAGGCACTAGGTTTGGAGGGCATGATCTGCCGCCGTGGAAAATTTGTAGAATCGCCTTTGATCCTTCCTTTTTGATTGCTGTAGCAAGCTCTCTTAAGCTTGGAATAAATTCATCTGAGTATCCTGCAAACTCTCCAGGGAAGCCCTTTCCGTTTTCTGTAACATATGTACAAGCAGTGATAACCATGCTAACACCTTTAGAACGTCTTGCATAATAATCAAGCTCAGCCTTTGTAACAGTGCCATCTTCATTAGATGAAAAATTAGTCATCGGCGCCATCACTAGACGGTTTTTCAGCTCTAATTTGTTGCTCAGCTTTAATGGGCTAAACAGCTTTTCGTATTGATTACTCATACTAAACACTCCTTTGTAATTATATTCACATAATTTTTTTTACGTGAAAACACTTCCTATGCACCTATCTAGTATTGCCTATAACAGGTAAAAAAAATGAAGTAATGTCATCTTATAGTTTCCCTATCCAATTCGTCAAACAATTGAGCTCGGGTTTTAAAAAACAAAAAGCACCCCTTGTTAAACAAGGGGTGCTAATCTATTTTTTAAATATAATGTATTCTTAACAAATGCAGTTATTGCAAATATTCCAGCGCTTGTTTTAAATTGCCAAACACCTTAATTGCTCCTAAGTTCATCTTTGTTTCAACAACCGTTTGCGCAAGTTGAGGACGCAAGCCTGTAACAATTACCTTTATTCCAAGCAAGGAAAGAGTCTCTCCTAACTGATTAAGATATGCTGCAATTTCTGTATCAATATTTTTTATGCCAGAATAATCGGTAATTAAATATTCCAGCTGTAATTTCCCAATATACGGTACTACCTTTTCCGTAATATAGGCAGCACGGTAAGAATCAATGATGCCGATAAGCGGCAAAACAGCGACACCCTCTTTGACAAGCACAACCGGCGCTGAAAGCTCCGCCATTTCCTGCTGTGTTTGTTGACGATAGCTTTCCGACAGACATTCATAAGTGGATACTGTTTCATTTAAACTAATATCCAACAGCTCGTTGACCTTGTTAATTAATGAAGCATTCTCATGCAATGCTAGTCCAAACTCACTGCTCAAATCTGTCAATAATTCATTGAATATTCTCCGTGTTGGCTGGTATCTAACAACAATTTCTGATATTCTTCCACCTGATAACAGTTGCTGTTCTGCATTCCGTTTGCTCCACGCTAGTAAATCATTAGGCACTCCTGTTTTTTGATCTGAAAGCGATTGACCAAAAAAGCCTAAAAATTCCTTATACATTATAATGGCACTATTTCTCTCTTCATCTGAAATGCTTATATCCAAGCTGGCGAGAACACCTTCTACTATTTCAAGAGCAAGGACATTTGTATGTTCTTCCATATATGCAGCAACTTGAGACATTTTTGTCATCTATTATCCACCCTCTACTCTAAAAAAGTATATAAAGATTATACCGTAAAAAGGGCTTACATGTTAGTAATTTTCTAACCTTTAAACAGCTGTTGATTATTCTGAAAAAATAATTAATTGCTTTCACCAAATAGTTATGATATATTAATTCTTGCGATGAGCTCTATTGAATAAGTCAATGAACATTTAATGCGCTATGTGGAGCGCAGTTTATTGCCTCAATAACGTAAGGACACCATTTATGGTGTCCTTTTTATTTTTTATTCTCTTAACAAAAAAGCATGGCCACTTTTAAGTGAGCCATGCTTTCATTTATAATGTATAGAATGCGACTATTAAGATAATTTTTTTAGTTCCTCCGTTAAACGAAAGAACTCTTCTTTATCTCCAGCAATCAATGTTTCATCAATTTGTTTTTCGATTTTCTCTTTCCGGAAATTGTAAAGGGCTTTCTCCAAGACCATCTCAGCTAATAAAGAATCAACAACATTTCCCTCAGACTGTTGTGGTGCATTTAATAAATACTTTTCCATTTGAATCAACCCCTTTGCTTTTTTATAGTATAACAACAATTTTCTGATAATTCAAATACTTTTTAAAGGAAATTTATCCCTTTTTCACATTAGAAAAAAATCCGCGTTTCAACTATAATATCAATACATATTCATGTATTCTTAATATGTAGAAAAAACTTTTTTGAGGAGAAAACAATGAATTATAAAATGATTGTACTAGACATGGATGACACATTACTTCAGGATGATCACACAGTCTCTGAAGCAACAAAAAAAGCGCTGATCAAAGCGCAAGAACAAGGCGTTAAGGTTGTCCTTGCTTCTGGCAGACCAACATATGCAATGTGGGAAACTGCAAAGGAATTGCATTTGTCTGATTACGGAAGCTATATTCTTTCTTTTAATGGTGCTAAGATTACAAATTGCAGAACAAATGAAGAAATTTTCAGCAGCACACTTCTTCCAGAGGTTGTTCACCAATTATTTGAATTGAGTAAAAGGGAAAAGGTTTGGCTTCATACATATGTAGGAGATACTATTATTACGGAAGAAAATAACCCATTTACAGAAATTGAAGCGCAAATTACTGGGTTACCGATCAAAACCGTGCCAAACTTCGTTGATTATATAAAAGACCCTGTTGTTAAAGTATTAATGGTAAAAGAAGCGGATATTTTAGTAAATGTGGAGAAAGTATTGCAGACAGAGCTTTCTGAGCAATTAAGCGTTATGCGCTCTAAACCGTTTTTCCTTGAATTCACCGAAAAAGGTGTTACGAAAGGAACTAGCTTATCTATTTTAATTGACCGTCTTGGCATCAAAAGGGAAGAAGTAATCGCAATGGGTGACAGCTATAATGACGCTGCGATGATTGAATTCGCTGGCCTTGGCATTGCAATGGGCAACGCACCAGATGATATTAAGCAAATTGCAGATTACGTGACAGACACAAACAATAATGACGGTGTTGCAAAAGCAGTTGAAAAATTTATTTTAAATGCTTGATTTGTTAAAATAAAGTTATATGTCAGCATACTGTATGCTGATAATACTTTTAAAATAATGGAGGTTATAATATGAAAAATGATCAATTCTTAATTGGGAGCCATAATGAATATGACCCATTGAAAAAAGTGATTTTAACATCTCCATTATATATGACAATTAAAGAACCGATTAATGACATTCAAAAGCAATATTTAAAAGATAATATCGATACTAAATTAGCATCTGAGCAGCATCAGGCATTTGTTGACGTTTTGAAAAAGGAAGGCATTGAAGTAGTGCTCCTGCCTGCAGAAAAACAGTTTCCTGAACAGGTTTTTACAAGGGATATCGGGTTTACATTGGGCAATCATACTTTTGTTGCTAAAATGGGACATGATGTTCGTAAGGGTGAGGAACATGTTTTGTTAAACTGGCTGAATGAACAAGAAATTTCCTTTACAAAATTAAATAGTGACAAAATTGAAGGCGGAGATGTTCTTATCGATGGATCCACTATTTATATTGGTGTCAGCAATCGTACGAACAAGAAATCAATCGAGCATATAAAAACGTTACTGCCGAATTATGAAGTGGTTGATATTCCGTTCACTGACAGCTTTTTGCATTTAGATTGTGTTTTTAATATCCTGTCGCCAAACGATGCGTTGATTTATCCAGGAGAAATTGAAAAGCAAAAATTAGAGCTGTTGAAAAAGCGGTATTCTCTTATTGAGGTAACAAAGGAAGAACAAGCAACACTTGGCACAAATGTATTGTCTATTGGCCACAATAAAGTAATTAGCTTGCCTGTTAATAATAGGGTTAATGCAGAGCTACGCAAGCGGGGTTTCACTGTGATTGAAGTGGACATTACAGAAATCATTAAATCCGGCGGAGCTTTCCGGTGTTGTACACTTCCTTTATACAGGGAAACACCAAATTCATAAAAAAAGGATGGTGCTATGAAAAGCACCATCCTTTTTTTATCAATTATACTTCCACTGTCCAGCCAAACGGATCTTCTTCTCTTCCGTTTTGGATGTTAGTCAAAGTATCATAGATTTTTTTCGCAAGCTCGCCTGTTTCTCCGTTGTTCAAAGTAATGGATGTTTCATTCCAAAGGAACTCACCAATTGGAGAAATAACTGCTGCTGTACCTGTTCCGAACGCTTCCTTCAGCTCGCCATTTTTTGAAGCTTCGAAAATTTCCTCAACAGAGATTTTGCGTTCTACAACTGGAACATTCCAGTGCTTCAACAAATCAAGAACACTGCGTCTCGTTACACCCTCAAGGATGCTTCCGTTTAATACAGGTGTTACTACTTCATCACCAATTTTGAAGAAGACGTTCATTGCCCCAACCTCTTCAATATATTTCTTTTCGACACCATCAAGCCAAAGAACTTGAGAATAACCTTTTTGTGTAGCAATTTGTTGTGCTTTTAAGCTTGATGCGTAGTTTCCAGCTGTTTTCGCTGAACCCGTTCCACCTGCAACTGCACGAACATACTCATTTTCAACAAAGATTTTTACAGGTTTTACCCCTTCTTTATAGTATGATCCTACTGGAGACAGGATGATCATAAATTTATAGCTGATCGAAGCAGCAACCCCTAAGAATGGTTGTGTAGAAATAACGAATGGACGAATATAAAGAGATGTTCCCTCACCAGTTGGTATCCACTCTCTATCCACGTTGATCAGCTGCTTTAATGCATCAAGTGCAAATTCTTCATCAATATCAGGAATGCAAAGACGCTCATTAGATCTATTAAGACGCTCCATGTTCTTTTCAGGTCTGAATAATAATACTTTGTCTTCTGCTGTTAAATATGCCTTCATACCTTCAAATACAGCTTGTCCATAGTGGAAAATAACTGAAGCAGGATCTAACGTGATTGGTTGGTATGGCAGAATTTGTGCATTATGCCATCCGTTCTCTACAGTGTAATCCATCATGAACATATGATCTGTAAATACTTTCCCGAATTCCAATTTAGACGGATCTGGCTTCGGTTTTTTTTCTGTCGCTAATGTTACTGTGATTGTTTGTTCACTCACGTTGAAAAACTCCTTCATATGTAAATTATTATTTCTATCTATTATAACGCAACTTTTCAGGAGGGAAAGAGGTAAGGTTGATATTTTTTTAAAAGTTTTCCATTTGGTAAGTCAATATCATGCAGAAAGCAAAAAGAAATATATGTTAGCCTAATGGGCTCGCATATATTTCTTTTATACGATTTTTACAGCTCTAGCTTTTCTGCTTCTAAAGCTGCTGGAAAGCCCTTGAGCATCTGAGCCATATACACAATACCTTCTTCATAATCCTTCAAGCGAATGCTTTCATTTGGTGCATGAGCCTTGCTTCCGACCCAGCCAACTCCTGTACTGACAATCGGCAGCTTCAGCACCCTGCCAAAGTCAAACATTGGACCTGTGCCTGCTGAATTTGGTGCAAGCACTACATCACGATTATATACTTCTTTCGCAGTGTTTTTTACATGGCTGATAAATGGATGACTGAAGTCAGAACGATATGCCTTTTGACCATTAATTAATTTTACGGACACATCATGGAAACCATGCTTTTTCAAGTGATTTTCAACACTCTCAAAAATATGATTTGGATCCTGTCCTGGAACGAGACGGCAATCAAGCTTTACCTTTGCACTTTTCGGCAACACCGTTTTTGCTCCTTCTCCTGTATAGCCGCTTTCCATCCCGCAAATTGTCATCGTCGGTTCAAACACCATTGCATAACGAGGGTCTTGTCCTAAACCATTTGTTATTAAAGGTCTTTTCAGTCCATAGAGTTCTTGTACAGCCTTCCCACTAAATGGCAATGACTTAACCACTTCCTCTTCTAGTTCTGTCGGTGGTGTAATGCCATCATAGAAGCCTTCCACAATAATTTCATTCTGCTCATTTCTCATGGAGGCTAACGCATGAACAAGTCTCCATGCCGCATTATCTACATATGCACCAACGGAGGAGTGCATATCTATATCTGCACCAACAGCTGTCAGCTCCATATAAGCCATTCCTTTAATACCAGCAACCATGCTGATTCGCTCCTGTTCATCCTTTCCACCAAATTCCCAAATGCACGCATCTGCTTCAAACAGTTCGGCATACTTTTCTAAATAAGGAGTTAAATTAGGACTGCCAATTTCCTCTTCGCCCTCAATCAAAAACTTCACATTACAAGGCAAGCCACCTTCTGCTTCTTGGAGGACCTTGAGTGCAGTCAGCCTTGCAATAGTATCACCTTTATTGTCAGAAACTCCTCTTGCAAACAGCTTGCCGTCATAAACAGCAGGTGAAAATGGTTCTGTTACCCATTCCTCAAGCGGCTCTGCTGGCTGCACATCGTAATGGTTGTAATATAAAAGTGTTTTAGAGGCATCGCCTTTTTCGCCAGCAGGAAAAAATCCATAAACGACAGGGTTTCCTCCAAGGTCATCTAACACTTTCACTTCACCACCAAAGTCTTCCATTACAGTAGAAATATAAGCTACTGTTTCCGGAATTGCTTTACTTTGCGCGGATACTGTTTCCAATTGCAAATATTGTTCTAAAATCGCAAAGGATTCCTCCAAAATTTCCTTTGTTTTTGTTTGAATGGCATTTAAATCGCTTGTCCCCAACTATTTCATCTCCTTTTTTTCATTACTTATCTTATTGTTTCGGCAAACGAAGAAAAATCCCTGCAATTATTCTAAATATTTTATAAATTAAGTTAACTACTTTATGCACAAAAAAATCTAAATCAGTTCGGAAAAGAAGCATCGTCTTTTCAAAAGTGATTTAGACTTTATAAGAATAAATTTAATTCCAGTTTTTTGTATCTTCTAATAGATCATCAATCTCAATATTCTTGATGTCCCATTTACAGATACCGCTTGCCATATCCAGCGTATCCTGCAAAAGCTGATCAATATCGGCCCTAACTAAATGCATATTGTAGCCTCCTTTAGTACTATTCACGTTAGTAATGCCCTTTCAAAATTAACCTTAAACAAAATATCATTTAAAACGATACTGCATCACTAATATGTAGCACTTTATAGCTTGGAAACCATATCCATGCTTTTTGTTACCTCACTATTATAGCATGTTTTTCCCTCCTAGCCCATTACGTGTAAATTACAGCGATATTACATGATTTATTTGTTGAAACATATTTGCAAAGATAGAAACATGAAGATTTTTCCTTATGTCAAAAGATGAATCAATTCTAGGAAAATGCTATAATTTTAATGAACCTTTCCCCTCTTTTACGAGTTTTTATACTCTATATAAGGCGAATAATTAATATTCTGCTTATGTTTTTTCTTAAATACGGCAATCATGTAAATGAATGGAGGGAAATATGTTGAGAAGACTTTTTAAGCTGGCATTACTTTGTTTAATTGTTTATGCCGGTGTTCAATATATACAACATAAAACAGGCGCTGAATCCGTTCCTTCAGCTATTGATTATATGAAAACAGAAGTGAATGCACAGGATGCTGCAGATTTTTTTGAAAACCTCATCACACAAGGTAAAGAGCTTTTTCAAGACACACAAGATGTCCTTCCTGACTGGAATCCTTCTGCTGAATCTGACCAGCAAACAAAGCAGGCAGAAAAACCTCAGTTAGAAACTCCTTCCGAGCAAACATTCTCTATTTATAATATCCAAATGGGTGATACAAAGGAATCTGTTGAGAAGAGTCAAGGTAAGCCCCAGCGTGTGTCTATAAATGAGTACGGGATATCATGGAATACATATCACGAAAACTATCAAAATTTCGTGATGGTCGGTTATGATTCGAATAATAAAGTAGCTGCACTGTATACGAATCAGGACTTGATTTCATCTACGGATGGTATAAAAAGCGGCAGCAGTAAGGACAGTGTCTTGAAGACGTTAGGCGATCCACTTGATGAGCTGACAAAAGGGTTTGTCCGCTATAAGTTCCCAGATGACCGAGATTACGAGGTATTTAAACTAGATGGCAATTATGTCACTGTTTTCTTCGATAAACATGAGAATAATACGGTAACGGCGATGCAGATTGTGACAAAAACATTAGAAGACAGTAAAAAAGACTTTTATACAGATGGAAGCACAGAGCTCGAGGAAGGCTTTGCATACCAGCTGTTTGATTTAACGAATGCAAGCAGGGTCAATAATAAATTAGGTATTTTGACTTGGGAGGATACTGTAAAGGTAACCGCTAAAAAGCATAGTGAGGATATGGCTATTAATAATTATTTTGACCATACAAACTTGGATGGAGAATCTCCCTTTGACCGCATGCTTGATGATGGTATTAAATACACAATGGCTGGCGAAAATCTTGCTTATGGTCAATACAGCAGTATCTTCGCACATGAAGGTTTAATGAATTCTCTCGGACATAGAGAGAATATCCTGCAAGAAGGCTTCACCTATTTAGGTGTAGGTGTAGCCTTTAATGAGGATGAACAGCCGTATTATACGGAGAATTTTATAACGAAATAAAAGAGGCTGGGACATAAGTAAGTGAATCTGTATAAAAACCGAACTATTTAATCAACCAATGATTAAATAGTTCGGTTTTTTGTTTTTTAGTTTTAATACACTGATTAGAAAACTTAGTGGAATGGAGCGGAGGTCACTCGACTCCTGCGGGAAATAGAGGAAAGGATGAGACCCCGCAGGCGAAGACGAGGAGGCTCATCTTCCTCCCCGCGGAAAGCGCGAGGACGAGCGCGCAATGAAACGAACTAACTTTAACTCAACATTCTATTTAGACACAACTTTCATTTTTCAAATTTAGTTGTAATTCTATTATTCGTGTTTTGAAAGCTTATCTTTTGTATTGTCCCAGCCTCTTTTTTTGTTAAACAATCATATTGCCAATAACCCACAACAGGACAAAGCTAATCAAGATAGACAGGTTTGCTGCTGTGCCGACGAATCTTTGATTGTATTTGAATTCGACGCTATAAGGTAATACAGATGTGGCCATTGGCAGGATTAGTGCTATTAATACGGTATAGCGAAACATGTCATCGACAGGCAAAAGAAAGAATCCTAATAATCCAAAAAACAGCCCAACCCCATATCGGATACCAAGAACTCTACCGATTCCTTTCCAGTAGCTCTTTTGGAAGGAGAAGTTTAAATAGATTCCAAGAAGCAGCAAGGAAAGCGGCATATTGGCTTTTGATATAACGGAAGTGATATCAATGACTGTACCCGGCAAGGGCAAGCCTGTAAGATTGATGATAAAAATGATTACATATGTCATTAAAGGAATCGACCTGCCCATTTTTCCGGCTACATGCTTAAAGTTAAGCACAACATCCTCTTTCGCATAATAACTGCCGATTAAGTAACTGACGCCAAACGTAATTATGGCATTACCGATGTCAAACATCCCGAAGTACTTTATACCTACCTCGCCCCATATCCCTTGCACTAATGGGTAAGCAAACAATCCAATATTAAACCCTGGAATAAGCATGCCAAGCATACCTTTATCCCGTCTTGCTTCTTTCCTGAAAATAAACAATCCTAAAATAGCTACAATAATTCCATACACAAACCCGAGTACAACAAGCATCATTAGCGAGGAATCGATGGTAATACTGTGAAAGGTCACAATGATTAAACTTGGCAATGTTACATTAAAAATAAGCCGCGCCATTGCTTCTCCGTCTTTTTCCTTTAAAATATTCCACTTCTTTAAGCAATAGCCTAAAGCAATAATAAGGAAGGATATGACAAACTGAGCATTAAAGTTTTCCATTCTTACAAATCTCCATTCATAGGAGGATAAACTAAAAAAAAGGTCAGGGGAAGCCCCCAACCTATTAAATACTATTGCCTCCGTTAATTTCTTTGTTCATTAGTTTAATTTTTTTGATATCCAGACGGATTAATAAAGAGATTGCTAGAGATACGATAAACATACACGAAAATACAGTTAACGTTTCGCCGTAGCTTCCTGTTGTATCTCTAATCCATGAGACGAATCTTGGACCTGCTATACCTGCTGCAGACCATGCTGTCAATATATACCCATGAATGGCACCAAGCTGCTTTGTTCCAAACATATCTCCAATATAGGCAGGAATGGATGCAAAGCCTCCACCGTAGCAAGACATAATGATAAATACTATTATAGAGAACGATACTGCCTCTTGTAAATGAGGCAAAACAAAAAAGGCAGCAATCTGAATCGCGAAAAACAATGTATATACATTAGGGCGCCCGATATAATCGGATACTGAAGCCCAAGCTATTCTTCCAATTCCATTAAAGACACCCATGATACCTACTAAAAGAGCTGCACCTGTAACAGACATTCCAGCAAGCTCTTGACCCATCGGAGATGCTACAGCGAGGATGGCAATTCCACATGTTATATTAATAAACAACATAACCCATAAAGCCCAGAATCTTTTTGTTTTAATTGCTTCATTTGCTGTTCGCTGTGATAGGTCTGTTTTTGTGATAGCTTTACCTGATTCAATAGCTTTTTGGTAGCCTGCAGGCACATAATCCTGTGGTGGCGGTGCTAAATATTGAGCAGAAGCTAGTATGATAACAAAATATACAATTGCTAAAATATAAAAAGTCGAAGGTATTCCAACAGATCCGATTAACTTATTCATGATTGGACTGCTCACCATTGATGCAAAACCAAAGCCCATTATAGCTAAACCTGTTGCTAATCCACGCTTATCGGGAAACCACTTTACCAAGGTCGAAACAGGAGTAATATAACCTACACCAAGACCAATTCCTCCAAAAACACCATACGTAATATAAAGGAGCGGTAAGGATTCAATACTTGCAGCAAAGCCTGAACCTGCCATCCCAATTCCGAACAATACGGCACAAAGTGTTCCTGCAGCTCTTGGTCCAAACTTCTCCACAAAATGTCCTAAAAAAGCTGCGGAAAGACCTAGAAATAAAATAGCGATACTGAAAGTCCAAGAGATACTTGTTAAGCTCCAATTATAAGTTGCTTCTAAAGGCTTTGTAAACACACTCCATGCATAAACAGATCCAATTGAAATATGAATACCCACTGCTGAAAGGGCAATTAGCCAGCGATTTTTTGTTTTCATAGTAGTCTCCCTGCTTTAAGTTGTAGTTTTTTCATAGATGAATCTATGTCCTAGTTTAATTACCATAGGAGATAGTGAGCTTTGAGGCAGCCTTACGAGCATTTTCTAGTGCTTCCTCCACTGTTTCTCCTTTTTGGAGAAGAACAGCTAAGCGTCTTCCAACCGTTGCTTTTGGTTTCCCAAAAATCCGAATTTGGCTGTCAGGCGAAGCAAGTGCTTGTTCCACACCACTAATTTCATAATCAATATTATCTTCTACAGCCTTAAGCGTTTTGCTCGCACCTGGTGAATTTAGTCTGATGTGCGGAATTGGTAACCCCAGCACAGCACGTACATGAAGTGCAAATTCAGACAACTCCTGTGTGGCCATCGTCACCATGCCAGTGTCATGTGGTCTTGGTGATACCTCACTGAAATAGACACCATTGTCTGTAAGGAAAAGCTCAACACCGAATAGGCCGTATCCACCAAGGGAATCTGTAATTTGTTTGGCGATTAATTCAGCTTGCACAAGTTGGTCTGCTGACATTTGATGCGGCTGCCACGATTCTATATAATCCCCATCCTTTTGTATATGGCCAATCGGCGGGCAAAAGTGAGTTCCATTAACGGAACGAACGGTAAGCAGCGTGATTTCAGAAGTGAAGGAGATGAATTCCTCGACAATAACCCTAGTCTTCCTGCCTCGTCCGCCTTCGACCGCTTCCTGCCATGACTTTTCAATTTCATCTGCACTTTTGCAAATGGTTTGCCCTTTTCCTGAGGAACTCATAAGCGGTTTAATGACACAAGGAACACCAATATGCGCAACTGCATCCTCTAATTCTAACAAACTATCTGCAAACTCATACTTAGCTGTCGGCACATTTAATTTCTCACTCGCCAATCTTCTGATTCCTTCTCTGTCCATTGTCAGATGAACGGCATTAGCTGTTGGAATGATGTTAAAGCCTTCCATTTCTAATTCGACAAGCATTTCTGTAGCGATTGCTTCAATTTCAGGTACGATAAAATCCGGCTTTTCACTAATAATGACTTCTCTCAATGCTTGTCCATCCAGCATGTCTACCACATATGAACGATGGGCAACCTGCATTGCCGGCGCATTTTCATAGCGGTCGACAGCAATAGTCGTTACTCCGAGCCTTTGTGCCTCTATAATTACTTCTTTTCCTAATTCCCCTGCACCAAGAAGCATTATTTTTTTCGTATGTTTGGAAGTTGGAGCTCCGAACATTAAATCATCCCCCTCAAACTTTCGTTCCTTTATTGAGCATAATACCGTAAACCAACTATATATTTCAAGAGTTTTTTAGAAAAATAACGAACATTTTTTAAACACTATTGAAATATAGTTCGCCTTTTACTGCATGTATCTTTTCAAAAGCAAAATAAAAAAAGAGCGCATTGCACTCTTTATTAGTAAGATTTCTTACATACAAGCCATGAACATACTAAACTAGTTCCTCATAGACCGTCCTACCTTGTAGAATAGTCCTCGTCACTTTTCCCCTAAATGTTTTTTCAATATAAGGGCTTTGTTTATTTCGATAAAAAAGATCATCTTTTTTTAATGTATATTCCCTTTTTAAATCGACTAAGCAAAAGTCTGCGTCACTTCCAACTTCAGTTTTTCCTTTCTGTGGGTATAATCCGAAGCGTTTAGCAGGATTACTACTTGTGAGGCTAGCGATAATCGACAGATCTACCTCCCTTTTCCAATAGCCCTCCTCTAGTAAAACAGATAAAGTCGACTGACAGCCTGAAATTCCTCCCCAAGCGTCAGATAATCTGCCTTTTTTCATCGATTCTAATGAAGGCGAATGATCGGAGCCGATTATGTCAATTGCTTTTGCTTTAATAGCCTGCCATAGCCTCTCCACTTCTTGGCCTGTTCTTAGTGGCGGTGCACATTTGGCAACTGCCCCGAGTTTATCCAAATCATCGACGGTCAGTGATAAGTAGTGAGGACAAGTTTCCACAGACACGTCAACTCCCCGTTTTTTGGCAGCAATTATTGGTTTTAGCACCTCACTGCTGCTTATATGTACAATATGAACCTTGCATTTCGTTGCTTCTGCAAAGGAGAGAATGCGGTTTACTGCTTCTAATTCAGAATAAATTGGCCGAGATGCTGAAAAGGAATGACCATCCTCTTTTTCAACCAGCTTCCCTAATTCCTCCGTAATAATGTCACTTTCTGCATGAACAGCAAGAATACTGTCAAGCGCTGCGATTTTCTTCATTCCTGCATACAATGTTTTATCATCTGCAGCTTGAAAATCGTCTATCCCACTGTTGGACATAAATGCCTTAAACCCAATGACACCAGCAACATGCAACTCTTCCAACCGCTCGATATTTTGCGGGACAAGTCCACCCCAAAGCCTATAATCGATAAGAGATTTCCGTTTACCTAAAGCATCCTTTTGCTCATAGCCGTCCAAGTCGATAGTTGGTGGATGACTGTTTAAAGGCATGTCAAAAAAAGTAGTTGCTCCGCCCGCTGCCAAGCTTTTACTACCTGTCTCAAAGCCCTCCCATTCGGTTCTGCCTGGTTCATTGAAGTGAACATGTGTGTCTATAAGACCAGGAAAAACATGCAGGTCAGCAGCATCAATAACTACTGTTGCATTGTTACAATCTATTTCTTTCGCTATTTCTACTATTTTTCCAGACTTAATGCCAATGTCGACCATTTCCACTACATTTTCAAGCACAACATTCCCATTCTTTATTACCACATCAAACATTTTCATAAGCTTCATCCTCTCTATAAAAAATGCTGTACTTTTATTGTTGTGGATTTATCAGCTTCCTCGGTATGTTTGATAACCCCATGCTGACAAAAGTAGTGGTATATGATAATGTGTCTCTCCCTCCTTCACAATAAACCGAATTGGCACAGTTTCAAATAAAACATTAGTTGTTTTCGTGCTCTGCCAATAATCTTTTAGATAAAACACTATTTCAAATTCTCCAGGAATCAATTCGTCCAAAAGTGGTTGTTCTATCCTTCCATCTGCATTTGTAATGGCACTCGATAGAAGCAATCGCTCCAAATCTTTGTACTGCCACAATTCTACATGTATATTGCTTCCCGGTAATCCCTGAATTAAGTCTAATACATGTGTTGTTATTCCTGTCTTCATCTCCTGCCTCCTCACCGTTTTATGCTTCAAGTGCATCCTTCACGATACCCTCAAGCCTTATGAAAGAAATCTTGAAAATTTGTGATAATGCTGTAGCAAACTCTTCTTCTATTGAATGCTTCATCCTTCTTTCCATTTCATGATAAATAGTGTCTTTCGTATGCCCTTTTACAGCAAGAATAAAAGGAAAATCAAATTTTTTCCGATACTCATTATTTAGCAGCAGAAAGCTTTCGAATTCCGCTTCTGACAACTGATCTAAACCTGCTCCCTGCTGCTCCTTCACAGAGGAATCAGTCATTTGGATTCTGCCGCCTAAATCAGGATGTGCTCTAATTAAATTCAGTTGCTCATCCTTTGGTGCTTCCTTCACTACCTGCACCATAATCTCATGTAATTGATTAAGTGAATGTATGGCAGGCAATAAATCCCATGCTTTACTCGCAACCCAAGGGGTATGCTCGAAAACCCAGCCAATTCTTTCTATGAACTGTTCCTTATCCATTTTATTTATTTCTTCTAATGTATACATAAGCTTCCGCCTTTCCTTCTGTCAGCTGTTATTTTTGCGTATTATGCAGAATGTCAACCGCCCGTAATATACCTTCATAGCCTGTGCATCTGCATAAATTACCCGAAAGTCCCTGTAGCACTTCCTCTCTTGTTGGCTGCTGTTCTTCATCTAACAGGCTTTTTAATGCCATAATCATCCCAGGTGTGCAATACCCACATTGTAGTGCACCTCCTTGTAAAAAGGCCTCTTGGATTGGATGCAAGGCTTCTGCGCTGACACTTTCAATTGTTTGTATTTCTGTATCCTCTAACTGATAGGCCATGACTAGGCAGGAATTAACAAGCTTTCCATCCAATATGACAGAGCACGCACCACATCTGCCTACTTCACAGGAAACTTTCGTTCCAGTCAAGCTTAACTCCTGTCTCAGAATGTCCACGAGCCGGTATGTTGCAGGAACAGCAATAACGACCAACTGTCCATTCACATGAAATTTGATCCTTTTCTCTGCTTTAAGCTGCTCCTTCATATAGAGTTTCCTCCCATCCATTCGTTTGTGACATCCTTATTTATTCTACTCATGGCGTATCCCATCATTTCCTCTGAGTTAATAGGGAGCTTATTAACCCAATGACCAGTAGCATCATGAATCGCCGCTACAATCGCAGGAGCGACAGCAACCGTGCCTATTTCGCCAACACCTCTTGGTCCAAAGTCATCTCCAGGTTCTAAATGCTCAATTGCTGTGACATTTGTTTGCTTTGGAATATCAAGAATCGTGGGAATTAAATAGGAATCAAAATTTTCTGTCATATACCTGCCGTTTTCCATTACAGCATCCTCCATGATTGTAAAACCGAGCGCCATGCTGCCTCCACCTTCAATTTGGCCTAAATAACCCATTGGATTAACAACTGGACCAGCAGCAATAGTATGGTCAAGCCTGCTCACATAGACTCTGCCAGTCAACGCGTCGACCTCCACTTCTGCAGCTGCTCCTGCAAAGGTATAAAGATAATGCCCGCCATCAATGCTTTTTGACGTTGTCGGAAAATGATAGCTAACAGTAACCTGCGGGCGTTTTTCTATTGTGTCTGCAATCTGTTTATATGTCATTACAAGTGTTTCATTCTCCTTTTCGCTACATTTCCATACACCGCCAACACCTGTCTTCAACCATTCTTTCGCAACACTTGATTTTTCAGAAACAAAGGAAAGTAATTGTTCCGACCATTCACCTTTCAGCTTTTTTATGCCGGTCCAGACCATATTTGTAGCTCTTGAAGCAGTAGAGGAGCCGGAATGAGGAACTTTTGCTGTATCACCAATCGTTATGTCAATATCATCCGGAGAGCAGCCGAAGGCTTCTGTCATAATCATTTCAATTGTGGACAGCAGCCCTTGACCACATTCTTCAAACCCAAAAGAAATGTTGAGCTTTCCTTCTTCATTTAATGATAACCTCGCACCAGAGGGATCTGACCTCCCATAACCTAGACCACCGCCATGCATCGTGATACTGTAGCCTCTTCCCTTTAGAACAAAGGGCCGATTTTCATCCACTAAGCTTGAGGGTTCCTGTAAAATAGGTGATTTCAGAATTTCTTCCAAAACATGCCGGGCACCTGCAGTAGGGACAATAGGCTGATCTACTGGGCCAGGATCTACTGTTTTTCGCAAGTTCCTTTTGCGAAGCTCTGTACTGCTCATATTTACGGCTTCTGCGATTCTTTCCATTTGGCTTTCAAGAGCAAAAGTGACTTGATTGCCGCCAAAACCCCGAAATTCTCCAGCAACACCGTTATTCGTGTAGACAGAATAGCCTTCTACCTGTATATTTTCCATCATGTAAGGCCCTGCACTGTGCTCAACAGAGAAATCTAGAACAGCTGGTCCTAATGTGGCATAAGCACCTGTATCCGCCAAAATCCGCACCTTATGTGCAAGGATTTTCCCTTCCTTATCCACACCTGTTTTCATGGTTATTTTCATTGGATGTCGTTTTAATCCTGCCTTAACAGATGTTCTTCTTGACTGGTGAATTTTCACAGGCTGCCCTGTCACCATTGCAAGCAGACAAATATATGGCTGGATGTTTAATTCGTCCTTGCCGCCAAATGAACCTCCTATTGGACTTGATACAACCCTTATCTTGCTTTCAGGAATATTTAATATTCTCGCAAGCTGACTCTGGTCTTTAAATCCATGCTGTGTTGGTGCATAAACGCAAATCTCATTCTTCTCAGGGACAGCGACTCCTCCTTCAGTCTCCATATAGGCATGCATTTGTCTTGGAGTATAGTAAACTTCTTCTAAAATATAAGAACAAGCTGCAAAAGCAGCCTCCATATTTCCTCCTTTTTCAAAAACCGCCTTATGAAGTAGATTTCCATTATCATGCAGCTTAACTGTTTTCTCCTTCAAGCTGTCTTCAGGGTCTGTAATCGGCTGAAGCGGGGAGTAGTCAACTTTAATGAGAGCTGCCGCTTTTTCTGCTATTTCAAACGTATCTGCTGCAACAGCCGCAATGGCATCGCCAACGTATCTGACCACATCATCACAAAATACCGGCTGATCCTGTATCACAATTCCAAAGCCATTTAAGCCAGGAACATCTTCAGCTGTTAAAACTGCTTTTACACCAGGAAGTTTTTTGGCCTCTGTCGTATCGATACTGGTTATCCTTGCATAAGCATGTTCACTGCGCAGCACTGTTCCAAAAAGCATGTTAGGAAAAGACATATCTGTGAGATACTTTAATTCTCCTGTCACCTTTTGGATGCCATCCCTTCTCGCCTTCCATCTCTCACCTGAGCTTTCTCTCGTTAAATGCATCTTTTATCTTCTCCTCCCTTTTCGTTTTTTAGGATTTGAAGAATATTTGCGGTGATAATGTTGGCAGCTGCTTTCCTTCTGTAGCTATCTGAAATAAAGGGATCAGAATATGATTGGAAGCTCGTTTCAAGCAGTGCTCGAAACTCTTGCCAATTCGTTTTTTTCCAATCTTTATTAAGTAAGTATGCCTCACCTTCTACAAGCCTTTGCGGGAGATGAGCTCCTCCTCCAATCGCAAGCTTGATATCTGTGATGAATTCATTTCTTAGCTTCATATAGCCAGCAGTAGAAACGATGGCAGCCGTAAAGCTTTCCCTTCTGCCTATCTTTTGAAAAAACGAACGGCTCTCCCTACTCTTTTCACACGGAATGAGAATACTCAGTAAAAGAGGTGGTCCTGCCAATTGGCTTTCCTGCAGCCATTCTGTCACAGTAATAATGTAAGTGGAAGTACCGTTAAAAAACTCAAGCTTAGCATCCAACACAAGCAGTGCAGGGATGGTATCTCCGACTCTGCTGCAGACATTTCCTCCTATTGTCCCTCTATTGCGCACAGCAGGAGCAGCAATTTTTTCGCATGCTTCTGTTATAATTTTCGCTTTTTTCTGAATATTTACATTAGAAATACACGCAGACAGAAGGGTAGATGAGCCAATTCGCAAATAGTTCTCACCTTTTAATGTTTCTACTGCAATTCCTTTTAATCTATCAAGCTTATGGGAGCTAATTAAATGATTGGGTTTATGCTGTCCTGATTCCCAATTTAATTGCAAAAGAGTTCCACCAGCAACAAATACACTTTCTTCTCTTTGTAACGAAAATACATCTTCTAAAGTAACAGGTATATCAACAATTGGCTGCTCTAAATTTTGTGAGCTGCTCATCTTTTGTCCCTCCCTTCCTTTTTTACACAAAATCGCTTATATTCCTCGATTGTATCAATATCAATAAATAACGCTTCATCTGTTATAGGAAGTTCTGTTCCTTTTACGTCTTTTTTCTGTAAAATTTTTTTTGCACCCATGTCACCAGTCAATAAAAGGACCTGCTGAAATAATGACGATGAAAGAACTACAGGCGGTTTTATTTCGCCATTATGGATACAAGCGACGTATTTTTGCTCTCCCTTTATTTGCGCAGAACTAATGTGCCGCAGCAAATCTGTTGTTATGAAAGGCTGATCAGCCAAACAAATCATTACACTGGAAGCTCTATGCTCCATTGCTTGCCTGATTCCTGCTCTTAGAGAGTATGACTGACCTTTATCTGAATCCTCTGCTATAACAATTTCACCACGGCCTTTTAAAAGCCTTTCCTTTATATCTGCGGAAATCCATTCCAATGTATCTTGCTTATTCACAACAATAAACACATAAGCAGATGGTATAGTAATTATTGTTCGCAGTGCTTTCATACCTAAGGCTTCTCCGTTAACTGGCAAGGTAAGTTTTTTGCAGCCCATTCGTTTACTTTGACCTGCTGCCAAGTAAATCACATTCATCCTTCTAGCCCTGGAGTGCAAACTATACTGTTTTTAACAGTGATTAACTGTGCTGCGATACTAATGGCAATTTGTTCTGGTCCTTCTGCATTTATTGGGAGTCCAACCGGTGAATGCAGCCAGACTGGTTTTGTTTTTTGTTCTAACAAACGGTCCGCTCTCTTTTTAGATCCTAAAATACCGGCAAAGGCATATTCCCTCTTGAGCAAATAGTTTACTAGCTCTTTATCCTTTTGAAAGTGATGTGTCATTATCACAATATAATCTGTACATCCTGCCTCGATATCTTCCAATAGCTCTACAGGATTGCCAATAACAAGCATATCGGCATCAGGAAAATGCTCTTTAATACATAAAGCCGGGCGCCAATCAGCGACTATAACATGAAAACCTGCTTTTTTAGCAATATCTGCAACTGGTCTTGCATCAGGACCAGCACCATAAATAATCAGGCGCGGCTGTGCCCGAAAGGATTGCCGAAAATAATAACCACCATCATGTTTTTGCGTAAGCTTTTTTTCTGGAATGGCGGCAAGGTTAACAGTCTCCCAATTACCAATACGTTCTCCTGTATCATTCTTAAATAGGGAGGCTTGAGAACTTAAGTCCTCATCAAGCACCTTTATATGTTCAACTGCTAGGCCTTTATCCAACCATTTCTTTACGATTTTAATATTATTCATAGCTTTATCATCGAGTTCTTCCATCAGTACAGTAATGCTTCCGTCACACCCAACTCCTTGCCCCCATGATAAATCATCCTCTGAGCGCATATCATAATGGACGGAAGCAGAAGATATTCCTGTTTCCCAGATCTCCATTCTTGCTACTATATCCTGTTCTACACAACCGCCGCTTAATAAACCCCTTTCCTGATTATTTTCAGAAAGGTACATCATTGTTCCTTCCTTTCGATAGGCAGAACCTGTTACATCTATAATTGTGGCTAAATAGCCACCTTGCTCACTTGCTGCAATAGTTTCTAAGACTGAATACTCATCTGATGACATCTTACGAGACCTCCTTAATATTGCAGCATATTTGACGATTGGTTAATTTTCCGAGAGTTTCGTAATAATCAAAAACCCTTCATGTTAATAAATATAACATCTTTTGTTATTAAAGAATATTATCTTCCTAAATAAAAAAAGTCATTGTCATATTTGAATAATAAAATTATTCAAAATTAGTTAAGTTATACAAATTTTCAAGTTGGTTTATCCTTATTCCACCAATGCCTCGTTGATTTCACCCTGTAAATTCCGTAAATATAAACACATCGACTCAAATAAATCGAGCATATCGATTATTGCAGCAAGCGATACATTTCCTAACATGGAAATTTGAATCCAATTTCTTTCTTGTAAATAACTACTTTGATAATGAAGATAATAGCCCTGTCTTCTCATCCATTCTCCAATTTCAACACTTGATATCTGCTTATCAAGAATAATGGAGATGATCGGAGAGGAATGTTGCTGTTCTTTTGGTAATAATTCGAACTGTGAGTCTGTTAATCTTTTATAAGTGTATGCATACATGCTAGCAACATCGCTGTATTTTTTCGTAAAATCCTTAGTAAGCGCTTGCTCAAGGGCACTTAGCAAGGAGGATGAATGGGTGTAAGGGACACTATTATGGAGGTAGTATAACCCTAAATCTAAATATGGCGGAATTTGTTCATTTGGTTGTATCTCCTGATTATGAAACACGAGCGCTAATCCTGAAATCGATTCAATGCCTTTGCCGCTCACCCCTGTTGCCAAGTATACATTCTTAAGGTCGACAGGCAGTGCTCCTATTGTACTTATACAATCCACAGCCTGTTTTATCGGTTTTCCACCAATCACCCTCGTTATCCTATCAATGTCGTTGACAGTGCCTGTTGAGGTCTCACAGTGTACATACCATATCCAATCAATTTCTGCATCTAGTTCTGCAGCAAGCTCAGTTTCTGTAAAAGGCTCACCCCAAGTCTTTCTTACTATTCGACATTGTAATTGATACCTTTTTGCTCGATTAACTAAGCGTTCACCGAATTCTCCGTTGCTTAAAACAAGTCCCTTTCCTTTTAATAAAGCCAGCTGTGCGGCGACAGCATCATTAGCAAGTGTTCCTGTACCAATCATAATTTGTACAAATTTCGCTTGCGTCATTTGTGTCAGAGATACTTGTACTCTCCTTATCAGCTCCATAAAGGCAGCATCACGATGAGAGAAGGCTTGGCGTCCAAGAGTCTGGAGAATTTCTTTTGAAACACGTACAGGTCCAGGCAAAAACGAGACAGGTGATGGGAGAAGCTTCTCTGTCAAGAGTATATGATCCTTTGTTATATACATCGGCTGATAAATTGCCCCCGCACTTCCTACCTGATGCGCAAAAGGAATAAAACCGATATGTCGATACATCTTTTCTTCTCGTAAAATTCCGCTTATGACTGCTCCCTCATACCCCTTCTCCTTAAAAACATGATGCAGCATTCGCAGTAAGCCGATAAACACCTTTGTTTTCCTGTATTTTTCTTTGACAGACAGCAGCCGTATTTCACAAAGTTTATTGATGTTCATTTGGTTAGGCAGGTAATCACCAATATCTCCAAGCTTTTTATCTAAGGAGAAAGGACGATTATCGGCAAGAGAAATCATACCGATTACCTCTTTTTCCTTCAAAGCAATAATATATGTATTATGTTCATGGTATGCATCTATTAACAGCCCTTGCTCATTTTTATCATGCTGTGGAATTTCCTCTGCAAATGTATCATGGTTTAATCTAAATATCTGTTCGAATTCCTGTGGATGTGAAGCAATTTTAAAAAGATAGGACGATACTTTCGCCATATAAAAAACCCCTCTCCAAGCAATTAGTCAATATGAACGTTATGTTAGTTTCTTATTAACAGAAATTGTCTCCAATTAAGTTTATGTGCACATATCACTATAGTCACTACAAGCAGGGCAATTATGCCCGGCAAAACCTCCTTCTCGATAAAGAATAACGCGACTGCACAAACGAGCAGACTTAATAGACCAGGTACTGTAAAGCCTTTATATAACAAATAAAATAGGAAAAAGCTGATAATGATAATAGGAACAAACCAAAAATTAACAGCTAGCAAACCTCCAATTAACGTGGATATCCCTTTCCCTCCTTTCTTTTGGAATAGGACTGGTTTTATGTGACCAATACAAACAAACAGCAAGCCAAAAAGCTGGACAGCTGTTGAAAAGCCAAGCAGGCGGCCGATGATGATGACTGCCGCTCCTTTCATGGCATCTCCTAGAAATGTAAGTATAAAAGCCTTTTTCCCATAAAGCCTTCCAGCATTCCTCGCCCCAGGATTTTTACTTCCTTCTGCCCGGATGTCACCTCCAGATTGCATTTTGCCTACTATAAAACCAAATAAGAGATTACCAACAAAATAAGCGCAGATTAAATATAAAACTAGCAACATACCACCATCCATGTTTTTTATATAAAAATGTTATTTTTATCCAAGTAAATTATACAACATTAGAATAAATTTACACAAATTTTATTATTTTCTCTTTCAAAAAAGACCATTTTAAGTTATTTTATTTACAGTTTCCAAATACACCTTGAATAATTTCTTTAGTTTTTTTATTATGAATGTAGCAATCTATCCGATATAAGATAGATGACAATAGTTAAAAATCCATTTTGCCTTTGAATCAGGCGGCGAACACCTGGTTCATCGTATTTGCTTGTAAAACCGAGGTGAACATTATGAACAAAGAAATTATTAAATTTATTAGAAAAAACTACGAAATGACACAAAGAGACTTTGCCAAGGTTGTCAATTGTAGCTTTGCTTTGATTGCCCTTGTAGAAGTTGGCAAAAGAAATGTCAGCAAAGAGCTTGAGCACAAGGTAAAAACGGCATTTAACATAGATGATCAGGACATTCAGTCCATCACTACAATTATCTCTGAATTTACTAAAGGCATCCCTCCGTTCATGTAACAAAAAGCAAATGAAGAAGAGCAAATATTTTGCTCTTCTTATCCTCTTTGCTAAGTTAATGAATTTCCCGCTTATACTATCTTTATTCTGCTAACCCGCTTTATACATACAAAAAATATTGCTTACATAAGTTTTTTTATTAGAAATAAAATATGTAATTCCTCTTTGAATATACTAATCTTCCTTCGTTTGAACCGATTTCATTCCATTATTTCCTAAAAAGGAGATGTGATAAAAAAATTATCTTATACATGCTGAATCATAAGTGATTTCATATATACTTGGGCAAGAATCTTGAATGTATTAATAGCATGGATTTAATTTACTATTAATTTGTTTCATTTCGTTGCACCCGCTCGCTTTTTTTCTGGGAGGCATGGACCTCTTTGTCCTTGTCTTCGTCTGCAAAGTCTAAATTATCTCTACTTCCCTTTGTATTAGAGCGTCCTCTATTTCCCTTAGTAGTCGAGTGTCCTCCGCTCCATTCCAGTGTGCTATTAAAAAAAACCGAGCTATTAATCGACAGTTGATTAAATAGTTCGGTTATTATGCATGTTCACATACTTAATTCCAAGCCTCTTTAAATTGGACTTACATACATATGTCTCAGCTTCTATTTTAAGCTTTTTATAGTTTAAATTTATTTATAACCAGCATCAGCTCTTCTGCCATTTTGCTTAAACCTATGGCTGATGCTGATATTTCCTGCATGGATGCTATTTGTTCTTCTGTTGCAGCAGATACGTTTTGTGTTCCTTGATCTGTTTGCTCTGCCATTTGTTTAACAAGATTAATTGCCTGAACGATTTTTTCCATGCCGTTGTTCAGTTCTTTAACAGATTGTGAGACTGAAGTGATTTGTTCACTGACCTCATCAACAGCAGTTTCTATTTCACCGAAGATTTCTCCCGTTTGCTTTACTACTACGATGCCTCCGTCCACTTCGGCCGTTGCATAATTCATTGATTCCACAGCTTTAGCTGTCTCTTTTTGAATTCTGCCGATAAGCCCACTGATTTTACTTGCTGAGTCAGAGGATTGTTCTGCCAAATGGCGAACCTCTTCGGCCACAACAGCAAAGCCTTTGCCCTGCTCACCTGCTCTCGCCGCTTCAATGGCTGCATTTAATGCAAGCAAGTTTGTTTGATCGGCAATCGCTGTTATTACTTGAGAAATTTCACCTATTTCACTTGAATAGCTTCCAAGCTCTGTAATCACAGTCGCTGACTCTTTCACACGCTTACTTATCATATCCATTTGTGTCTCAACTGTGCCAATTGCCTTATTTCCATCAGCTGCTTTAGCGGAAGCCTCAACAGATCTTTTTGTTACACTGTCTGAGCTCACAGCTATATGCTGGACATAGTTTAACATGCTTGCAACAGATTTGTCGGTTTCTTCTAATTCTGAAACTTGTTTGTCCATCGCATGGTTTACTTCATGGATTGTTGCAGAAATATGCTCTGATGCTGCGTTCATTTCCTCTGTACCTGCAGAGAGCTCCTCACTTGAGGCAGCAACCTGTTCTGCTGCAGCTCTCACTTTGTGAATAACTCCTCGCAAGTTCTCAGTCATCATACCAAATGATGATGCAAGCTCCCCGATTTCGTCCTTTGACTGAATCAGGATCTTCTCATTTTGCAAATCACCTTGAGCGATATTTTGTGCTTGCAGATTGATATCATCTAACGGCTTTAAGCTTCTTCTAATAATGTAAACTAATGCAGCAATTAGGACTGCTGATAGTATTAATGACAAGAAAATAGACGTTATATTTGTTTTTGTTAAACTGTCTTGAACATCATTTAATGTCTGACTCGCAATTGTTGCATTTTGGAAATAAGATGTGGTATCCACCTGTGCAAGCAGTACATATCTCACTTCTTCGTCCACAATGATTGGATAATAAATTTCAGCTTTTTTATCTTCCATGTTTAATGTCGGTTCTTTTGAATCAACCACTTTTTTGATTGTTTCATCCTTTGTTGTTGAACCCTTTTTAAGAACAGATTCCTGCCCTGTTTTCAACGACTCTGTTAATACGACATTGCTGTTGCTAATTAAGTATATGGATTGAACACCATTACCCTCCTGAATGAATTTTGAAAGAGAGTCTTCAAATACTTCTGCATTACGTCCGACTTCCAATATTCCTTTACCGTTAAGTCTCGGAATAGAGGTGAATTTAAAAATCTCCCCATTTTCTTTCTTAATTGTTAAAGGCCCCTCCAACATTTTCATATCACCTGTTATAAGTCCTTTTACATTTGGATCGAAGGTAAGTAAGTTAAAACCAACGGAAGTCTTATCCGTGGAATGGGTGAACACCCCTTTATCATTGGTCAATAAAAAATCGGTCATTTCCGTTTGTTTGGCAATTCGTTTCAAATCCTCGTTTGAAACATTACGTTGGGCATCAATCTGTTGGAGTGTGTATGCAGCATTAGCCATACTTTCATCTAATTGCTGCTCCAAAACTACAACATGCTGAGAAATTTCCGTCGACAGCCCAGTCAGTTTTGATTCTACATCTTTTTTTGAATTTGATTCCAATTGCTGTATAACTAAGTCCGTATTTTGTTTTAGCTTATTTGTTTCAACAAACTGCAAAAGGCTGGATGCTGCTATAAGCACAATGATGATTACGCTTGTTATGCCAATCATCTTATTTTTTAAAGACATATGTTACCTCCCAATATAAATAGTACATCTTTATATCGGACATCTTGTTCTCTAGTTTAGTCCAAGCCTTTTATTCAGACTATTTCTCTTGCAACCTTTTTAAACATTTGTTCATAAGCTGTAATGATACGAAAAAAGAGGAGGAAATAATTTGCCTGATGTTAAACAAAGTTCACCCGTTTATTTGCCAGAGACAAATATAACGGCAGCTACTTCGCAAACTGTTTTCCAGTACAACTATTTAGAGGCATATATGGCAGAACAACAATCAAAAAATGAAATGCTGCAGATGAAATTAGAGGATATTTATTTGCAAGCTAATAATAATACGCAAGAACAAGCAGCAAAGCTGCAGCATCTCGAGGAATTACTTTACATTCAGGGAAACGTATCTAATCAGGTTCTAGAAGAAACAAAAAATAATCAGGATCATATAAAGGCTGTTCTTCAATCTGCTCATGCTGCAGAAAAATTAGCAAAGGAAAATGCCCAAAAGCTTTCAGATGAGCAGTATGTTCATACTGCCATTCTCGATCAGTTCGTATTTCAGGATAAGGCAATCAGTAATCTTACAGAAACGCTCGAGGATTTTAAACAAAGCACAGCTGCCTTACAGGAAAAAATAAATCAAACGGAAGAAACACAGCAGCATATCGAAGAAAAATTAGAGCTTCAAGAAATATTCCAAAAGACTGTTTTAGAAAAAGTCGAGGATACAGATGGGAAAATCAGCAAATTGTCGAGACAAATGGATTATTTAAAAGAAGTTATTTTTGAAAGAATAGAATTTTTAGCTGCAAAGTTCGAGGACAATTTAAAATCGATAGTTATTCCCGTACAAAAATTTTTCATTAAAACAAATGAGAAGGAAAAGAAATAAGCACAAAAAAAGGATAGCGGCATGCTATCCTTTTTTTTAACCTTATTAGTCGATGATTTTGACTTCAACTTGTTTTCTTCCCCAGTTTAAAGCATCTTTTTCAGAAGACATAAATAAATCAATTTTGTTTCCTTTAATTGCTCCACCAGTATCGCCTGCTACTGCCTTTCCGTAGCCTTCAACATATACGGTTGAACCAAGTGGAATGACCTTTGGATCTACTGCAATGACCTTTTTATTAGGATTTTCCTTCAGATCTATACCTGTTGCTGTTATACCAGAACAACCTTTACAGTCCGCTGTATAGGCTGTAGCTGAAACAGTTACTGTTTCTGCATTGCCAGAATCGTCTTTTTCAACTGGTGCAGAAGCTGTTTTCACTGCCTTTTTTTCCTGTTTTTCTTCTTGTTTTTCTTCTTGTCTTTCTTCTTTCACTGCGCTGTCAGCATCTTTTTTCTCCATGCCATTATCGACAACCAGTTCTTCACCGACATAGATTTTTTCAGAAGGGAGTTTATTCCACTTCATTAAATCATCAACTGTATTGTCGTTATCCTTCGCTAAACTCCAAAGAGTGTCGCCTTTTTTAACTTTATGAGTTTTCTCCACTTGGAGATCTAATGTATCGTTTACTTTAATTATGTCAGAATCAAGGTCATTCCAAGTTTTTATGTCTTCTGTGGAAACATCATAGTCTTTGGATATGCTCCAAAGTGTGTCTCCCTTTTTAACTGTGACTTCTGCCGCCTTCGCTTCAGTCGCAATGGAAGTGGCAATTGTTGCGCATGCAATAAATGATAATAATTTTTTCATTTACTTTTTACCTCCTAACTAGCTTAAACAAGCTAACGGGTATTATCTTAACATGAAATGCGCAAATAAAAAGAACAAGGAGATACCAATTCCATTACTAATATGACAAAGCCTTAACAGTTACAAGTCTAATTGTCAGAATAGTATAAAATTATATATCCTTGTTCTTACCCTTTTGGAAGTATATTGAAATTAATAGGTTTATTCACCTAGAGTGTCATTGGCTTTTGGAAATGATATATGGAAGGATGTACCTTTGTTTTTTTCACTTTCTATATATACTTTCCCTTTAAAGCTCTCAATAATCTTAAAACTAACAAGTAAACCTAAACCTGTTCCATCATTTTTTGTTGTAAAGAATGGCTCACCTATTTTTTGGAGCTGTTCTTCTGTCATCCCGACTCCAGTATCCTTGATTTCAACTTTTATCTCCTCAGACGATTTAACAGTTATTAGTAAGTTTCCGCCATTTGGCATGGCCTCCACAGCGTTTTTAATGAAATTAAGAAAAACCTGCTTAAGCTTATTTTCATCACACTCTACTAATGATTCACTATCATCAAAGGTTAACTGTGTCTTTATCTTGCTTTTTCTTAATTGATAATCCAAAACAGAAAGAACATTAGTGATAATCGGAATAATTTCCTTTTTCTGCAGACTGGCAGCTGTTGGTTTAGAAAGCACCATAAATTCCTCAACGATTGAATTGACACGCTCAATCTCCTCTAAAACGATTGAAAACAATTCCTGCCTGCTTTTATCTATTTCATCCATACTCAAAAATTCCGTGTACCCTTTAATGGACGTCAATGGGTTCCGAATTTCATGAGCTATGCCTGCGGCAAGCTGACCAACAGCAGCAAGCTTATCTTGACGATGAAGAATTTCCTCTGTCCGTTTCTTTTCCGTAATATCATTTCTGATAGCTAAGTATTTAAAGGGTTTGTTCTGCTTATCCATGAAAGGAATAATAGTGGTATCTACCCAATAGTAGGAGCCATTTTTCGCTTTATTACGAATTTCTCCCTTCCACACATTTCCGTTAGATATGGTATTCCACAACTCTTCGAAAAAAGCGGCTGAATGATAACCAGAATTGACAATTCGGTGTGTTTGCCCGATTAATTCTTCCGAAGTGTATCCTGATATACGGCAAAACTTATCATTCACATTCGAGATGATTCCACGTTTATCTGTAAAAGCAATAATGCTCGATTGGTCAAGAGCAAACTTTATATCGCTTACCTCCTGGACCATTTCCTTTATTCTTAATTGATCCTGCTTCTGTTCTGAAACATCTCTTCTTATGGATACATATTGATATGGTTCACCCTTTTTGTTCATAAATGGAACAATGACGGTATCAACCCAATAATGACTGCCATCTTTTGCTTTATTGCGGATTTCTCCTTTCCAAATGTTCCCGGAGCTGATGGTTTTCCACAGTTCCTTAAAGAACTCTGGTGAGTGGTAGCCAGAATTAATGATGCGATGGTTTTGCCCAAGTAATTCAGAACGGCTGTATTTAGATATCTCGACAAATTTATCATTTACATATGTAATCATGCCATTTTTGTCTGTAAAGGCTACGATGGACGATTCATCTAAAGCATGCTGCATGTCCCGAACATTTATATCATTTACTGCCAGCTTCTCCCGTATCAATGTACTTGTTCCTATTAGTCCACCAAGAATCAAGATAGTAATAAATAATACGACATATACAATAAAGCTGTCATCGTAATGAGATGGATCATATTTGATTGGTGTCATGCCGAACATGAGAATCAGATGACTGACAAAACAAACACTTGTGATTATGAAGCTGCAAAATGGTCTTATAATACTTTGTTTTATCCTAGAATTCTTTTTAGGATAAAAAGATAATTTAACAGAAAAGCAAAAGCCACTGAATAATAATAGAAAGCTAATAATAATGGCGGGGATATTTTCTGCTTGAACGGTATTTCCGATTGAATATAATCCTAATACAAATACTGACAGCATCGAAAAGCTGAAAAACAAACTGCTAACATAAATCCGATGCTTATTGTTCTCTTTGTCCAGCATAGAATAAAAGGCCATTCCTGCAAAACATATTCCAATTAGCATAGATAATGTTGCGATTGGGATATCATAGGTTGCTGTTGCATATATATTATTGGCCATCAAAATAACAAAGCTCATAACCCAAAAACCAAAACCTAGCGAAAAAGTGCTCGCTAAAAATAAAAACCGGCTATTCTTTTCAGACGCCTTAACGAGTTGAAACAAATCGAATGAAGTGTAACTAGCCATATAAATTAAAATAATGCTAATAAATACTAGAATGGAGTTATACAAAATTGTTCCTCCCATACCATTTTAAAAATTAAAAATGAAAAGTTTATGACAATTTAACAACACTTATGATTGTAATGGAAATGTAATATAGATGAAAGTGTTTTTCTCCATCTTTCAATGGAAATGGTCCTTTCTGATTAATTAATAATGTTTAATGTGCTTAAAGTTTCCAAAATCAAATAAATACTTACTATTCTAAATAATGTGATATAATCATTTCGTATCACTAAATACCATAATTGGGGAGGAATTATATTGCAAATAACAAAACAAACAAGGCCATTTCGTAAAGATGTGCCAGAAGCATTGAAATGGAAGGTAGAAGACCTTTTTGTTGATGGACAAGCCTGGAAAGCAGCGCTGAAACAGGCGGAAAGCAGCATTCCGGCATTTGAAAGTTTTAAAGGAAAACTGCATACTAGCAGTTCCACCCTTCTTGAATGCTTGAAGGCTCAAGAAGCTTTACTTGAGAAGCTAGTTCTGATTAGTACATATGCTTCCTTAAAGCAATCAGAAGATGGAACAAATCCTGAAAATCAAGCGAACTCCTCCCTTTTTGCTGCATTAAACGCAAAAGTAAACGGCACTCTTTCCTTCATTCAATCTGAAATTCTCGAGATGCCAGAAGAGTTAATAGAGAAATTCCTTGAGGAAGAACCAGAGCTTGAGGTATATAAGCGAAATATAAAAAAAATTCTGTCTGCTAAAAAGTATGCATTGTCGAGTGAAACAGAAAAAGTACTTGCATCTTTAGGACAAATTCACGCCTCTCCTTATTTAGTGTACCAAAACAGTAAATTGGCAGATATGAGCTTTGCTTCAATTAAAGACGATAACGGCAACGAGTTACCTGTATCCTTCGCCTTGTTTGAGGATGTATATGAGTTCTCTCCAGATCCTTCCATTAGAAGAAAAGCTTATAAATCATTCACAGATAGTTTATCTAAATATAATAATACAATCGCTGCAGCATACAGCACAGAAGTAAAAAAACAAGTGACCATTGCAAACATTCGCGGTTATGCCTCGGTCACAGATATGCTATTGGAGCCACAGGAAGTAACAACAGAAATGTATCATAATCAAATCAGTGTCATCTTTAACGAGCTTGCACCGATAATGAAAAAATTTGCTGATTTGAAAAAGACGCAATTAGGGTTAGATAAGATGCTTTTCTGTGATTTAAAGGCACCATTAGATCCTGACTTCAATCCAAAGACAACTTATGAGGAAGCTAGTGAAACTATTTTGGAAGCCCTGAAGGTGATGGGACCAGAATATTCGGAAATCATGAAAAAGGCTTTAACAGAAAGATGGGTTGACTTAGCAGATAATGTAGGAAAATCCACAGGTGCTTTTTGCTCAAGCCCATATGGCTCTCACCCATTTATTTTAATCACTTGGGGCAATACAATGAGAAGTGCTTTTATGCTGGCACATGAGCTAGGTCATGCAGGTCATTTCTACTTGGCAAACAAAAACCAAAGAATCATAAATACACGGCCATCAACTTACTTTATTGAAGCACCATCAACTATGAATGAAATGCTGCTTGCAGACTATCTGCTTGCAAGTACTGATGACACTAGAATGAGACGCTGGACAATTCTTCAGCTCTTGGGCACTTATTATCATAATTTTGTTACACATCTACTGGAAGGTGAATTCCAACGCCGAGTATACAAGCTCGCTGAAGAAGGTACACCATTAACAGCAAGCGTCTTTAATGATGTTAAAGGTAATATCTTAAAGGAATTCTGGGGAGATTCTGTTGAAATAACAGAGCAGGACCATATGACATGGATGCGCCAGCCACATTATTATATGGGATTATACCCATACACATACTCTGCAGGTCTGACAGCATCAACAGCAGTCGCAGAAAGCATTCGGGAAAACGGCCAAGAAACAGTCGAAAAATGGCTCAACGTCCTTCGTGCAGGCGGAACAAAAACTCCACTACAATTGCTGAACGATGCAGGCGTGGATATGTCAAAACCAGATGCAATCAAAAAAGCTGTTGCCTATGTCGGCACATTAGTTGACGAACTAGCAGACAGCTTTAACTAAAATGTACTTTACTAATTAGGTTTTTAGAAGCAGCTATATACGATAGCTGCTTTTTTGCTGTCATTTTCCATTATAAATATCCTTCTACTTACAAACACTGTTTTTAAAGGAGAAGATAACATGAAAAAAACGCAAGAAAATGAAATAAATCAACACCTTCATACAAAAGATCGCGGAGATTCAGTCGACGAGCTCGCCAGACTTGAATCAGCCAACAGCTTCATTGCCGAAAAAGAAATCGGACAACAACGAGACAACTCTTAATAAAAAGGAGACTAACTATGGACACAGTAGACCCAAAAGACCTTCAACTTGGTGACGAAGTATATGTTATCTACCATAACCCACATACACCATCGGTTTCCAATGTGAAGCCAGCAGAAATAGTGCAGCATCCAAAAGACCCTAATGCACTAGCATTATTTTTAAACGACACATTTCATACGATTGAAGATGATGATGCACTCTTCCAATCGGAGTCTGATGCAACAAGTGCATACAATCAAATGTATCAAGATGAAATAGACAATTACTTTTAAGATTCCACCCCCCTAAAAAAAGACCCCAATAAAATGGGGTCTTTTTAATTAATTATTAATTTGCGGTAATTCTCTCATTTCCATTGACGTTTCATTGCCACATAGTGGACATTTTAAATCCTCTGTTGCAAAATCCTTACGCATCCAGCCATTGCAAGAATTACATGCATATACTTCCATGTTTAATAATACTTCTTCAGGCTTATCTTCCATTCCTTTTCTGTTAAAAAACATGTTGTAGCCCCCTTTTTTGTTTATTATGTACAAAAAAGCTGTATTTTATAGGTAATTAAACAAATTTGAGGAATTAAAACGCCTACCAGTAAAATTTTCGGAGCCAAACATTTTACATAGTGCGATAAATTCAGACAAATATGATATGATGATTTCAAAATAAATTACCAATTGAGGAGAATGCACGATGGCGAACCAATTGTTTTATACTTCCCCTTACACGTCTTCATGGACAACAAATGTTATAAAAACAATACATAATAACGACAAGGAATATGTCCTGTTGGAAAATACCGGATTTTATCCTGAGGGCGGCGGACAACCTGCAGACACAGGCACAATAAATGGTGTAAAGGTATTAGATGTGCAAAAGCAGGAAGATGGCACAATTCTTCACCAAGTAGAACAACAAATTGTTGGACAAATAGCTGAATGCAGGCTGGATTGGGAGAAACGATACGATCATATGCAGCAGCATACTGGCCAGCATTTACTTTCTGCTGTCCTGCATGAATGGAAAAACATCCCAACAGTTAGCTTCCACTTAGGCAATGACTACACTACAATTGACATTGAAATAGAAAAGCTAACCCAAACAGACCTACTAGAAATAGAAGCACTTTGCAGCAAATACATATTTGCAAACAAAGAAATCAAAACATATTTTGTATCAAACGATGAAGCTTCCTCCATTCCATTAAGAAAGCTTCCTTCTGTGACTGGCAACCTTAGAATAGTTGAAATCGATCAATTTGATTATTCAGCCTGTGCTGGAACACATGTTTCTCATACTGGTGAACTTGGTTTGATTAAACTAATAAAAACAGAAAATCATCGCGGTCAAACAAGACTATTCTTTTTGTGCGGGCATCGTGCAATCAAGGATTATCAGTCATCACAAATTATATTAAACGGGCTCAGTGACAAGTTCCGTACAAATAAGGACATGCTTGCAGATCGAATTGATAAATTAGAAAAAGAAAAGAAATTCGTTAATAATGAGCTTGAAGCACTCAAACAAGAAAACGCAAACTTTTTAGCTGAAAGGTTAACTAGCAGCACGGACAGCCCTGTAATTTCTGCAACTTTTGAAGACAAATCTCTTAAGGATTTGCAGCTGCTTGCCAAGACTATTATGAAAGACAATAGTTATACAATTGTGTTTGCTTCAGCATTAGATAAGAAAATATTAATACAACATAATGGCAGCCCTTCTTTTTCCTGTGGAGCGCTAATGAAGGAAATTTTGGCCGGAACAAACGGCAAAGGCGGAGGAAATAATACACAAGCCCAAGCAACCTTTGACGCTTCTGCCGATTTTGATCAGGCATATCAAAAGATAGTTGTTCAAGTAGAACAAATTTTACAATCACAGTAAAACAAAAGGAGAAGCAAATCTGCTTCTCCTTTTGTTATATCTTTTGTTTTCTGGCAAATAGCACGAGTGCTATCTTTATTTGAAAATAACTGATATGTGCCGGAAGCTGTTCCTTAATAGGTTTAAGCTTATCAGTTTCACCCTGTTCTAACACTTCTTCTATTTGCTGCTGGTCATCCAGAGATAAAAATTGACTCCAATTAATTACTTCTCCTTCTTCATCACATCTCAGCAAATGGTTTTCGATAGTGATAGGAGTCATAGCCCTTTTTTCTGCAATTTGTTTTATATCCAAGCCAGCTTGCAATAACTCCAGAGAAACTAAGTGAGAGTTTTCTGTTTTCTGTTTTTTCTTCGGCAACATGCTCGTATCTGTACTTGAGACCTCCTGTTTATTTTCCCAGTCTTCAGGATTCTCCTGTTTATATGACTGCAGTGTCTCAAGAATGATTCCGCCATATTTTTGTAGCTTATGATCCCCTATCCCTTTTATATTAGACAGCTCTTCTTCGTTTCCTGGTTTTTGACTGGAAATGAGCTTAAGCGTCTGATCAGAGAATATAACAAACGGAGGAACTCCCTCGCTGTCTGCAAGGCTTTTCCGCATCATTCTTAAACGCTGGAACAAATCATTATCTTCTACAATAACCTTCGCTATAGCCTGTTCTTTTCTCAGCACTTGTTTGCGCTGAAGCAGCACTTCCTTCCCTGTTGGTGCAACCTTTAGAATTGGCATGGAGCCACTGCTGACAGCAATATAATTTTCCGATATAAGAAATTCAATGAAATCACTAACGTCTTTAGCAGACTGTTCCTTCATAATTCCATATGTTTTTACTTTATCTAAGGAAAAGTCGATTATCTTTTTGTTTTTGGAGCCTGTCAACACTTGGGCGACCATTGTTTTTCCAAATCTTTCGCCCATACGCATCATACAGGAAAGTACTTTTTGGGCATCAACTGTCACATCAACAACATGTCTTTCATCCTTACAGTTGCTGCATCTTCCGCATTTCTGCTCTGTTTGCTCCCCAAAATAGTGAAGAATATATTTTTGGAGGCAATCCTCTGTATGACAAAAATTAATCATTGCCTGCAGCTTAGCCAAATCCTGCTCCTGTTTAGCGGAATCATGTGTTGTCTGATCAATGAGAAACCGCTGAATACGGATATCCTGTGCAGAATATAAAAGAATACATTCACTTGGAAGTCCATCCCTGCCGGCACGGCCAGCTTCCTGATAGTAGCCTTCCATATTTTTCGGGAGCTGATAATGAATGACGAACCGAATATTACTTTTATCAATCCCCATACCAAAGGCTGTTGTAGCTATCATCAATTGATAATCGTCATTAATAAATTTTTGTTGCTGTTCCTCTCTTGCTTTGTCACTCATTCCACCATGATATTTAGCCACGAGAAAACCTTTATTCGTTAAACGGTCATAAAGCCTTTCGACATCCTGTCTTGTCGCAGCATAAATAATTCCCGATTCTTCTTTATTGTTTTTTAGAAATCCTTCAATATATCGATGTCTATCTTCCCCTTTGACGACAGAGAAGGATAAATTATCTCGTTCAAACCCAGTTATGACTGTATTTTCAACAGGTATTTCTAGTTGTGCACAAATGTCCTCTTTAACAACAGGGGTTGCTGTAGCAGTTAGTGCAGCCACAATCGGCCGTTTCTCAAGCCTTCTGATTAATTGCCCTAATCTTGAATAGCTTGGACGAAAATCATGTCCCCATTGGGAAATACAGTGGGCTTCATCAATTGCTATGAATCGAATCTCGAGGTCATTCAGCAAATCAATGAAAAAGTCCCCATCTAATCTTTCTGGAGCAACATATAAAATTTTATATTTCCCCCTCTTCAAATCTTCCATTCTTTTGGAAGCTTCAAAGGAATCCAATGTACTGTTCAGAAAGGTTGCAGGAATACCTGCTTCTGTTAAAGAATCGACCTGATCCTTCATCAAGGAGATAAGGGGTGAAACAACGAGCGTTACACCTGGGAATATCATCGCTGGTACTTGATAGCAGATTGATTTCCCTCCACCTGTCGGCATAATACAAGCTACGTTATCTCCTTGCAGAATTTGCCGTATTACTTCCTCTTGCCCTAGTCTAAAGGTATCATATCCAAAATACTCCTTTAATACCGATAATGCTTTTTCAAACATTTATATTAATCCTCCTATTAAAAGCAAAACTTCGTTACTTCCATTGTAACATTTTTTTTGTATGTAATAAGTCGACAAATTAATGTAAATCTTCAAACGAAAAAAACAGCTTCCAGAAGGAATTTTCTTTCATATAGAGAATATCCTTCTATTAAGTTATTGAGGTGAATGCGTGAGTGATCATTTTGGAAGTTGCCTCAAATGCTACCCTTTGATTGAAATATTAATAGAAAAGGGCTGAAGATATGAATACAAAACTGATTATTGTAGAAGGGTTGCCTGGCAGTGGTAAATCAACTACTGCATCAACTATTTATGAAATTTTGCAAAACTATCCTATAAAAAGTGAATTGTTTCTTGAGGGAAACCTCGACCACCCTGCTGATTATGATGGAGTTGCTTGCTTCTCACATTCAGAATGGGGCTTACTTGAAAATAATTTCGTTAACAAAAAAATCCTTCATTCCAATGTAGAGTATAACAGCGGTTTATTCCTTTTTCCTTACAGGAAGTTAATGAATCAAGACAATGACTTATATACAAACATGGACTTTTCCTTCATCTTCAAACATGACATATACGAACTGCCTTTTGAACAGTATGCAGCATTAGCTGTTAAGAAATGGGCTGATTTTGCAGAAACAGCATGGCAGAATGATAAAATTTATATTTTTGAATGCTCATTTTTGCAAAATCCGTTAACAATCGGGATGGTCAAATGGGCTGAAGTACAGGATAGATTGATAAAACATATTGCTCTTTTGGAGGAAATTATTTATAAATTAAACCCAGTGTTACTTTATGTAAGCCAGGAGGATGTGAAAAGCTCTTTTCTAAAAGCATATAATGAAAGACCTGTAGACTGGTCAACAGGATTTATTGATTATTACACAAAGCAAGGCTTTGGAAAAAAGCATCAGTTGCATGGGATTGATGGAACAATACAGGTTCTTCAGGCTAGAAAAAAACTAGAGTTAGAAATTTATGAAAGCCTTTCTATCCAAAAGCTTATTTTAAATAACTCATCTTATAACCTACAAAGTAGCGATATTGTCAAAATGCTAACTTCTATTCACATTATATAATGAAATAACTATGTTAACACAGATATTATTTGCATAGGACTTTTGCATGCAAATGAAAAGGCATAAGCGAAATGCTTATGCCTCCGTGTATTTAAATATTACAGCCAAGCTGCTCCAACAATAATTAATAGAATGAATAGTACAACGATTAATACAAATCCGCCACTACCATATCCACCGCTAACAGGTGCTGCGTAGCTGTATCCTCCGCAACCGCAAGAACTTCCATAACCGTATCCACCAAATCCGTATGCCATTTATAAAACACTCCTTCTTTTTTTATATTAATTAATAACCAAAACCAACATAACTAGATCCTACAATGATTAATAAAATGAATAGCACTACAAGGAGAGCAAAGCCTCCACCAAATCCTGCTGTATGTTCACCACTCATTTAATCCACCTCCCTCATGCACATAAGCATATTATGTAGATACAGGTTGTCTTGAATGGGCGAATTTCAATTTTTTATTTTTTTAGCGAAAATCATTTGTTGCGTAATATGTAGAAGCGCAACAGGCAACTTCTTTACAAGAAAGAAATCGCCTGTTTTTGACTTAAAAGAACGGAATAAATGCAAGTGCTGCAATTAATCCAAAAGAAAATCCAACAGCAGCTGCACCCCAGCCCCAGCCTGGACCATAGCCTCTGTAATAACCTAAACCGAACCCGCCATACCCTCTTCTGCCACCCAAAGGTCTAATAAAAACCTTATTTGAAGTAACACGATCAATGATTCCAGTATGCACAGTGCCATTATGTGTACGAATGCGAACACATTTCCCAATACCTTTTGAACACTGGTTATAATAATTGTTCATTGTGCTTTCCACCTCCACTTATTTCCTTATATCTTATGTCCAAGCTAACAAAAAGTATGGACAGCCTCCCTATGATAGGAGCGGAAAATTAAAATTCCCTTTTTAAAAGCGCAAAAAACCGCCACTTCTTAAGATTTATTTCTTAAGAAGTGGCGGTTTTTCCACGTTTTTATGATGGGGTTTCGTTTAACTTACTATTTATAAGTGCCTCTTGCTTTTCCAAACGAAGCAAGAAAACATTTAATCCAAGTCCGATAACTGTCAACAAACTAAAAAACAAATACACATAAAAAATACTGTAATGATCGAAAATTATGCCCCCAATAAAAGTATTAAACCAATTGCCAAGTCCATTTCCAATAGCAGAATAGAAGGTTATGGACGTTGCAATCATATGTGCAGGAGCGATTTTTCTTATGTACTGTAGACCAGCAGGTATAAACAAACCAACGCCAAAACCTTGCAGAAAAGCTGTTGCATAAATGAGCGTTAAATTTGGCTCCGTAAAATAAAAAATCCATCTGACTAGCGAAATAATGCCAGAAAATAATGTGATTTCTAGCAAACCAAATTTTCTGATCCAGGCACCTGCAATTTTCATGAATGGCACCTCTGACAATACAGCAATTAAAAACGCTACGCCAATCCCTGTATAGGTGCCACCGCTGCCTTCCACAAATAGACCAAAGAAAGTATTATTCGCTAAATTAGGACTAAAAATCATGAAGGTAATAATCAAAAACAGCATGTATTTTTTATGTATTAAAAGCTTACTTGCCCCTTTTAATGGATTTCCGTTAGCAGCAGCCTTCTCCTTCGGTATCATCGCAGTTGCAAAGGAACAAATCAGCAATGCGGCGAAAAAGGAAAGGAAGATGATGCTTGGTGCTATTTCAGACAATCTTCCCATTATAAAAACAGCAATCCCAAACCCTAGCGCTCCGTACATTCTGACATTACCATAATCTAAGTTGTGTTCACTTGTATATTTAATTGTAATACTGTCAGATATCGGAACAATCGCGCTTTGAAAAACAGCAATCATTGTTGCAATCACAAAAATCCAGACAAACTGGTCGATAAACAAATACCCTAAACCGCATAATCCGGCAAAAAATGCACATAATTTAAGAATGGCTGTTGGTGAATTTGTTTTATCAGAAAGTATACCCCAAAAGGGTTGAAAGAATATTGTCACTACCGGTCCTATCGACATAATAATTCCAATTTCGAAGCCAGATAAACCGATTGATTTGTTTAAATAAACACTTAGCAGCGGTGCGATGCTGCCACTGCCAAAAAAGGCAAAAAAATAAAAGCATTGCAGAATATAAAGTTGTTTTTGTGTTTTCATTTAAATATTGTCTCCTTTGCTTTTTCCATTATATATCAGTTGCTGAAATCATCAAAATAAATTTACAGAAAAAAACCAATAAGGAGCTTATATCTATGTTAGAAGCTGCAATTTGGGGTGCTGTTGCAAGTTTGTCTTTAATGTTCGGGAGTATCATCGGCCTTATATATAATATACCTGCTAAAGTAAACGCCTATCTTATGGCACTCGGAACAGGAGTGTTAATAGGAGCTTCATCATTTGACCTGCTAATGGAGTCAATGGAAAAGAGTGGGATAAAAAGGACGGCTATTGCTTTTCTTGGCGGAGCATTACTGTTCACCGTAATTGAACTAATACTTTACAAAAAAGGCGGCACAGACAGAAAAAGATCGAGCGGTAATACTGCTGCACATTCTGGTATCGCTATTTTCATTGGTACATTGATGGATGCTATTCCAGAATCATTGATTATTGGGTTAAGCTTAATCGCAAGCAATCATGTGGACATACTATTTATCGTCGCAATCTTTATAAGCAACTTTCCTGAGGCGCTTTCCTCCACTGTCGGCTTAAAAAAGGACGGCTATCAAAAAAGAAGAATATTTCTGCTTTGGTCAAGCGTTGTCCTAATTTCCGCACTAAGCAGTTTAATCGGCTACTCCTTTTTAGCACATGCATCAGAGATAGTTATCGCAAGTATAGAAGCATTTGGGGCAGGAGGATTAATTGCAATGGTATGCTCCACTATGCTTCCTGAAGCATATCAAAAGGGCGGTCCAGTTGTAGGCTTCATTAGTTGTGCTGGTCTAATGATAGCACTTGCACTTACTTCCTTTTCCGGTTGAGCTAAAGCTTAGATGTAAATAGTAATTCGATTATCTTGGAATGAAAAACATGCAAGCTATGCAGTAGCAAATACATATTTTAATTAGTTAATTAAAAAAACATGTTTCACATTAGTATCGCTTATTACTATCTTTAGGATAGCAATAGCGAAATCTATAATGGAACATGTTTTCTTATTGGTTATTAATGTGTTGTTGAGGATGTTAATTTTGTCGATTGTCGGATTGGAACGATTAAATGTGATCTAGGTTTAGTGAAGCTTATTTTAATGCCTGATTTTTTCATTTTATTTACTAAATCAACAAGCTGTTTTCTAGCCATTTATATCTACTCCTTTATGTCCTGTTATATGTATTGTACTGAAAATATATGAAAAAAATATGAACGTTTAATAAAATTTTATAGATATTTACGTATTCCCGATTACAAGCCCGCAAAACTCCTTTTAATCATTTTAACGCTTACAAATCATATTCTATTATAATAGAACAATTCCCTTTATTTTTATAAAAAAACTCCAATAAAAAACTCTACAAAAAAAGACACTGAGTTGAACATAAATGAATTGGATAAGAATTTCAATAAAAATTAGCTTCTTACATGTCAATAATGGTATAATTTTATGGATATTGTATTTTGGAGGAAAAAATATAAATGATAACAGTTAGCAATGTTGGTCTTCGATATGGCGATCGTAAATTATTTGAAGATGTTAATATTAAATTCACACCAGGAAACTGCTATGGTTTGATTGGGGCAAATGGTGCCGGCAAATCAACTTTCCTAAAAATCCTTTCCGGTGAGCTTGAAGCTCAATCTGGAAACGTGTCACTTGGTCCAGGCGAACGACTTGCAATCTTGAAACAGAACCATTTTGAATACGAAGAGCATGAAGTGCTTCAAGTAGTTATTATGGGTCATACAAGACTGTATGAAGTAATGAAAGAAAAAGATGCCATTTACATGAAAGAAAATTTCTCTGATGAAGATGGTATGAAGGCTGCTGAGCTTGAAGGTGAGTTTGCAGAATTGAATGGTTGGGAAGCTGAATCTGAAGCTGCAATCCTTTTAAAAGGCTTAGGAATTAATGAGGATCTGCACTCTAAAAAGATGGCAGACATCAGCGGTTCTGAAAAAGTTAAGGTACTTCTTGCACAAGCACTATTTGGTCAACCAGATGTTCTATTACTCGATGAGCCTACCAACCACCTTGACATTGGGGCAATTCAATGGCTTGAGGAGTTCTTGATTAACTTTGAAAACACTGTAATTGTTGTTTCCCATGACAGACATTTCTTGAACAAGGTATGTACACATATTGCTGATTTAGATTACAGCAAAATTCAAATCTATGTTGGTAACTATGATTTCTGGTATGAATCAAGCCAATTAGCATCAAGAATGGCAAATGATGCAAACAAGAAAAAAGAAGAAAAAATTAAAGAGCTGCAAAACTTCATTGCCCGCTTTAGTGCAAATGCGTCAAAATCTAAGCAAGCAACATCAAGAAAAAAATTGCTTGATAAAATTTCTTTGGACGATATTAAACCATCATCCAGAAAGTATCCATATGTAGCATTTACGCCTGAAAGAGAAATCGGTAACGATTTATTGCGTGTCGAAAATCTTACAAAAACGATTGATGGCGTGAAGGTTCTTGATAATATCAGCTTTATCATGAACAAGGATGATAAAATTGCTTTAGTTGGAAAAAATGAGTTAGCTAAAACAACGCTTTTCCGTATTCTTATGGGAGAAATCGAGCCAGACAGCGGATCATTTAAATGGGGTATTACTACTTCACAAAGTTATTTCCCTGCTGAAAACTCGGAGTATTTCTCACGCAATGAGCAAACGCTTGTTGATTGGCTTCGTCAATATTCACCAAATGACCAAACAGAAAGCTTCTTACGAGGCTTCCTAGGCAGAATGCTGTTCTCAGGAGAAGAGGTCTTGAAAAAACCTGAAGTTCTTTCCGGTGGAGAAAAAGTGCGCTGCATGCTATCTAAAATGATGCTTAGCGGCTCAAATGTTCTACTCATGGACGAACCGACAAACCACTTGGATCTTGAATCCATCACAGCACTTAACAATGGCCTAATTAACTTTAAAGGCTCCCTGCTGTTCGCATCACATGACCATCAGTTTGTATCAACTATCGCAAACCGCATTTTCGAAATTACACCAAGCGGTTTAGTTGACAAACAAGTAACATATGACGAGTACTTGGAAGATACAAAGCTGCAAAAGCAAGTAGCTGAAATGTATAAGTAATTGATAATAAAAATGGTTCCTGCTTTGGCAGGAACCATTTTTATTTATCCACGTTCAATTTTTATCATGTATCCTTTAGATTAAAAAACTGTGGTATTATTTTCTTATTTCCACTTCAAATCTTGTTAACATGATCTTAAAGGAGTTTTAAATAAATGAAAGAAAAAAACAAACAAAAACTAGGATCTTTTGTTGCTCTATTGATTGTTTTTAGCTTATGGCAAGTTCGTGACTCAATTGTTAGTATTTCACCTATTTTCGAAAATACTATAATTTATCTTTTTTCCATTCTATTCTTTGGTATCTTCATAGGCTTATTTGTAAGCAGCCTAATTCCTAGTAAGAAAAAACAACCTACTAGGAAAAATACACCAAGTAAAGAAAAAACAAATAGCTGACATCTATTCAAAAAAATGGCATGACATATGTATTTAAGTCTAATTCAAAACTAAACTATTTAACCGCTATTGGTTAATAACAGTTTGGTTTTTTTATATTCTTCCGCTTAAATACAATAAATAAAAATTTAGTTGAATGGAATGTAGGCCACTCGACTACTAAGGGAAATAGAGGAAAGGAAGACCCTGCAGGCGAAAACGAAGTGGCTCAGCTTCCTCCCCGCGGTAAGCGAGTGACCGCAGCGCAATGGAACGAAGTGCTTTTAAAGCCATACTCTATAAAATAACTCCATGCTCCATTGTCTCAAATTTAAATAAAATTATTATTATTCGTGTTTAAGCAGGTTATTTTTTCCCCAGCACTTATTTTCTTCATATAATAATTATAGGAATTTGCTCTCGGTGTACCGCAACCCAAGACTTAATACAAATTACCTACAAAATATTCCTAAAGTGACAAAATAACTTTTAATCCCTTTACAACTGCCATTACTCAGCGTGTCTCCGCCTTCTTTTATTCATATAAACAGCTACCACAACAATAAGCAGGACAATCATGCCAATAGTCGTTTTTACAGCAACATTCCAGTTGTTAGGTTCATCCACAGCTGTCTTGGTTTCATTAACTGGCTGTATTTCTTGTGGGGTAATCTCCTGCAGCTGGATGGTTTGAATTGTGTCCCCTGCTTTTGACTGAACCAGCAGTTGGCCAGAAGTGGTAATAACAGGATTATGGTTATCAATTGGTACTGTTAGAAGCTCTGTTTTTTCAGTCTGAAATTCCTTACCACCCGTACTGAACTTCTTCCCAGGCGGCATAAATTCGTTTTTAAAGCCATTGAACCCATAATCAAACATTGCTGCTGTATCTTCATAAACGTCTTTTTTCCAGTCTCCTTTTAAAACAATTGCAATCAGCTGCAGCCCATTTTTCTCTGCAGATGTGGCAAGCGTTTGTTTAGACTGATCCACATAACCTGTTTTCCCGCCGTTTACACCATCATAAGGCAGCTCGCCTTTTAACATGAGATGGTGCGTGACAAGTGTTGTATCCCATGATAAACCCTCCCAGTTTAACTCCTTTGTTCCGAAGATAGACTGAAACTCTTTATTTTTTAACGCATACTTTGTGATAAGTGCCATATCATATGCTGTTGTAAAATGTTTCTCATCATATAGTCCACTTGGGTTTTTAAAATGTGTTCCCTCCACTTTAATTTCATTTTTTAAATATTCATTGAAATTTTGTTCAAATTGCGCAGCACTTCCGTCCAAATATTCTGCTACTGCATCTGCCGCATCATTTCCTGAATTGATAAGCATACCATTTAACAGCTTTTCAAGTGTGACCTTCTCTCCGCTTTCCAAATAAACACTTGTGCCCTCTTCTTTTGCAGCATGCTCACTAACAGAAACCACATCATCTAGAGAACCCTTCTCGATTGCGTAAATAGCAGTTGCTATCTTCGTAAGGCTTGCAGGGTACATTTTTTGATAGCCGTTTTTTTCATAAATAATTGCGCCTGTTTTCGCATCAAGCAAAAGTGCTGATTCACTTTTTAAACCAAGCCTGTCTTCCTCTTTATCTGCTGCCTGTGCTGCTGCAGGAGCGAGCATCAACAGCAAAAAGAGAACGGCAGTAAATATCTTCATTTGTTAATCACCTAATTTTCTATCTTCTTATAAACTAATGACTATTTTACCAGATTATTCCCCTGATTGCACAGCGATCATATGTTTTAATTGCTCATAATTTCTATTCTTAAATAATTTTATGTCTAAATTGTGAAAAAAAATCTGAGACAAAACAAAATATATGTTTCCAAACACAAAATAATATATAATTTACCAACTTTTTACAATGAAGCTTGATATTATACAAAGAGTTTTGCTTTAAAATTAGTTCGTTTCAAAACGCTCCATCCACTCACCTTTCCGCATGCGAAGATGAGCCACCGCTCCATTTCACCAAGATTCTAAATGTATAAAAACCGAAATACAAAAAAACTGAACTATTAATCGATAATCGATGAATAGTTCAGTTTTAACCTTTACTCCAATACTTTTGTCCAAAACCACTTTAACAATCTTCTATTTGCTTCGTTCTGCTATTTTTTTCAGCGCATCATCATATACCTTTTTTGGAAAATCAGTAATCCGTAATAGTTCAATTGCATTTCTCGTGTTAGATGCACCATCTTTTATTAAATAATCAAAATAAATTTCATCATTGCTAATATATTCTCTAAAATGATAATTAGTATATTTACTTGCAAGCATTTCTGTTAATTCAATATCATGTGTTGCTGCCATTACTCTCGTTTGCTTACAATCATTTAAATAATTTAAGACAGATTCAGCAGCAGCAATTCTCTCTACTGTATTGGTTCCTTTAAAAATTTCGTCGATAAACAAATATAAGAATGGTTGTTTGTCTGTATTAACTGTATCAAAAATTCTTTTCAGCGCTATAATTTCACTTAAAAAATAGCTTTGACCTTTTTCAATATCATCAGCCATTGCCATAGTGGAATATACTGGCCCTCTTGTTAAATTTATTTGTTTACTCGTACTTGTATTTAGAGCTTGAGAGAAAACGATATTTAGAGCGATTGTTTTCATAAAAGTCGATTTACCTGAAGCATTTGAACCAGTAAGCAGACAATTTTTATGAAAGGTAAAATCATTTCCAACAGGATTTTTCAGTAGTGGGTGATAGGCTTCATGAATAATGAATGAGCCTTCACCATTAAATGTGGGTACACAATAGTATGGTAATGATTTTCTCCATATCGCGATCGAGTAGAAAAAATCTAGTTCCGCTGTCTTTTTCCAAGCAAGTTCATATAAATCTTTATTATGATGTAATAAGTGAATAATATAGTGAAAAACGAGATATTCTAGTAAAAATATTGCTTTAAATACTGTCATTATATGGAGGATTATATTGGTTCCAGTCGTATCATCTTTTAACAGTAACACACTAATAAACGGAGCTTTTTTTAAATTGCTAGTTTTCTTTAAGAAGTCTGTGTCCTTATTTAGCCTTGCTAGTTTTCTTGAAGTGAGAATGATATGTATGCAATAAAATAAGCTTTCAAACTCTGCCTCGTTTTTTGTACGATTCATGTAAAACAAAAAGGAATTTACTAATGCGCTAGTGAAAAATAAGCTTAAACCAGCATGAAGGGATACTCCAATCAAACCGAGGCCCACTAAAGGAAGTATACTAAGTACAAAAAATAGTTTATTTATTTTAACATCAGGATTTTCAAACATATGCTTAGAGGAATTAGTATATGGCGCTTTGCCTAATGCTGCTAAAATTAACGATAACTTAACCCTATATTGACTGTCATTGCTTATTTTTTCGATTATCTTTTCGTCCATTACATGCTGTTTGTGAGCTGCTTTCAATCTGAAATAGAGCATCTCTTCTCCAATTGATGTAAAGGCATAGTTGATAGTATTAAATATTTTCGTCATGTTTAAGTCATTCCAGGTTATATCATCAATACCTGCATCATCATTGCTTTCTTTTACATTTTCATAGAAAAATTTAAACGTTTCATGGTAATTTTCACTAGGATTTAATTTTTTATTATTATCCCATAAAGTAAAAATTTGTTTTCTACGGTTATGAGAAAAATACATATTAATGAGAACAGTAATTGCAGTAATAATGATTATTATGACAAGGTAAATCATGCTTTTCTCCTATCTCTATTATTTGTTTACTAAAATATCATATCTTAAAATACATTTTATTTCCATTTAAGTTATATTTTGAAAATGAAAAAAGGAACTGAATCGACATTCAGTTCCTTTTGCTTTTTGCAACAAGCATTGTAACTTGTGCTGATGTGAATGGAAGGGAAGATTTTCTTCTGTATCCTAAATACTTAGGCTCCCATGTGTCACAATACTTGTTTTTAAAATTCTTTAAGCCTTGAAAATGATAAAATACATGTCCATGCTTGAAAATCTGATCTGCAATCTTTTCACTCATAAATGAAAAGCGAGATAGACTAAGATTGGATAAAGGAGCCATCCCTAAATTACAGCTGACAACTCCAGCTTCCTTCAAATATTCAAATGTGTGTAAATATAGGTAATCCATGGATCCAGAAGGTGAACCTGGCAAGCTTCTCATTAAATCAATGGACAACATTTCTCTCAACTGATAGGAAGGCATAAGTGACAGGAAGGAAATAATCTTTCCATTCGGATCCTTGACAAATACAAGCCTGGAAGTATTTAAATAATCCTTATCAAAAAACCCTAACGAAAAGCCTTTTTCCTTTCTGCCTCCAAGCCATCTGTAGCTGATGTTTTCCAGCTCGTTTAAAAGCTGTGGGTCGTGTTTCGGATAAGATACTTCAACGGTATAGCCTTCTTTATCAAATTTATTTTTTAATGCTCGATAATTTTTCATTTTTTTGCCTGACAATGAAAATTCAGCTAGTTCCACATGTCCTTCTTCTCCAAGCTTGAAAAAGTCATAGCCATTAGCATGGAGAATCGGCAGCATATTCCGGCTTGTCTGATAAAAGACTGGTGTATAACCGTAAATATCAGCACTTTCATAAAGCTCCTCAACAGCCTTTACAAAGCTTTTTTCTTCCCCGACAGGGTCTCCTAAAACAACGAGCTTATCTGCATATGTCTCGTAAATAAATAAAACATCTTTATCTTTATTCCAAAAGATATACTTATCATGCAGAAAGATTAGATGAGCTAATGTTGTCCCATTATACTTTTCCAGATGGGAAATTATTTCTGCCTCTGCCTCTTTCGAAGACAATTTCTGTAAGCTCTTTGGTTTCTTGATCCAATAACCAATGAGAATGATAAATAAGGCGATAAAAAGTGCAACACAAGCACTTAAGAAAAGACTTTTTGCATCGTCTATAACATATGGCCGCATAAACTGCGGCACACTTGCGATACTAGTTGGCATATTTAAATAACCAAGTAGCAGGTATCCAAAAGTAAAAAAGGAAATAACGACAATATCAAAAATAATTTTCCCCCATGTAAGCACAAAGCTCTCTCGATAGAATTTTCCTCGTGACAGCAAAAGTAAAATTAAAACAACTATAATAATAATTGCTTCCTCATAATCCAAGCCTTTTAGAAACGTGGTGACAGCCGCAATTGCCAAAACGAATAAAGTAAGATGGTATGTCCGTTTCTCCCTGTATTCAATACCTCTCGCTAGTCCAAGCAGCACAAGACCTGTCCCAACAGAAATGTGGTGGGAGAAATTCATGACAGGCAGGCTTATAATTCGTTCTGTAAATTGAAGCCTTTCTAATATCCCTGGAACCGCCCCTGAAATTAACAGAAGAATTCCGGAAAGAAACACTAGAATAGTTAAAAAGAAATGACTTACATTCTGTACAGCCACCCTTGGAATATTGCTCCAATATCTATTCCATTTCTTCCATAAATCTTGAATTAGCAAAATTAAACCCGTAAAGAACGGAATAAAGTAATAGCCTATTCTGTATAAAAGAAGGACAACAAGAAGTTTTTCTGTGGATACTCCTAAGTATTCAAATCCCCATAAAAATACTAAATCAAATGCACCTATTCCCCCTGGAATCATACTTACTATTCCTGCTCCAACTGCAATAAGGAAAATCTTTAGGAAATCCCATCCTGACACAGGAAGGTCCACTAGGCACGCAAGCCAATATAAATAAAAATAGATAAAACTCCATTCTAAAATAGACGAAACTAGTAAGGATAACCCTAATTTACGAGATTTGATAATCTTATGTAAATTGGTTTTTTTTATTTTATAACTGATAATAAGAATCGGAAGTATGGCTGACACCACTAATGTTGTGACCATAAGCCAATGATGATTTTGAATCAACGGCATTTTCCAGCTGTCGTACAAAATAACCCAAGTAAGGAAGCTCACACCTGTCAAATAGAACATGGTGATAAAAGCGACGCCTTTTAACAGCTTTTTGTTATCCGGTTCATATTCCTTATAAAAATAGGATCTTAAAGCAATTCCAATTAATCCTCCGAACCCAAGCAGGTTTGAAAAGGAATTGCTAATAAGCGAATACTTTGTAAGACGTGTCATCGGTATTTCTAGGCTTAAGTATTTACTTAAGTAATAATCGTACATAAACATTGGAGATAGTGCTACAAAACCCAAAATAATAATGAGTGCAAGAGTTCCATAACTCAATTTTTCCATATATTTCAGCAATAGTCCGAAATCAATTGTAACGAACATATCTCGGAATTCCATGGATACAAGCAAAAGCAAAGTTACCGGGAAAAGTATTTTCAGCAGCAGCATTATCCGGTCTTTTGTAATAAATGACATTAAAACACCTCAAGAAGATTTTTTCCGTTTCGTAAAACATAATAAAGCAAACCCGCAGTATCTACCATTTTCATTTAAACACTCTAAATAGAAGCTTAGTAATGAATGATAAAATGGAGTAAAAAAATATATACTCTCTTATCATATCTTAAAATTCACAAAGCGGAAAATAAAAATTAACTTTTTTACATGCTTTTACCATTATTAAATTTATTATGCTCTTTTGACAAAAAACTAATCGGTTGTTTTTTATAAATACAGACTAGATTTTTTTATAAAACTATTATATAACAGTTAAACAAATAACCACTTGTTATACACTTCTCCTTTTGCCATTCATTACTAATATTTCATTCCTCTCCCCCCTTTCAACACCTGATATAAAAGGAGTTCACACTTTATTCACAGAATTGCCTTAACTTATACATAATTATGTGAAATAAATCACATTAAAATCTGTTATATTGTTTTTAGGAACATCTTTTCTTTCTGTTATATAAAAAAACGAGGTGAATTGTCATGGAAAAGCTCGAAACAAATTATTGGAATGGATTTAAAGGCGGCACATGGGAAAAGGAAGTAAATGTTCGCGACTTCATTTTAAAGAACTTCAAACCATTTTATGGAAGCGCTGATTTTTTAAGTGGACCTACTGTAGAAACAACGCAGCTATGGGAACAAGTTCTTGAGCTTTCGAAAAAAGAACGGGAAAGGGGCGGTGTGTATGACCTTGACACAGATATCCCTTCCACAATTACTTCACATGGACCTGGCTATCTTGACAAAACAAAGGAAAAAATCGTCGGCGTCCAAACAGATGAACCTTTCAAAAGGTCCTTTCAGCCTAATGGTGGTATCAGAATGGCTGTACAGGCATGCGAATCATATGGCTATAAAGCAGATGAGCATCTTGAGGAATTCTTTACGAAGCATCGCAAAACTCACAATGCTGGTGTATTTGATGCTTATACAGACGAAATGCGGCTTGCAAGGAAAGCGGCAATCATTACTGGGCTTCCAGATGCATACGGTCGAGGCCGGATTATTGGAGACTATCGCAGGGTAGCGCTTTATGGTATAGACTTTTTGATTGGAGAAAAGCAAAAGGATAAAAGAGCAACCAGCTCCATTATGTCAGAAGAAACAATGCGTCTGAGAGAAGAATTGTCTGAGCAGATCCGTGCTTTACAGGAGCTGAAGGAGCTTGGTGCAAGCTATGGATTTAACCTATCAAAACCTGCTGCAAATACTCAAGAAGCATTTCAGTGGCTTTACTTGGCATATCTTGCTGCAATTAAAGAACAAAATGGCGCGGCAATGAGTCTTGGCCGAGTGTCCACCTTCTTAGATATTTATATTGAAAGAGATTTAGAGCTCGGTTTGCTTACAGAGCAGCAGGTTCAGGAAATTGTTGATCACTTCATCATGAAGCTGAGACTTGTGAAATTTGCTCGTACACCTGACTATAATGAACTGTTCAGCGGCGATCCGACATGGGTGACAGAATCCATCGGCGGTATGGCGAATGACGGCAGACCATTGGTGACAAAAAACTCATTCCGTTTTCTGCATACACTCGACAATCTAGGACCAGCTCCCGAACCGAACTTGACAGTGCTTTGGTCCACACAGCTTCCGGAAAACTTCAAAAAGTTCTGTGCCCAAATGTCTATTCAAACAAGTTCCATTCAATATGAAAATGATGACATTATGAAGCCGCATTGGGGCGATGATTACGGAATTGCTTGCTGTGTTTCCGCAATGGAAATAGGAAAGCAAATGCAGTTCTTCGGAGCACGCGCTAATCTTGCAAAATGTCTGCTTTATGCAATCAATGGCGGCAAGGATGAAAAATTAAAAGAGCAAGTCGGTCCGGCTTACGCACCTGTTACTTCTGAGTATTTAGATTACAGTGAAGTGATGGAAAAGTTTGATTTAATGATGGAATGGCTGGCAGGTCTCTATATCAATACATTAAACGTTATCCATTATATGCATGATAAGTACAGCTATGAAAGAATTGAAATGGCTTTGCATGATTCCGAAATACTGCGAACAATGGCAACTGGAATCGCTGGTTTAAGCGTTGTTGCTGACTCCTTGAGTGCAATTAAATATGCAAAAGTTAAAGTAATCAGAGATGAGTTTGGAATTGCTACTGACTTTGAAATAGATGGTGAATTCCCTAAATACGGAAATAATGATGATAGAGTAGACAGTATTGCCGTTTCCCTTGTGGAGAGCTTCATGAAAAAGCTGCGTAAGCATGCCACATATCGTAATTCCATGCATACAATGTCTATTCTTACAATCACTTCCAATGTAGTATACGGTAAAAAGACTGGAAATACACCTGATGGACGCCGTGCAGGAGAACCGTTTGCCCCTGGAGCAAACCCAATGCATGGACGGGACACAAAAGGAACGCTTGCATCACTTTCATCTGTAGCGAAGCTTCCATATGATTCTTCATTGGATGGTATATCCAATACCTTCTCTATTGTTCCTAAGGCACTTGGCAAGGAAGAGGAAGATCGGTCAGCTAATCTTGTCTCCATACTAGATGGATATGGCATAAAAGCTGGTCACCACTTAAATGTTAATGTATTTAATAGAGAAACACTTCTTGATGCGATGGAGCATCCTGAGCTGTATCCACAATTGACAATCAGAGTTTCAGGCTATGCTGTTAACTTTATCAAGCTTACCCGTGAACAGCAGCTAGATGTTATCAATCGGACTTTCCATGAATCTATGTAATATAACAAGCGTACTGCTTTTTTTGCAAGGTTAACTAATAAACATGGAGAGCAGGTCGCTGCTCTCCCCTCTACCTTATATGTATTGTGATTTCAACTGTTATACAGGAGGTGTATAAACATGAAGGGAAGAATTCATTCCATTGAAACATTTGGTACTGTCGATGGACCTGGGATTCGATATGTTGTTTTTACACAAGGCTGTCTGCTTCGCTGTCAATTTTGCCATAATGCGGACACTTGGGGACTGCATGGTGGAAAAGAAATGGAAGTGCAAGAAATAATAGAGGACTTAACTGCATACCTCCCTTTTATTAATGCTTCAGGAGGAGGAATAACAGTCAGTGGCGGTGAACCGCTTCTGCAGCTGCCATTTCTTTTAGAACTGTTTAAAGCATGTAAACAAATTGGGATTCATACGACTATTGATACATCTGGCGGCTGCTATTCAACTGCATCCCATTTTCAAGAACAGCTATTAGAGCTGCTTTCCTACACAGATTTAATTTTATTAGATTTAAAACATATCAACCGTAAAAAACATATAAATTTAACAGGTATGGGTAATGATCATATTCTAGCTTTCGCAACCTTTTTATCAGAAAAACAGGTGCCTGTTTGGATTCGCCATGTTCTTGTACCGACAATTAATGATAATGTAGATGATTTGCGAAATCTTGGTGAGTTCATTTCTACCTTGTCAAATGTAGAAAAAGTGGAGATTCTGCCGTACCATAAACTTGGTGTCTATAAATGGGAGGCATTAGGATTGGATTATCCATTAGTAGGGATTGATCCGCCAAGTGAAGAATCTGTAAATTATGCTTATAGTATGCTTGTAAATACTAGCAATTGAAATGAATATCCCTTAACCACAAAAGAAAGCCCCAGGTATCCGCCTGAGGCCTTCTTTCTCTTATAACTGCTCATGAGAAACCTTAGTCTTTGTCTTTGTCTTTGTCATGATGATGATGATGCTTATTTCCTACGCTGACATTGTACTTAAAGTTGATTGGAAAATTCAGCACCATAACGTTTAGTTTAACACCAAAAATTGTCATTAAGTTACCCTCCCTATTCCTTTACCTCATTTTTTTGTGCTTCACTAGTTACAGTAGAAGCAAGTTTTACTTTCTATGCTATATTATGTAATTTCAAAGGACATGCCTGTGCGAATGTAACAATTTTTTTTTTTGTATAAAAACCTTTCGTCATTTTAGACTGGCCTAGCTAAGTCAGATAAAATTAAACAACATTATTAGGCTGCTATACCGCTAATTTGTTTTGGCGTATTTTGTTAAATACCTTCTACAATATAATACTTGATGATTTCCCCTTTATTACAGCCTATTTTGTTTCGCCTGAATATTAGTTTTCCCCATAAAAATACCCTCCAAATGAACACTTAGTTTAAGCGTTCACTTGAAGGGCGTTTTTTGATGTCCTATTTTTTAGGTTAGTCTAAAAAGGTATGAAAGGTTTTATTTACTTATTTCCACCAATCATCGAACATCGATGCCGGAACTTGTCGTTTATGCTCTGTAATTAAGTAACGTGCCTCGATTTTTTCCGCTGCCTCTTTTGGCACTTCCTTGCCTTCCAAATAATCATCAAGTTGATCATATGAAATGCCAAGCTCTGTTTCATCAGCTTGTCCTGGTTTTTCGTCTAACAAATCAGCAGTAGGAACCTTTAAGTAAATTCCTTCCTCTGCGCCTAGCTCTTTTAAAAGCTGTTTACCTTGTCGTTTAGATAAACCTGTTAACGGAAGTACATCTGCTCCGCCGTCTCCATACTTCGTAAAGAAACCTGTCACTGCTTCTGCTGCATGGTCTGTTCCAATAACGAGCAGATTTGACTGTCCGCCAACCGCATATTGGGCAATCATTCTTGCGCGAGCCTTAATATTTCCTTTGTGATAATCAGATAATGGCGTATCCTCCATGTCGTCATACACTTTTTTAAATTCATCAACTGGTTCTTTTACATTAAATACAAGCTCTTTATCTGCTTTAATAAATTGAAGTGCTTTTTTTGCATCCTCTTCATCTGCTTGTACACCATATGGCAGCCTTACTGCAACAAATGTAGCGTCATGACCCTCACTGCGAAGCTCTTCAACAGCCAATTGTGCTAATCTACCTGCAAGTGACGAATCCTGTCCGCCGCTTATTCCCAACACAAAACCTTTTGCTTTCGCCTTTTTAACATATTCCTTTAAAAAGTTAACGCGCAGGCCGATTTCTTCCTTTGCATCTATTTCAGGTTTTACATTAAGTGCTGCAATTATTTCCTTTTGTAAGCTCATGCCATATTCCTCCTATTTTTGCGTATTTTTAACTTTGCTTTTTACCATTTCCAGATGACTCATTTTGTTTTCCCAACATAATGGGCTTAAATCGACTGGATATTCTTCCGGGTTAAGGGAACGCTTGTATTCATCCCAAAGCACATCCAAATTTTCCTCGGCAAATTTTTGCGCTTCATAAATAGTCGGTGATTTATAAATTAGTTCTCCATTTTTAAATATGTCCTTATGAATGTCTTTCGCATGAAAGTTTGTGACAAATTTGCTGATATAAGTATGTGTCGGATGGAACATTTTTAATCGTTCCTCTTCCTCCGGATGCTCTGTTTCCAGACAAATATAATCACCTTCAGATTTATGATTCATGCTGTTGATAATGCGGTATACCCTTTTAATTCCAGGTGTTGTCACCTTTTCTGGGTTTCCGCTAATTTTGATTGTATCTTGCATATTACCCGCTTCATCTTCTATTGAAACAAGCTTGTATACTCCTCCCAATGCCGGCTGATCAAAAGCAGTAATAAGCTTTGTGCCAATTCCCCAAACATCTATTTGGGCACCCTGGGCTTTTAAGTTTATAATGGTATACTCATCAAGGTCATTACTTGCGACAATTTTTGTATCAGTAAAACCAGCTTCATCGAGCATCTTCCTTGCTGCTTTTGATAAGTATGCTAAGTCCCCGCTATCTAGTCTAATACCAATAAAATTGATTGTGTCGCCTAGTTCCTTCGCCACTTTAATGGCATTTGGAACACCTGAACGCAATGTATCATATGTATCAACTAAGAAAACACAATCCTTATGGCGTCTAGCATATTTATGAAATGCAGTATACTCATCATGATATGCCTGAATCATGCTATGCGCGTGTGTGCCTGATACTGGAATACCGAACAGCTTGCCTGCTCTAACATTAGATGTTGAGCTAAACCCGCCGATAAACGCTGCTCTAGTTCCCCAAAGGGCTGCATCCATCTCTTGAGCTCGTCTGCTTCCAAATTCCATTACGACACCTTCACCAATCGCATGCTTGATACGCGAAGCTTTTGTAGCAATCAATGTTTGATAATTCACAATATTAAGCAACGCCGTTTCAATAATTTGGGCTTGTGCTAGCGGTGCCTCCACTCTTACTAGCGGTTCATTTGCAAATACTACTTCCCCTTCTTCAACAGAACGGATATTACCTGTAAAACGGAAGTCCTTTAAATAATCTAAAAAGTCCTCTTTAAAACCTTCTTCTCGCAAATATTCAAGATCACTTTCAGTGAAATGTAACCCTTTTATGTACTGTATTATTCTTTCCAACCCAGCAAAAACAGCATAGCCATTATTGAAAGGAAGCTTACGAAAGTATACTTCAAACACAGCATTTCTTTCTGAAACTCCATCCTCCCAATATGTTTCTGCCATATTAATTTGATATAAATCTGTATGCAGCATCAAGCTGTCGTCACGGTAATTAAAACTCATGCTTTTCCTCCTGCGGTTTAACCAATTCACCTTACAAAATGGCTGCACCAAGTGTGCTTTTAAAATGATTTAGCGCCCATATATGGCCTGCTTCATTAAAGGATGCTGTTGCCTTTTCATGGATATAAAGATTATATCCCTTATTATAGGCATCTACAGCCGTGTGGAGCACACATATATCTGTACAGACACCTACAAGATGAATATCCTTTATGTTTCGCTCATTGAGCTTTATTTCAAGATCTGTACCGGTAAATGCACTGTATCTTGTTTTATCCATCCAATATACATTGTTGCGCACCTTGAATTGCTCATAAACCTCTTTCAAGGAACCATATAGGTTTCTGCCTTCTGTCCCTTTAATATTATGGGGCGGAAACAATTCTGTTTCAGGATGATATGAATCCTTTTCAGTATGTAAATCAATGGCAAATACAGTAAAATGACCCTCTTCGATAAATTGCCGGGTAATTTGCGTAATAGCTTTTTCTATTTTAATTCCTGGATCACCGCAAGGCAGTGCACCTTCAATAAAATCGAAAGTATAATCAATATTAATTAGAGCTTTCACTAGAATAGCCTCCTTTAGGATACGCTAAAATATGTGAACACATTATACCGAACTTCCTGCCATTTTACCATAAAATAAGCTTATTTTCCTTGAAACATGCAAGGAACTGTACTTGTATCTTTTGGCCATTTTGTAAGTGTAAAAGTACTTTTATCTCTATCATACACCTAAATATGACAATTATTAAAGAAAGATTTTGCTGCGAGATAAATATTTTTAACAGGAGCTTTAAATAAGGACAATTTATTAATCGTCCAAATAAAAAGAAAATGGATCTGTCAGCAAGGTATTACCAATAGAACAAGATTGCACTTTAGGCTTATTTTCGATATAATTTTAGTGTTGATAACGAACCTGAGGTGTATAAATGTTTGAATTCCTAATTGATTTGACAAACATTCCAAGCTATCAAACCATCTACATTACTGTAATGATAGGATTAATGGTTAAGTACTTTTGGGATATTAACCTGCAAATCACTGTGAATGATGAATTTATCGCATCAGATGGCCTTTATTTGCAAAGAGTCATCACGACGGTAAATTTTAATGTTCAAAAATACAATACGCCCATTCTGCAATGGATATGTAAAAATATTCGTAAAAGAATGGAAAGCACTGCTGATGATCCAGAAAAACCGTTTCTCCTCCTGATATAGACTAAATCTTTCAACCAAATAGGAGGAGTCACAATGACGAAATCAGCAAAAAAACTAGTTTTAGTACTTATGACAATATTAACTGCCATCATGCTTAGCGCATGTTCAACGACAGGTAGCGGAAGTGGAAGCAGCGGAGGCTGGTTTCATAATACGGTCGTCGAGCCATTTGCATCCTTGATACATGGGACAGCAATGCTATTTAATGGCAGCTTCGGACTTGCAATCATCCTGATTACACTTATCATCCGCCTTTTGTTAATGCCGCTAATGCTGCGTCAGTATAAAAAACAACAGACGATGAAAGTGAAGATGGAACTAATCAAGCCGGAAATGGATCGAATTCAAAAAAAGCTAAAAACGACGAAAGACCAAAAAGAACAGCAAAACCTGCAGCGTGAAATGATGGACCTATATAAAACACATGGAGTTAATCCATTGTCAATGGGCTGTCTGCCAATGATCATCCAAATGCCTATTCTAATGGGCTTCTATTATGCAATAAGAGGCTCACAGGAAATTGCCAGCCATACATTCTTATGGTTTAATCTTGGTCATTCCGACCTTATCCTAACGGCAATTGCTGGTATTGTTTATTATTTACAGTTCCGTGTGACACAAAACACGATGACTGCTGAACAACAAAAGCAAATGAAATTCATGGGACTAATTTCACCAATCATGATTGTGATGGTATCGCTTAATGCTCCTGCTGCTCTTCCGCTATACTGGACAGTCGGTGGTATTTTCCTTATATTGCAATCAATGCTTGGACGCAAATTATATCCACCAGCGGTCAATGATGCTGCAGTAACAAAAAAAGACAAACAATAAGTAACAAAAAAAACAGACGAGATATCCTCCGTCTGTTTTTTCTTTATCCAATATATGCAGCCAAGTATCCTAACCATGCAAAAAGAAGCCCACCGCCAAAAGAAAAAAACAAATACCAATAGAATGTCCTTCTGGTTTTTCCTTTCCACAGCTCAGCAGCCTCGACTGCCAATGTGGAAAAGGTGGTATATGCTCCTAAAAAACCAACAGCAAACAAGAGATGGACTGTTTCATTCACATGAAATCCCGCAGTCAATCCTAATAGAAAAGAACCTGTCAAATTTATGACAAGTGTAGCAATTGGCATAACAGACTTTATCTTAGTTTTAATATATTGCATCAACCAATAACGGCTAATTGCTCCCAAAAAACCGCCAAGGGCAACTGTACCTATCATCTCAACCATAATTATGTCCTCTTTCAGCAAGCTTTGTTCCAAGTATAATCCCTAAAAAAGCGGCAGCTGGTCCTAACAGCCCGCTCGCTGCCATATAAATAAACGCATGAACTACCTCCCCCTTTTGAAATAGGGTTAGTGTTTCAAGACTGAACGTTGACAAGGTCGTGAATGAGCCAACAACACCTGTACCGATAGCTGTTGAAATTAATGGGGAGAGTTTCTTTCTTTCTGCAATATACTTTGTAAACCAGCCAAGGAAAAAAGAACCTGCAATATTTATTGCTAAGGTATGATAAGGAAAAGCGCCCTGCCCTAAACTGCATAAAAATCTGGCAATACTTCCGATAACCCCGCCGATGCCAATATAAAAATAAATCAATGCGCTTCCCCTTCTTTCCATGTAAAAAGGAGAAAACATTTTCTGCTTTCTCCCAGCCATTCTTATAGATCTTGAAAATAATCCTTATAAAATCCGCCGACTTTTCCAGAATTATCAACAATGAAATAAAATTCTTCTGTTTCATTTTTAACTTCATATGTTTCGCCGACTGTCAGCACTCTATTAACAATATACTTGCTGGCATCTGTATGTATGCACTTCACTTTTTTAACTGTATTCTTGTCATTCCATATTTCATGTATCAATGGTTAAAGCCCCTTTCACTTATATACTACTTTAGTATATAGCCAGGATGCCCTTTAACGCAACCTATCCTTGCCTCATGACACTAAATTTCTTTCGTTATGCATATGCAAAAAAATGCTGCTTCGTTCAAAGGTATACCACTGCCCTGTCGAAGCCTGTTGAAATGTTATATAGCACTGTTTATTAATCCAGTCCATTCTTTTGAATTCCATTGCCGTATATGTTTTTTCTTTGTCATTAATAGTATAAAGTTGATTTTTCGCCTGTATATTCATCATATGACCTTCTTTCTATGATGTCTTCTGATAAATATATACCACTGGCGAATTGTCCTTTAAACATACATAAGCCTATATTTTTTCATTTATTCCGGTTTTTCTTAAAAAACGTTACCCAATCATGGCCTTCAATTTCGTACAGTAGCATCTCTTCCTTATTGCAAACATAGGTAAATGCTTTAGTGGAATTGTCGTTATCATCATACACATCGACCTCCACCCGCACATATAAGCTGTTAGGATCATCAGGTGTATAATCCTCAAACTCATCCAGCAGATAAAGTTCAGCTTGAGGGACTTCAAATACTTCCCCGCGCACCTTCTCACTCCCCCGATTCAATGCTAGGAAGGGATAGCCTGCACCTGCATCGTATATTTTGCCATATACCCACACATCTTCTTGCATACAGGGATAGTTTTTCATCATATAATGATTGATTTGCTGCTTTCTTAAAGTTCCATAAACAAAGACTAGCACATTCAATAGTGGCACAGCTCCTTTTTCGGTTATCCAGTTATCAGCTTTATCGTATAGCTTCTGTGTCTTGGTCCATCAAACTCGCAAAAATAAATGCCCTGCCATGTACCTAAAGATAATTTCCCGTTATTAATTATAACCATCTCAGAGGCACCAACTGTACTTGCTTTCATATGTGCGGCTGTGTTTCCTTCCATATGCCTGTCCTTATCCAAGCTCCATGGGTACACTTCGTCAAAACGGCGAATCATATCTGTGACAACATCGGGATCAGCATTTTCATTTATCGTTATTCCTGCTGTTGTGTGGGGGCAATACACGATTGCAAAACCTTCTGTTATTTTTGTTTCTGTAACAGCAGCCTGAATCTCGTCTGTTATTTCATAAAACATTGTATGTTCACTAGTTTTTAAGCGCTTGTGTATTAGCATAATCACTGTGCTCCTCTCACCATTTTTATGGTCTTTATTATTTATTTAACCGATTTTTATTAACTATAACATGACATCGTTACAATTTTTAAAAATACCAGTTAAAATTATCCAACACTACCTTTTTACTTTTCATAGCATGAGCTTTGCGTTAGTATGGACATTGTAAGAATATTCAATCCATTTATTTAAGGAGGATGCAAAATGAAAATTATGAGCAATGAACAGCTGATTTTTTCTTATCGAGATGCATTGAAAGCCGGAAATGAAGAGGAATGGATAATTATGCTGAAACAGGAAATGGACAAGCGTGGTCTCAATCCGAGTATTGGGACTGAATAGAACAAAAAAAGAGGATGCTAATTGCTTAGCATCCTCTTTCTATTAAGCCTCAAAAAGTAATGATTCAGGATCTTCTAATAATGCTTTAACTCTTGCCAGGAAGGTTACCGCTTCCTTGCCGTCAATGATACGATGATCATAGGAAAGAGCTAAATACATCATTGGCCTGTTTTCCATTTTCTCATTGTCAATGGCAACAGGACGCATTTGGATTTTATGCATACCTAGTATTCCGACTTGAGGACCGTTCAAGATAGGTGTGGACAATAGCGAACCGAACACACCGCCATTAGTAATAGTAAATGTTCCTCCTTGCAAATCTGATAAGGACAATTTATTATTACGCGCTTTATCTGCAAACGTCATAATATCACTTTCTATTTCGGCAAAATTCTTACGATCCGCATCACGAAGAACTGGTACAACCAAACCATCATCTGTAGAAACAGCTATGCCAATATCATAGAATTTTTTAAGGACAATTTCGTCTCCCTGTATTTCAGCGTTTAACAGCGGTGCTTTCTTCAAGCAAGCAACAACTGCTTTAGTAAAGAATGACATGAATCCAAGCTTCACATCATTTTCTTTATGAAATTGATCCTTGCGTTTATTTCTTAGTTTCATAATATTGCTCATATCCACCTCGTTAAAGGTTGTAAGCATTGCAGTGTTTTGCTGCACTTCTACAAGCCTTGAGGCAATTGTTTGTCTTCTGCGCGTCATTCTAACACGCTCTGTCGGCTTGCCTGGATTTGCTTCTGCCGCTTGAGGCTGTTTATTTCCCGTCTCTTTTGGTGCAGAGGGTGCAGGCTGTTCTTTTCTTTTGTCATGCTCTATTACATCATGGGCACGCAATCTTCCTAACGGATCATTCGATAAAACCTGCGATAAATCAATCCCTTTTTCTCTTGCTAGCTTTCTTGCAGATGGGGAAGCGATTGGATATCCTTTTGCTTCCGGCTTAATCGGACTTGGTTCCTCTTTTGCAGGAGGAGCTTCCGTTACTACAGGCGCTTCTTGGACAGGCGCTTTAGGCGGTGTTTCTGCTTGCTTAGTATTGGCACCACCCTCAGAAACGATAGCGATAATTTCTCCAACCTGAACTGTATCACCTTCATTAGCCTTCAGTTCCTGTAAAATACCACTTTCTTCAGAAATGATTTCAACGTTTACCTTGTCTGTTTCCAGTTCTACTATATAGTCACCTTTTTCTACATATTCACCTGTCTTTTTCAGCCATTGTGCTACGGTACCTTCTGTAATTGATTCTGCTAGTTCTGGTATTTTAATCTCACCCATCTTAAAAATCCCCCTCTATTCAATCCATGTCAATGCTTTATTAATGATTCTTGCTTGATTTTTGCGATGAACAATTGGGTCCCCTTCTGCAGGACTTGATCTTCTGCGTCGTCCGATATAATCGAATGTGACAGTTTCAGGTAGCAGCTTCTCCACTCTTGGCTCCATGAAGCTCCATGCACCCATATTTTGAGGCTCCTCTTGCACCCATCTAATTTCTTGTAAATTAGGATATTTTATTAAAATTTCTTTCAATTTATTCGCTGGGAACGGATAAAGTTCCTCGATACGTACACTATGCACCCAATCAGAATCCTCCAGCTGCATAATTCCTTGATGAAGGTCGATTGCTATCTTTCCAGTTGACAGCAAAATTCGTTTCACAGCCTGTGGATTTTTGCCAGTAAGCTCTTCCTCTACTACTGGTTGAAACGTGTCGTTGCTGAATGCACTTACACTTGATGCCACATCTGCATTTCTTAACAAGCTTTTCGGTGTCATGATTACTAGTGGTCTTACTTCCTCTTTATTTAAGATGGCTGCCTGTCTGCGCAAAATATGAAAATATTGTGCAGATGATGTTAAATTGGCAACAGTCCAGTTATTTTCCGCAGCAGAGGTCAAAAATCTTTCCAGTCGTCCGCTCGAATGCTCTGGTCCTTGGCCTTCATAAGCATGTGGAAGCAACATTACTAACCCGGACTTTTGTCCCCATTTTGCTCTTCCAGCTGAAATGAATTGATCAAATATAACTTGTGCAGCATTAGCAAAATCGCCGAATTGTGCTTCCCAAAGAACGAGTGTTTCAGGAGCAAACACATTATAGCCATATTCAAAACCAAGAACGGCACCTTCTGACAGCGGACTGTTATGTACCGCAAAGGACGCTTGTGCAGTTGACAACAAATGAAGCGGTGAGTAAACCTTATCTGATTCATTATCATGAAGCACAATATTTCTATGTGCAAAGGTTCCTCGTTCTGAGTCCTGGCCAGACAAGCGAATTGGCGTGCCGTCCTGCAGGATGCTCGCATAAGCTAAGGTCTCAGCCAACCCCCAATCAATCTTCCCTTCTTCTATCGCTTTTTCACGTCGTTTTAAGATTTTACTTAGTTTGTCAAATACACGGAAGTTATCAGGAAACGAAATTAATTCTGAATTAATTTCCTTCAGTCGCTTTTCTGAAATAGTTGTATCAATCATAGGCAAATCTCTTTCAACCGAATTTGGAGGAAGTGCTTCTTCGTCCATTTCTTCCTTTGTAGGCACTTTATCATACGCTTGCTTTAATTTAGCAATAACGTCCTTTTTTAAGCCTTGGAATTCAGTTTCAGACAATACACCTTGTTCCTGTAAAACGTTAAAGTAGCTCGCCGTAATAGTAGGATGTTCTTTGATTATTTTGTACATCAATGGATTTGTAGTCATCGGCTCATCCATTTCATTATGTCCATATCTTCTATAGCCGATTAAATCAATCAAGAAATCCTTGTTAAAGGCAGCTCTGTACTCACATGCCAGCTTTGCAGCCTTTATTACCGCTTCCGGATCGTCTGCATTTACATGAATGATTGGAATTTCAAAACCTTTGGCAAGGTCACTTGCATATCTTGTCGATCTTGAGTCCCTTGATTCAGTTGTAAATCCGATCGTATTATTTGCTATTATGTGTATCGTCCCACCTGTTCTATATCCTTTAAGTCCAGTCAGGTTTAGTGTTTCTGCCACAATGCCTTGCCCTGGAAATGCCGCGTCTCCATGAATCAGGATAGCTTGTGCAGATTGATGGTTCTCTTCAGGAAAGCCTGGAGCTGTTCTGTCATCTTGTGATGCGCGTGTAAATCCTTCAACAACAGAGCCGACAAACTCCAGATGGCTTGGATTATTTGCCAATGTAAGGCGTACATTCGATGTGCTGCTCTTCTTGATTTGTCTGTTCAGCCCTAAGTGATATTTCACATCACCTGTCCAGCCAAAGCTTATACCGATTGATCCTTCTGAAGGAACAAGCTTTTTATTTGGGGCATGCTGAAATTCAGCAAAAATCATCTCATACGGCTTTTCAAGCACATGTGCTAACACATTTAGCCTTCCTCTGTGAGCCATCCCAATATGAACGTTTTTTGCACCGTTAACAACAGACTGAGATATAATCTCATCAAGCAATGGAACCATCGTATCAAGGCCTTCAATCGAGAATCGCTTTTGGCCGACATATGTTTTATGTAAGAAATTTTCGAATTCCTCAACCTCTACCACTCTTTTTAGGAGTTTTTTCTTCAGTTCTTTATTGCAGGCAGGCTTGAGACTTCCTGATTCCACCTTTTTCTGGAGCCAGTTTTTTTCATTTATATCGTTCACATGATAAAATTCAAAGGCAATTTTATTCATATAAACATCCTTTAAATATTGCACAACTTCAAAGCCATTTCTTACAGTGCTTGGTGCATCCTGACAAAGCAGTGATGCATCAATTTTTTCTAAGTCCTCTTTAGTAAGCTGATAACGAGACAACTCAAAAAGTTCCTCTTGCCTATGTACATCACCCAATGGGTAAATATCTGCAGCTAAATGGCCATACGCCCTGATTTTGTTCACTAATGTAACTGCTGCAATGACCTTTTCAACTTCTAAATTACTTCCAGAAGATAGTGCTGGTTTACGTACAGTGTCTTCCTGTTCAATTGGTGACCCCCAAGTTGCGAAAAAATCTCGCATTTCCTCATCAACTGAATCAGGATTTTCTAAGTATTTGTCGTACAGCTCCATTGCAACCCCGAGATTGGGTCCATAAAACGCTGGCTGATAGGAGCCTTTACCACTAGATGGCTTTCCCATGAAAATTTCCCTCCACCATATTTAGTAACAACTATATTCCCCATATGCTCGCCTTTTACACTTTCAAGGCGTTTATCTGATAAAAATAAAACGTTTACATTTGTATTTTAACACGGTATTGCACCCGTTACAAAAGATTTACCCATTTTAATAGTAAAAATATTGTAAATTTTTTTCACACCTTTTTTTACTGTGGTAAAAAACCTTTTATAATAAATAAATATGCTAGGAATCTAGGATAATGTTTATAAGTTTTTAAATAGTTTTTGCTTCTTTTTTTTTCAGTTTTTTTCTGAACCTAAAAAAAGCTGCCCATTTAATGAGCAGCATAATACATTTGTTTCTTATTTAGTGACAATACCATTTTCAGGCAATGATATGGTTACGGTTGTACCCACTCCGATCCTGCTGTCTAATTGTATACTGCCTTGATAATAATCCACGATTTTTTTGGCTATTGCCAATCCAAGACCAGTTCCGCCTTGGCCTCTGCTGCGGGCTTTATCCACTCTGTAAAAGCGGTCAAATACCTTGTCAATTTCTTCATCTGGAATGCCGATACCTTTATCACTTATTTGCAGAATAAATAGCTTGTCTCTTTTAGATGTTGAAACAGAAATCTCTTTACTTGCTCCAGAGTATTTAATTGCGTTATCTAGAAGGATCGTAAGTACTTGTTGAAAATGCTGCTCTGCAATACCATTAAGCTGGTTTGATTGTAATTGGACATGGAACTTAAAGTCACTGTGAAGCATTTGAAAATCCTTAACAGCTCCTTCAATGATGGTATTAACCATTTCCGGTGATAAATTGTCCTGGTCAATCCTGTTATGGTCTAATCTAGTTAAATCAAGCAATGTGAGCACTAGTTTTTTTAATTTCTCTGTTTCATCAAGGGAAGCCTTCAATGATTCCTCAAGTATTTCAGGATTATGCTTCCCCCATCTATTTAACATGGAAAGATGGCCTTCCAAAATGGAAATTGGCGTTCTTAGCTCATGGGAGGCATCTTCGACAAATTGCTTTTGCGCTTGAAAGGATAATTCAATTCGATCCATCATATGATTAAAAATCGTAGTAAGCTCTGAAATTTCGTCCTTTTGCGGATACACAGGCATCCTTTCTTTAAAGCCAGCACTTTTTATTTTTTTCATTGTGTTTGTCATGATGCTTAATGGCTTTAAAAGCTCTCTTGACATTAAGTAGCCGATTAACGCACTAATCAAAATTGCTGCAATCGCAAACAGCATCATCGCAAACGCTAAATGCTTCATGACTAACTTATACGAATCAAGCAGTCTAATGATTTCAATTTCTCCTGAGAAGTTTTTGCTTTTTATAGGGTAACTGTAAACTAATGACTGCTCTTCTCCAACAGAAACATACTTAAGCTCTTTTTCGTCCTCAACAATATCCGGTTCAAGAATCGGAAAATCTCCGTTCAAATGAGAAATCAGTACATTTCCGTCTTCATCAATAACGCGAATCAGCTGATTTTTTGTGTTTAATTGCTCTAATGTAGCCAAGCTGTTTTTGATTTCCGTTTCACTTATCGTTTTATCGTCAGATTTCAAATAGGCCACAAATTCATTCATCGTTTGCCTGACGTCATTCTCCTCCTGGTTCATCAACCAAGTCGATACAGTATGAAATTCAAAAAAAGTAAAGATGCTGTATGTTAGGAAAATACTTAATGATAGACCTAGTGTCAGTTTCCATTTCCATGGAAGCAAGGATAGTCTTCTTCCGATATTCATCTCATCACATACCCTATTCCTCTGACTGTTTCAATGTATTGTTCCTGTCCTGACGGATCAAGTTTATTCCTTAAGTAACGAACATATACATCAATAACATTTGTCTCCACTTCAGATTCATAGCCCCATATTTTATTTAAAAGCACATCCCTTGTCAGCACGATATTAATATTGCTCATAAACATGCTGAGAAGGTCATACTCTCTTTTCGTCAGTGCAATAACTTCCTTGCCTTTTCTGGCAATATGGGATTCCAATTCCAGTACAATATCTTTATATGTAAGCACTGTCAGCTTTTGCACTGGTTCTGTTTGTTCGCTCGAGATGTTTTCAATTCTTCTGAATAGCGCTCTAAGTCTTGCAAGCAGCTCTTCAATAGCGAATGGCTTCACTAAATAATCGTCTGCCCCGCTGTCCAAGCCTGAAACCCTGTCAAGTACATTGTCTCTTGCAGTTATCATCAATATCGGTGTGTTTTTCACTTGCCGGATTCTTCTGCACACCTCCATCCCGTTTAACTCTGGAAGCATGAGATCAAGGAGGATAACGTCCCATTGTTCAGTAATCGCTTTATTAAGACCGCTTCTGCCGTCTGCACAAACCTCTGTATGATAGCCTTCGTAATTCAATTCCAGCTCAATAAACCGAGCAAGATTTTTTTCATCTTCTATAATAAGGATTCTTTTCATCTATATCACCCGCATTCTAAATAAACATACTTCTAGTTTACCATGGACTGACTCATCTCAAACAGTGTTATCACTTGTATACAAAGAAGGAGCGGGATGTTTTCCACCCCGCTGCTTTAGTCATTATTTATTTATTTCTTCTATACATAAATGTGTCTTTTATTGCGTGTGTTATACCAACAATTTGTACTCCAAACAATGAAGCAGCTGTCAAGGATGAAAAAATAATCATCGCATATCGAAATACCATCACTTTTTTCCTCCCTTTATCATTAATGTTTTTTGAATAACCCTATTTCCAAGTTGCATTTGTTTCTCTTGTTGTTAAATTACACCCCTATTCAAAAAAACGAATGAGAAAAACATTAAAAATACATGAGAACACGTTTTCAGCCGAATATTTTTTTTTGAAATGACGGAAGCTATAAATCGGGACTTGCAGGGTGCATTCCATTCAAAAAATAATGGCCAAACAAGGAGGAATATCAATGAATGTTGGAAGAGCTATTGAAATCATGAATGCTGGCGAAATTGTTCATGTAAGTTATAATGGTGAACAGATTTTCATTCAAAATGTCAATGAGGATACTAAAACGGCAAGAATATATACGAAAAACAATCCAGAACAAGAGCTAGAGGTCGATGTACTACAGCTTATTGAAGAGCAATAACCTACTTTTTATTCTAAAAATATAGAAAAAGCAAAATAATAGTTGCAATTATTGGAAAGGTATAGTAAATTTAATTTCAATTACATAGTATTTTCTTATCAAGAGAGGTAGAGGGAATGGCCCGAAGAAACCTCAGCAACCTTCAGCTTGTTTTCACAAGCCTGAAAAGGTGCTAATTCCATCAAGCGGTATGCTTGAAAGATAAGAAGAATGGCCATAATGAAAATTCATGTCTTCTTCTTACTTTTAGGGAGAGGACTTTTTATTTTTTAAATAACCAAACCTCTCCTCCTATTCTTGGAAGAATAATACTTTTAGATAATATCAAACTATTTTAAATAACTTCTATATTTTGAATAGTCAGGAACAAGAAGGAGTGTACCAATATGTATGATGTAGAGACTAAATTAGCCCAAATAGGCAACAGAAGTGAAAAAGCAACAGGAACTGTCAACCCGCCAGTTTATTTTTCAACGGCTTATAGACATACTGGAATAGGCGAATCCACAGGATATGATTATACTCGCACAGGAAACCCAACAAGAGAGGTTTTAGAAAAAGCGATTGCTGACCTCGAGGAAGGCGACCGCGGATTTGCTTGCAGTTCTGGCATGGCAGCAATTCAAACAATTCTTTCTTTATTTCAAAGCGGTGATGAATGGATTATATCTAAAGACCTTTACGGCGGCACTTACCGTTTGCTTGAACAAGGCTTTAAAAAGTGGGGCCTTCGATGTTGTTATGTAAATACATCTAGCATTGAGGACATTGCTGCTGCAATTACGGAAAATACGAAAGCTATTTTCATAGAAACACCTACTAACCCTCTTATGGAAACAGCAGATATCGAAAAGGCTGCAAAGCTTGCAAAACAGCATGATATTCTGTTGATCGTTGATAACACGTTTTATACTCCTCTTATCCAGCAGCCAATTAGGCTTGGAGCAGACATCGTAATACATAGTGCCACAAAATATCTTGGCGGCCACAATGATGTTCTTGCAGGACTGATTGTCGCAAAAGGCGAAGAAATCTGTCAGGAGCTTGCTCTGCATCATAATGCTGCTGGCGCTGTGTTGAGTCCATTTGATTCTTGGCTGTTAATGCGCGGAATGAAAACATTAGCACTTAGAATGGAGAAGCATGAAGAAAATGCGAAAGCACTTCAATCCTTCCTTAATGGTCACGATGCAGTCCTTGATGTACTGTATCCAGGCAGAGGCGGAATGATCTCCTTTAGAGTACAAGATGAAGCATGGGTAAATCCATTCCTACAAAATCTTACATTAATATCATTTGCAGAAAGCTTGGGCGGTGTTGAAAGCTTCATAACATACCCTGCTACCCAAACACACGCAGATATTCCAGAGAAAATCCGACTTGAAACAGGTGTATGCAATCGTCTGCTTCGTTTTTCAGTCGGTATTGAAAATGTTGATGATTTAATTAAAGACTTGGATAAAGCCTTTACGATTGCCAAGGAGGTAACAAAATGAGCGAACAATATTCCTTTGAAACAAAGCTGCTTCACAACAAACATAAATTCGATCCGGCAACAGGTGCAGTAAGTGTGCCAATCCAGCATGCCTCTACTTTCCATCAGCAAGAGATTGATAGTTTTGGAAAATATGACTATGCAAGAAGTCAAAACCCGACAAGGGAGGCTCTTGAGGAAATCATTGCAGATTTAGAGGATGGTTTTAAAGGTTTTGCATTTGCTTCAGGAATGGCGGCTATCTCCAGCGCCTTCCTTCTCCTTTCTCAAGGAGATCACGTCTTAATATCAGAGGATGTATATGGTGGCACATACCGTATGGTAACGACTGTGCTTAACCGATTTGGTATTGAGCATACATTTGTTGACATGACAGATCTTGCTGCAGTCAAAGCTGCTGTTAAGCCAAATACGAAGGTTTTCTATATTGAAACTCCTTCCAACCCGCTCATGAAGGTAACGGATATTAAAGCAGTCAGCGAATTAGCGAAACAAAATGATGCTTGGACATTTGTCGATAATACATTCTTGACTCCGGCCCTGCAAAGGCCCTTGTCAATCGGTGCCGATATTGTCCTACACAGCGCAACAAAGTTCTTGTCAGGCCACAGTGACGTTATTGCCGGTCTTGCTGTTGTTAAGGATGAAGAACTTGCCAAACAGCTCGGTTATATTCAAAATTCCTTTGGTGCCGTTCTTGGAGTGCAGGACTGCTGGCTGCTAATGAGAGGCTTAAAAACATTGCATGTACGTATGAAGCATTCCAGTGAGGCTGCTGCGGAAATTGCTACATATCTCAATAATCATCCAGCAATTAAAAAAGTGTATTATCCAGGCTTCAGCGACCACCCACAATACGATATTCAGCAGGAGCAAGCAACAAGCCCTGGAGCAGTATTTTCCTTCGAGCTGCATAGTGAGGAAGCGATGCGTACGTTTGTAAAAAATGTAGAGCTGCCTGTATTTGCAGTTAGCTTAGGAGCTGTTGAATCTATTCTTTCTTATCCGGCAAAAATGTCTCATGCAGCGATGGATCCAATTGCCCGTCAAGAAAGAGGCATCAGTGATGCACTTCTTCGTCTGTCTGTCGGCTTGGAAAATCCGCAAGATTTAATTGCAGACTTTGAAGCGGCATTAAAGAAAACGGCTGAGCTTCATTATATTTAACGAAAAAATTCAGGGCTTAAATGTCCTGAATTTTTTTTATTTACAGACTATACAGAAGAAACATCCTTGCTGCAAAACCTCACGGAAAAACAACCAATACGAATTGTGTCTATTCTTCTCCTTATTTTCCAAACGAAATTTCCAATAAACTACTTCAGGCAATTCTGTCATATAATAGTTTTATTTCTAGACGTAACATGAGCAATGATACAAGGTCATTTGCATACAACATTTAAGGAGCCACAGCAGTATCGTAACAAAGAGGAAATTTAATTTACTTAAATTCATTAAAAACGGCTTATAGGTAGCGCCGCTAATTACTTATAAACAAAAACGACCTCCTGACAGATAAGGAGATCGCCGTTTCAATCTATGAATAATGCGTCTATGTCTAAATATTGGGATATAACCTTCGTTATTTTCTTCCACTCTTTTGCCTTCATCTCCGTATAGCTGTGTACATAACTGCTGTTCGTCGTTTTAAGCTGTATGGTATAAAGACTTTCTCTCCCATATACCCCTTCATCACTGTCCCAGTCCCAGATTTTTAATTTATAAAGGTCTTTTTTCATATCTGTGTAGGAGAAATAAGGAAAAATTATCTTCTTAGGCGTAAACCCTTGATTATCTGAGAAAAAGCTCCATGACTGTAAATGATAAATTTCAAAAAGAAAATCGATTTTAAGCCTGTAGGAACGGTTCCCTCTTTTTACATCTAATGTAATTTGGCTGATTTCTTTTTCAGGGTTAATCGAAACTATATTATTATGGACGGAAAACAAGTCCTTTTTACGGCTAATTACTGACTTAACAGAGGAAAGCTGTATTTCCTTATCGGTTACTGCTGAATTTTTAGCTGAAGACACCATCTTTTCATAAATAGTGCTGATTGGTATTGGACCATTTTCCTCCAAAACCTCAATGATTCTTTCATACATATTGCCCATTACTTTTTCCTCGCTAGATTTTTATGACTTCATGCTTTTTTCAAAAGAACTCTCCTTCTAGTATAACAAAAGAAAGCTATATGCCAACTATTTTTGATAACATTTACTTAAAGCACTGCTTAACAAATACTCCTGCTGTCTTAGGCATATGGTGCAATAAGCTTGTTTAATTCCTGAAACACTGCAGTTCCCATTTTTTCATAGCCGGAAGCGTTCAAATGGATACCGTCATCACTTATAAAATCATGAATATTGCCTGCTTGTCTCAGACATGACCTGACGTCAATTGTTAAAACATTCAGCTGATCAGCGATTCTTTGAAGCTGTCTGTTATAAAGACCATGCCAATGTTCAATACCGCCGCACAAGCTAATCCAATGACTAATTGAATTTCCATACTTGTCTGCAAGAAACTGGTAGTACTGAACTGGTTCTAATGGCGGTAATGTTAATATTACTGGTATGATATTTCGTTCTCGTACTTTCTCTACAATTGTTTCGACGTTATCCGTATACTTGGCTATTGGTACAATCGGCGTATGCTCTACTTCAGGAAACTCAGCAACCTCGTCCCATTGAAAGTTACAGTCATTACCTCCCACACTGATCAAAACATAGTCCGGCTCCTCCATTAGCACGTCCTTATCGAGGCGTTTCATTAAAAGGTCGGAGTTATCATTAAAAACACCTTTATTCAGTACCTCTACACCCTCCATAGAGAAAGTAATCCCCGTAAATAATTTACTTAGGATAGTTGGGTAGTTATCCTTTAGAATTCGTGGTCTTCCTTTAACAAAGGATACACCTCTAGTCAGACTGTCGCCAAAACAGATGATTTTCATTGTTCACCCCTGCTTTCTGTCAATCCCTGCTGCCTTTTGCTTGAGGCTTGATTTAACATTATACTGTTATTATATCCATTTCCTGCAAATGGAGCTAAATACATTTGCCTAATTTTTGGAAATTTAGTTTTATTAATCAATTTCAAAAATAAAAAACAAGGGGTCGAAGCTATATGCTTTGACCTCCTTGTTATTTCATTAGAAGTTAAAATTATCTGGATCTGCACCTACACGCTCATTTTTGTTCAGTCCATTGATTTTTTCTAAATCCTCAGCAGTAAGTTCAAAATCGAAAATATCTGCATTTTCGATGATACGATGTTCTTTAATTGACTTCGGAATAGTTACAATGTCATTTTGAAGATCCCATCTTAAGATGACTTGTGCCGTTGATTTATTGTATTTTGCTGCAATTTCAGTAAGAACAGGGTTATCAAGCAGCTTTCCTTGTGCTAAAGGAGACCAAGCCTCTACGACAATGCCTTTTTCCTTGCAGAAATTACGAAGCTCTTCTTGACTAAGCAATGGATGAAGCTCAATTTGGTTAACCGTTGGAACAATCTCCGCTTCTGACAGCAAATCCTCAAGATGATGCTTATGGAAATTACTGACACCAATTGCTTTTACTTTTCCATCTTTGTATAGCTTCTCAAGAGCCTTCCAAGTTTCTTTATATTTTCCGCTGACCGGCCAATGAATCAGATACAGGTCAATATAGTCAAGACCAAGCTTTTGAATGCTTGTCTCAAATGCCGCCAATGTGGAATCATATCCTTGATCTGCATTCCAAACTTTTGTTGTAATGAAAAGCTTCTCTCTGTCGACACCTGACTCTTTTATACCTTGGCCAACACCTTCTTCATTTTTATAAACTGCTGCTGTATCAATGCTTATGTAACCAGCTTTAATGGCTGCTTTAACAGAATCAATTACTTCTTGACCCTCTTGCACTTTAAAAACACCTAAACCGAATTTAGGCATTTCCACACCATTATTTAGTTTGACAGTTGACTGTAGATTCATAAACAAGTCCCTCCTTATATGTATGCTGCTATTCTCTCACATTAACAAATGGGAATAAAGTATTTTGACTTACGAAAAAAAATACTTAGCAAATTATCATACCGCTTATTTATTTCCATAATAAATCCCCTGTATACTTTCCTATACAAGGGATTAAACTGCATTATTTAAACGGATTTTTCCATTCCATCAGCACAGCATTGTTCAAGGAATCTTCATCTTCTAAATAGTTATTAAGAACAGTGACAGGTATTCTGCCGCAGCTCATTAAAAAAGAAATAACAGGATCCTTTTTTTCTCCAGCTACAACTTGACTAACATATTCTTCCGGGGAAAGCTCGTCAGCGTATTTACGGTATCCAGGCATTCTGCTGCCGCCTATGAGGCGATCAAGCTTCTTTTCAATGACAATCTGGTACATGGTTTGCATCATAATTTTTCCTAATCCAAGTGAGCGATATGCTGGGCGAATACTAATATCAACAACATAAAGTGCGTTCCCATCCTTAATATGTGTTGTAATATATCCGTCAGCTGTTATTTCACTCCATGTATGCTCATGTTCCTCTTCGTTGTAGGCTATACAAAGAGAAGTGAGCGAGCCTGCTAATTTCCCTTCAACTTCCACACAAATGGCCCCTTCTGGAAAAATGGTCACATGGTTTTCCAGCTGGTCCTTTGACCACCAAAGCTCTGATGGAAATGGAGGGGGAAAGCATTCAGCTTGAATGTTTATTAACTCTGCAAAGTCCTCTTTTTGGTAATTGCGGACTTTGCATTCTCTAGGCTTTTTACCATCATATATATAAAAATTGCTGCTATAGTACATATCAGCCTTCTATTTTTTCCCAATCTGTATAAATATCTGTTCGTCTGTCTCTCCAAGTTGTGACAGAGCCCTTTGCTCTCACCTCATAAAGAAGAGAAAGATCGAGATCAGAGGTAATTATCATATCATCGTTTAGCTCGCCCTCTGCCATAATTCCTTTTGGTGGAAACGGGATATCGTTCGGAGTAATAATCGCCGCCTGACCGAAATTGGCACGCATAAAATCAACATTTGTTAAGGAGCCGACCGTACCAGTCACAACTACATACACTTGGTTTTCAATCGCTCTTGCATGGCATGTGTATCGAACACGATGGAAGCCATGGCGGTCATCTGTACAGGACGGACAAAATATGACATCTGCCCCTTTTGCTTTTGCCATTCGCACAATTTCAGGGAATTCTATATCATAACAGGTCAAAATCGCAATTTTACCTTTATCTGTTTCAAAAATCCGGAAGCTATCGCCCTTTTCCATATTCCATTCCTCAACTTCAGTCGGTGTAATATGAAGCTTTGCTTGCTCCTCAATTCTTCCATCAGGATAAAATAAATGGGCGACATTAAATAATTTGTCATCCCTGCGGATAACGTGAGTTCCACCGATTATGTGCATTCCAGTTTGAACAGCGAATGTGCGGAACAGATTTTGATACTGTTCTGTAAATCCAGGCAACTCATTAATGGTCAACGGATTTTGCCCATCTCCCATTGACAACAGCTGTGTTGTAAAAAATTCAGGAAATAAAACAAACTCTGCTCCAAATTCCTGTGCCGTTCGGACGTAATGCTCACACTGCTTAGCAAATTCTTCAAATGACTTAATGTTTTGCAGTTTATACTGCACGGCAGAAACTCTTATTTTCATCTTCCATCTCCCTTTAGCAAATAAATTTTTTATCTAAATTAGAAAGTTACAAGAATTGATTATGCGTCATTTTTTGTTGGTTTTCAATAGATTTGTATCAGTTTTTTATATTTTAGTTCATTTTTCATTATTTGTTACAGAAAGAAGGAAAAACCTTAGCTACTGGCAGCAATTTTTCGCTAATCATAAACAGATTCATGATATAATGGATATATATTACAGATAATTTAAAAAATAACAAAAGATAGGTAATAACAAGGAGGGCTTACTATCATTTACTTGTTTTTAGGATTGGTTTTCCTGATTTTATTAGAGGAAACGATCGTTTTTAGTGTGAAGCGCTATTTAAATGGACCAGGTAAATGGGAGTTAATGCTGAAACATCAAATTATGTCCATACGCAGAAAAAAAAGACCAGAGAACCATGCCGCCTGATCTTGTTTCATTTTTTAAGTCCAAAAGCATAGCTTTTGGACTTTTTATTAATTATTCATTTTCCTTCAACGCTTTGTCAGCTAACTGGGATATAGTCATATCATCCATTGGTGGATTATGCAATCCTGCCCTTACATCTCTGTAATAGCGCTGCAACGGACTGCTTGCAGAAAGGCTTCTTGCACCAACAATACGCATAGCCAAATCGACTACCTCAATTGCCGTGTTTGTTACAAAATGTTTGGCAGCACTTAGCTCTGGAACTAATATGTGCTGCTCATCTTCTTTTGCTGCATCCCATTTTTGACTAACAGAATAAAGGAAATGCTTTGCCGTTAACATTTTCAATTCGATTTCACCAATTTTTGTCCTTACGGCCGGAAGTTCACTTATTGTACCTGTAATGCTGTTTGGTGAGTGGCTCTTCGCAAATCTAATTGCTTCCTTTTGGGCCGCTCCGGCGATTCCAAGATAGCAGGCAGGAATGTGAAGCAGCCACGGGTTGACCTTTCTTGGTCCGCCAAGCTTTTCCACCATATATTTGCCTTCGATAACTGCTTCCTCCAAAAACACATCATGGCTTCCAGTTCCGCGCAATGCAATACTGTCCCAAGTTTCTTTAATTTTCAAGCCTGGATTATTTCTTTTAATCAGAAAATTCCCTACCTCATCTGTATCTTTAATGGAGGCACTAACAACAAAATAATCCAGCATCGGTGACATGGAGGTAAAGGATTTTCTACCATTAATCACCCAGGAATCGCCCCTTTTTTCAGCTGTGGTTTGCGGTCTTCCTCCTCTTGTAGGGCTGCCTGTTTGCGGTTCTGTTGCTGCACTGTTTATAAGGGCGCCGTTTTTGATATTCGTATACAACTCCTCAAGCAGTGCAGTATCCCACTTGTTTTCGCACATATTGCGGACAACACCCATATGCCAGCCAATGGACAACGCAGTTGATCCATCGCCTATGGCAATTGCCTCCTGCAGTCTTACCATTTCATAGATGGATATTTCCTTTCCATCATATGCTGCTGGTATAGTTAATGCTGTATAACCGAATTCCTTTAATTCCTTTATGTTTTCAAATGGGAAAGATCCGTTTTCATCTACTTCCCGTGCTCTTTCTGAAAAGCCCTTTGCCAATTTCCCCATTGCCATAAGCCTTTCAGAAAGATTGTTCATTTGTGAAAAATTCGCAGCCATGCCTTTTCAGCTCCCACACTAAGTTTCTGTATTATGTATTAGCCTTTTTGGCTAATTATCTTCCTCCAATTATAAAGGACTGCTACCTACTTGTATATGAAACTGCCCGATTCATGAAACGGGCAATTAATAGGTAGTGAACCATAGGATACGCTGAAGGCGGTATAGTAAATAACGGAATGCAGGGAGTTCATCCTCTGTGCTGTAATCTTTTGTATATTTTCCATCTTTATTTGTCCACAGTTTTTCAAAATAGCTTTTTGTTTCCTTCATTATTTGCGCATCAGAAGAAGCAGCTATTTTGAGATTTGTTTCTAAATTCAAGTCATGAAGATTTCTTCTAGTGTAGTTGGCAGACCCTGCAATAATAATATTTTTCTTCTCGCTTTCAATCAGCATCAGCTTTGAGTGGTACTGCTCCTTACCAGTGTTATACCACCGTATTGCAATCTGCTCATTTCCTTTTTTCATCAACTCTGCCGCAGTCGGTATATTGGGAAGACCAGCCTTCTTATTACCAAATGAATTTTGGTTTGGATCAAGAATTAAGTTTATTTGTACCTTACGAGCTGCGGCATCTATCAATTCATCCATTACAGGACGATCTGCCAAATAAAGCATTCCGATCCAAATGGTATCGCCTTTGTTTGTGCTGTGAATTCCGTTTATCACCTGTTTAGCGATTTTCCCTTCTGTAAGAAGCTGTAATTGAATATCCCCTTTTTCCTCGGAAGGTTTCACTGCAGGGAATGACGTCTTGTCCATCAGTTGATAGACACTTTCCTCTGTTTCGAGTAAATCATTTATTATATTTCCTTTCACAACATAAGCAATATTAGAATGGTATCCACTTGCATCATGCATATTTCCTGTCGAAACGATAGCTGTATTTTCTGTAATTAGCACCTTACGATGGTTCGCTTTTACATTCAGTAAATCCAAATACGACCTAACTGTTACATCTGGTGCACTATCAGCAAGCATATTCGGTATATGACCGTTATCTCCGTGACCAAACCATTTAACTGACAATCGCCAAAGTGTTGAATAAAGTGGGTTGGAGTCACGGAAGCCTTCCATATTTGTTTCCACAACCTTCGCCCCACTATTTTTTAATCTAGTAAGCTCAGGAGTAGGATAGGAATGATAGGTTGTATTGACAGGATCTGTTATAAAAATCAGCTTCATCGCCGGATTTTTTTGTTTCTTCTCAACAAGCTTGTCTGTCACTGCTTTAGCGATTTTCGGATATGTTTGGTCATCATTTGTATCACTGTTAAATAGAAACATGTCTATTACAATAAATTGCTCTGCCTCATCTATTTCTTTAAGCATACGTGCAAGAATTTCCTGATGGAGCTTTTGGTTGCCAGCTTCATCCTTATAGGTTGTATCCTCAAGAAATTCAATGTCTTTATCCCTGACACTGTGTATAGGTCCTTCATATGAAATTCCTTGAGGTAATGGTTTAAGTGTATGATACAAAAGTACGCTTATGTAAATAGAGAAAAACACAATAAATATACTTATAATTAGTTTCTTTCTTTTTTTTCTCATTTCCTATCCCCCAGGCTGTTCAAAATTATAACAAAGGTTTATACCCTGAAAATCATTGCCATAAACAAGGCACACTAAGATTTTTTTGAAAAAAGAGTGAGAATTTACAAATACGTGGTACAATATCCATATACATAGAACGAAGGAGAGTTAGCATTGATTATTGCCATTTTAATTATTTTAGCCTACCTGATAGGATCCATTCCTTCCGGTTTAATCATTGGGAAGGCTTTCTATAAAATCGATATAAGAGAGCATGGAAGTGGAAATCTCGGAGGCACAAACTCATTTAGAGTTTTGGGAAAAAAAGCCGGATTTGTCGTGACATTCTCAGACATTTTAAAAGGAACTTTGGCAACTTGCCTTCCGCTATTGCTTAGCCTTTTTACTGATATTCAAGTTAATGTTAGCCCGCTGATCTTTGGTGTTGTTGCCGTAATTGGCCATATGTATCCAATATTCGCAGGCTTTAAAGGTGGAAAAGCTGTCGCAACGTCTGCAGGTATCCTTTTAGGCCATGAGCCATTAATGTTTTTGATTATTATGGTCGTCTTTTTCTTAAGTTTATATTTATCTAAATACGTTTCTCTATCTTCCATGATTGCCGGATTTGCTGGTTTGGTATACTCTATCATCCTCTGGGACGATAAGCTGTTAATTGCCATTCTCGCCATACTGACTATTTTTGTCGTATACAGACATCGTGCTAATATTAAACGTATATTAAACAAAACAGAACCGAAGATAACTTGGCTGTAAGAAGTGAAAAACCATCAAATATGATGGTTTTTTTTGTTTTTTTGACATATCTAGATTTATTTCGTCATAAAGTTTACTAACAAACAGTAATTCATATAAAGGACGGTTGAAATAAATGATAGAGAATCAAGAAAAACTACAAACCCCGGAAAGAACAGCAGTTGGTTTCGCTCATGAAATTAAAAACCCAATAACTGCAGTGCGCGGCCTTCTGCAGCTTCTTGCAAACCCAGATTTACCTGCACCAAAAAGAATGCTTTATTCTGAGGTAGCCATTGAAGAATTAGACAGGGCAAATCAGCTCCTTAATAACATGGTATATGACACTCCCCTTTCCTATCAAACTTCAGAAACTATCGACATCAAGGCTGCTGTAAACAAAGCAATGCTTTCGTATGAACAAGCCATCCAAGTGAAAGGCATCCAGCTTCAAGCAAACTTTATATCCTACTTCAAGCCTTTATTGCCAAAAATACAGCTTTCACAAGTGCTCGTAAACCTCCTCAAAAACGCTGTTGAAGCATGTTCAGAAAACGGCTCAATATCCATTACTGTGTCCAAGGATGATAACTTCGGGATAATCTCTATTAAGGATAATGGCTGTGGAATTAGTGAAGAAGCATTAGATAAGCTGTTCACTCCTTTTTTCACAACAAAAAAGCTTGGCACTGGAATCGGTTTAAGCATCTGTAAGTCGATTATTGAGGAAGCTCAAGGCTGCATTAAGGTCCATTCCACCCTAGGTGAAGGAACAGAATTTATTGTCAAGCTTCCGCTAGGCTATCAATAATTTTACTTTTCGGAAATTTCATCATTTTTCCATTTTACGAAATTAGTCGAAATCAGTCCTGTTTTTTTGTTATCCTATAGTAGCAAACTATAACTATTAGGATGACTTAGTTAAAGGCAGGAAAAAATAATGAAAAAAAATTTACAGCTCTATATTTTGCTTGCTTTTATTGGTGCTTCCATTGCAGCCTTTGCTTTTTTCAAGCTTAATCCTGACAATGCTGACAATAAAAAAGATAGATATACGAGCAGCGACCTGCCAATGAAGCAAAATGATCTTGGCACTAAATCTATTGGCCGTGAAGCTACACTTGGGGCTGTCGGGGATATCTTGATTCATGATCGGGTATATAATGAAGCAAAAGCAGATGAAGGCTTTGACTTTAAACCAATGCTTGCAGAAGTTAAAGAAGCACTTGAAAAGCCTGACATTCTCTTGGCAAATCAAGAAACGATTGTAGCAGGTGAAAAAATCGGATTATCAAGCTATCCGTCTTTCAACAGCCCACATGAAGTCGCAGATGCGCTAGTTGATGCTGGCGTTGATATCGTGACTACCGCTAATAATCATTCTTTAGATAGAGGTGTCAGCGCTCAAAAGCAGTCACTAGAATACTTAAACAAAATTAACCTTCCCTATGTTGGAACATTTGCAAGTGAAGAAGACCAGCAAAAGCTTCGTGTCCTTAATTCTAACGGCATTAAAATCGCTTATCTTTCCTACACCTATGGATTAAACGGTATTTCAGTTCCTGAAAATGAAGCATATATCGTTAATCTCATCGATAAGGAAAAAATGAAAAAAGAGATAGCAAAAGCGAAAAAGCAAGCTGACTTTATCGTAATGGGGATTCACTGGGGCATTGAATATGAGCGCAATCCAAATCAAGAACAGAAAAATCTTGCCCAATTCCTTGTTGATGAAGGTGTCGACATTATTTTCGGTGGACATCCTCATGTGTTGCAGCCAATGGAATGGTTATATGACAAAAACGGTAAAAAATCCTTAGTTGTATATTCACTCGGCAACTTTTTGTCAGGACAAGCTGATGATTATCGTGATATTGGCGGGATGGTAACAGTTAAAGTAAGTAAAACAGAGCTTGGAGGAAAAACCACCAAAAAAATTGAAGTACCCTCCTTTTATCCAACATATGTGTACAGTAAAAATGACAAGGGCTACAAAATGGTTCCGTTAGAGGATGCTGGCAAGCTTGGGCTGCCTGACAGCAAGCAAAACTATCAGGAAATTATGACACATATGTTAAAAGGTGTACATCCAAAGTAAGAGTTAAGACAGTTTAATTATGTGCATCCTCACGATTTATCCTTTATAATAATAATGAGGATTAATTTAATCTCATAAAAGAGGTGATTGAAATGAAAATAGTAATAAGTGATAAAGCGTCAGAATGGTATAAAAACGAACTGCTTCTTAACGAAGGTGACTATGTCCGATTTTTCGCAAGATACGGGGGCTGCAGTACTGTGCAACAAGGTTTCTCTCTTGGCATTTCTAACGAAAAACCTGTAAATTCAGGTGTTAGTACGGAGAAGGATGGCATTCGTTATTATATCGAGGAGAAGGATCTTTGGTATTTTGATGATAATGATTTGTTAGCTGACTTTAATGATGCAGCACAGGAACCGGAATATCACTACACAGAAAAGCAGGCTTAATAACAGCCTGCTTTTCTTATTGGAGATGAATATCTATCCCTTCCTTCTCGAGTATGGACGTTTGCGTTTGTCCGAGAAGATCAAAGTGAGAATATCCATCCTTCCTGTTATGAATCCATTCTTTTTTCAGACCATATTTGGCGCCCCATTGCTCAAGCTTATGTAAATCAGCACAGCCAACCTTTGTGACAGTTTTACAGCCTGGGAAACGGTCATCTAGCCAATAATGTGTCAAAAAGGCAATTTGTCCATCATCAATTTGTTTTTTCCACTGAGCTAATTCTTTTCGTTTGATGCCAAATGCCATATTTTTTCCATCTCTCCTTATAAATATTTATTTTCTTTTAAGTTCTTCATACTTTTGAAACCATTCTGGAAATGTTTTTTTGAATGATTTAGGCCTGAAATTTTCCTTGCTGACAATAATATGGGTCGTCGAGCCCTCAACACAAAGGTCGCCAGCTCCGTTTTCAATTCGATAGCCATATACTGTCTTGATACCATCATTAGCATCAATCCATGTTTTAACATAGGCTTTATCACCATATCGCAATGGCTTTTTATACGTTGCCTGCACATCATAAACAGGCGCGAAATAGCCCTCTTCCTCCATTGCAACATAGCTGTAGCCAATATCCTCAATTAATGCTGTTCTCCCGCGCTCAAAAAATTTCAAGTAATTAGCATGATAGACTACCGCCATCATATCCGTATCAGCATAATCAATTTTAAGCTCTAGTTTATGTACATATTCCAATGCTTCCTGCACTTCCTTTACTTTAATTCCTTCTCCTTCATTTTATGACTAAGCTAACAACTAATCAAGAAAACCGGCTGTTAGCACGATTTGTTAACACAAATCATTAATCCTATTCATTTATCATTCTATTCATAAGATCCTGCAGCATTTTCGTTAAATCTATCTCTTTTCGCAGCATTTCCTTATACCCTTTTGCCAGTAGTGGAGTATTTTCCATTTTTATAGCTAGTTTTTTTAGCTCCCATTGAAGCATTTCATATTCTATCTCTAAATCAGTCATATTCCCCTCCATATAACTAATCATATATATAAGTATACGTTTATTAAGCATATTATATCGGAAACAGAGCTATCAGTCTGCCCATCTATTAAAGAATAATAATTATGAATTTACTTGCATTAAACTCTGTATTTCTCCAGAGGTTCTATCCATTTTTATGGAAGTCCCAATCTTTTGTCGAGCATTTACCTTTACGAACGCATTAATGTAGTATGTATTCCCCTTACCAGAAGTAATTGATTCTATCTCTTTATCATCGCCATGCAAATATTCTTTTACTATATTCTCGGCTTTTTCTTTCGTTATAAAGGTTTGTTGTTTGTCTTTATCAGTAAATGCAGCAGGTCTCTCATAATGATAGTTATCTATTTTCCAGTTCCCATCTTCTTTTTTAGCTTCTACTGTAATAAACAGGGCTGTGTTAAGATAGGACGCTTGTGCGGTTTCTACCGTCACCTTATCTTGTTTGCTGTTTAATGACAAAATGCTGCTTATAGTTAAAATCTGCAGGAAAATCGCCCCCAATCGGCACTGTAAATAATGATATCTCAAGATTATTTATAAAATCCTTCGTAAAATATGGCTGTAACTCCTGCAAAAACGGCTTTGTATTCAAGCGTTGATTTTGCTCAGCAAATTTATTTGCCAATTGCAGCAGCTGATAGGATCTCTCTGCGATTTCCTTCACTTCGTCATCTGTTAGTATACTGCGCTTTATTTCTGAAACGGTTACATTAGTTGTTTCTTTTTCTTCTTTTACACTTGTGCATGCTCCTAATAAACAGGCACAGATAAGCAGTGCTGTAAATCTTTCTATCAATTCTGAATTCTCCTTCCCTACGTATAAACCACGATAGTATATTCCATATTTTATCATTTATACTAGATATAAGAAAACACAAAAAAGATTTCTGAAGTTATTTTGACTTTAAGAGCTAGTTGTTTTTATTTTCATTTTGTTTATCATCTGCCCCTTCTTGTACCTCCATTTCTTCATCCTCAATTAACACTGTCCAATCTGTTTCAATTATTTTTTTCTGTAGCTTTTCAATTAGTCCCATAATACTTTACTCCTAGTTATTAGATTTGTTATAATTATAATTACCCACTTAATGGAAATAAAAAACCAATTATTATATGTTAATCCCCTTCTTTTTAGTACTAATTGTTCAAAAGGAGTTTTAGAATGATTAATGATGTGAAATGCTCCTGTTTATAAACCATATATATTTATTAATTACAGAATGCAAAAAATGTCAGGATCATGAGATGAAAAGCATGATTGTGGATGAAATTCATTTTTTTGGTGATCTATTGGAGCAAAAATAAACTTTTTCTCTATCAAGTCTGAAGCCGTACACAAATCTCCCTCGATAACTTAGTCCTGTAAGTTTAGTTTTCTACTAAAAATCCATCCATTTAAGAGATGGTTTTAATTACCTTTGTATTTCCCCCAGAATAAAAGTACAATGAAGTCTGCAGTTTTTCACATAAACTACACACCTGAGATAAAAACTGCGAATTTTGACTATCCTTTTTTGGATAGTCCTTTTTTGTATACAAAAAAGCGGCTTAACATAAGCCGCCTTACTAATTTATGATTGCTGGTTAGTGAAAAAGTTCAAAGCTTGCATCATATCTTCTTCTGTAAGCAATGAATAATCAATTTGGTCATCTGTTGCTTCCATGATGCGTAATGCTTGCATTTGCACAGATTCATCTACTAAATTTGTCGCAAACCGTCCATTACCATTCGTTTGGAATGTTGTTAAGCTCGACTGCAAAGCAAGCTTCGCAGCTTTATCAAGGTGATAATCGAATTTAGCTGCATATGCCTCCATTATTTCGATTAATTCTTCCTTATTATAATCCTCAAAATGAATAAATTTCTTAAAACGAGACGTTAGCCCAGGGTTGCTTGCTAGCAATGCTTTTGTTTCATCAGGATAACCCGCTAAAACAACGACTAGATTTTCATTATGTCTTGTCATTTCCATAACAAGAGTATCGATTGCTTCTTTGCCGAAATCCTGGTTAGATCCAGATAATAACGAATATGCCTCATCAATAAACAAAACGCCGCCAAGTGCTTCTCTAATTTTCTTTTTGGTCTTAATCGCAGTTTGTCCGACAAATCCAGCAATAAAATCAGCTCTGCTTGCAACAACAAGATGCCCTCTTTTTAAAATCCCGCAATCCTTTAAAAACTGCGCATATAATTTTGCAACAGTTGTCTTTCCTGTCCCTGGGTTGCCAGTAAAGACTGCATGAAGCTGTATTGGTAAATTCTTTTTTGAATTTGTTCTTCTAAGTTGCTGTACTTTAACAAAGGAAATGATCTTTTTCATCTCGTCTTTTACCTTCGTTAACCCAATCATTGCTTCAAGCTCATCTGCTGGATTTTCTGATGACTCTTCCTCTGCTGCTGCAAAATCATTTCCTTCAAGCAATGTGTATGTCAAGAATTGCTTGTTTGAATGTGCTTGAGAGCCTTTATTAAAAATTGCATCTAGTACAATGTTTTTAACCGCTCTTGCATTACCAAAGCTTTCATCGACCTGCTCTTTTTCAAGACGCAGCTCTAATTGTTGCTTGCCTTCCTCACTAATAACATAATCATTGTCATTGGCAATTTTTTCTCCAATTTCTACTAACTCTTCTGCCGTGTAATTAGGTAAATGAATCAAATTAGACGTTGGAAAACGGCTGCTAAGACCGTGATTGCCATCCAAAAATTGTCTCATTTCCTCTGGATAGCCTGCTAGGATCACTGCGAATTTCCCGCCAAATTCAGAGCTTGTCATTAAAGAAACCAATGTATCAATTGCTGTTTGTCCATAATCACTTCCTTGGCCATCTCGATTTAAGCTATACGCTTCATCAATAAATAACACACCGCCAAGCGATTGCTTCACAACATTACGGACATTTTCCTCCGTTTGACCCATATAGCCTCCCACAAGCTGAGAGCGGTCTGTTTCCACTACCTCCTGACTGGGAAGGACACCTAACTCATAATATATTTTAGCCATTAACCGTGCCAATGTAGTTTTTCCTGTACCCGGGTTTCCGGTGAAAATCATATTTAGACTTAATTCATCCTGGATAGTAAAGCCTAGCTTCTTTCTTGAATTCTGATATTTCAGGAACTGGTAGAAGTCCTTTACGCGATTTTTAACCTTTTCCAGCCCAATCATTTGCTGAAGCTGTTCAAGTGCGGAAATAGTTTCTTCCTTAATTTCACCCGACTCCTCCTCTACAAAAATGGCAAGCCAAGCAGTTTTCAATTCATTCAGCTCTTCAATCAGTTTTTTGACACTGTCATAATAAATGGATGTATGAAATACACCACTGATTGATTCTTCATATTCCTCAGAAGACTGAAGTAGCTGCGAAGTTTTTTGTGTAACTTCGTCAAGTAAGGAGATGATTTCTTTATATTTATCTTCAGCCAGCTTATTATTAAATGCTACTGCAGCAGTGCTGTTTGAGATAATCTCGTCCTTTTCATCATCTACCATGTTTAAAAACATCCGGCAATTATTAATATATTGCTCAGCTATCTTTCTTTTCGCTGTTCTGTTATCCGTTTCTCGTATCGCAGGAAAGTTCAACATCTCTAAAAGATCTTTATAATTTTTCCAATCGTTTTGAGAAAGGTATTTATTTGCTTCCTTATTTTGCGGATCCAATTCCTTCGCTTTTTTAAGCCAAGCACTGGCAATTGTATCTCTTTCATTTGTGTTTAATCTGGAAATCGCCGCAATTGTCAATAATCTCGAAATCATTTCAGGCGTCTCTGTTTCGTCTAATGTTTGAATGACAGATAAAACCGTTTTTTCATTTTTAATGATTCCCGTATTTTTAAATTCCTCTTCCAGAGTAGCGATTGTTTGACTAACAGTATTTTCGACTTTTTTCTCCATTTTACTTCTTCACTTCACTTACATATAAGTTTAATTTACATCTTCTTATAGTACCATAATCTTTATTTATCCGTTAATCATTTTAACTTGTTTTTCACAAGGTTCAGAAACAAAAAAAAGCTTCCGCTACTATGCGGAAGCCCTTTTTTTATTCACCTTTTGTTTGAATTACTTGTGCATGCTGACCTGATGTATCTTGCATTTTTTTGCCTTTATTACCGCCAAATCCTCTCGATTTTGTTCCGATATGGCTAGGTACAAAGTGCTTGCTGTCTTTTTTTGGATTGCTCATCATTATCCCCTCCTTCCTTATAAGTTTGCACATGGAAGGAAGAGGTGATGTGTGGCAAAATTTTCTCTAATGGTTATCTTGCTTTTTTAAGATGCTTTTTTTCAATTCGTTCCTCTATTTTTTCAATTGCTTCCCTGTCCTTTAGCAATTGTAATTTATTTTCAGTTACTAGCTCCTGGAAGGAACGTTTACGAGGTTTTCTCATTTTTTTATCTCCTTTATCCTTTTATATTTCCATAATTCCCAAAATTTCAAGAAGTTATTACTTATTTGCTGAAATTCTTTTAAAAGTTAGAAAAATCTTTGTTTTCTGAAAATATTGGTCGTATATGCTGTTTTGTTACGCCTTCATTATAAGGGATGTCCGCATTATTGTAAAGCGCTTACAATCAATCTTTACTTTTTATTAACTTTTCCATTACATTTAATGACATAACAGTGAAGTATTTGTTCGTAATAATTCCATTTTCGTCAATAAAAAATGTGGTTGGAATTGTCATTACTTTATATGCTTCATTAATCCCATCAGGATTATCCAAAAGGACAGGAAAAGAAACATTCATTTTCTTAGTAAAAAGAGCCACAGCTTCCGAATTGCCGCCATCAATATTTACTGCCAATACCTCAACAGTCCCCTTGTACTCTTGATAGAACTTTTCAATTTCAGGTATTTCCTGCTTGCATGGCGGACACCATGTTGCCCAAAAATTAATGATTACTTTTTTCCCTCTTAAACTGGATAGGCGCACATCCTTTCCTTGCAGATTCTTCAATGTAAAATCTGGTGCTATATTACCCACATTAACGCCAATATTAGCTTCAAGCTTATTAGCAGCTGTTTGTGGTATATCTAAAAAAATAATGCTGAAACTAATTAGGATACTTAAAAATAATGCTGTTTTTTTCATATGAGTTCACCTCAATTTAATCATCATTATTTTTAAGTTTTCCTATTTCACTTTATTTACAATGTTTTTTTCTGGAAGTGTTTTTGAATCCATAGAATTAATAGTGCAGAGAAACACCTTATTTAATACGCATGCTAATAATGAATCAGCTTAAACCTTGTTCCTGCTTCCTTTACTTTAACCGTTTTCTAGACAAAAATATATACACTTGACTTAATGTTGCGAATATTGTCATATTTAAAGTTTTAAAAATTAAAAGAGGCTGGGGCAAAACAAAAGATAACCTTTCTAAACACGAATAATAAAATTACATCTAAATTTGAAAAAGGAAGCACGTGACTAAATAGAATAGGGGTTTAAAATTAGTTCGTTTCATTGCGCTACAGTCACTCGCTTTCCGCGGGGAGGAAGATGAGCCTCCTCGTCTTCGCCTGCGGGGTCTCATCCTTTCCTCTATTTCCCGCAGGAGTCGAGTGCCCTCCGCTCCATTCCACTAGAATTTCTAATCATTGTATTAAAACTAATAAACACGAAAACCGAACTATTTAATCAAAGAATGATTAAATAGTTCGGTTTTTATACATATTCACATACTTTTATCCCAGCCTCATTTAATGTTATAAAAATTAAAAAGCAGCCTTATAAAGGCTGCTCCACTTAAAATCTGTCTTGTTCTTTTGTTAAAATTTTGCCTGTTTCTGCTGATATGGTCATTTCCGTTTCTGTGCCATTTTGTGAGGTTACTTCAAGCTCATATACAAAATGGGCATTCTCTTCATCTAAATCGAATTCAGTTATTACTCCACTTGCTTCTTTTAAAGCTATTTCTTTAGCTTTTTCTTCTGTTATTTTTATTTTTTCAGCCAGCATATCCTTTGTTATTACAGTGCCTTTTTCTGCGTCAACATATACATCCTCTTGATCATCAGCGAATTCTACTTGGTAAACTGAGTCTCCATTTTGAGTGTATTCTTGCTCTACTTCTTCCACCATCGTGTTTCTTTCTTTACCGGCAATATCAGCTGCTTCTTGCTTTGATACAGCTGGTTCTGCTTGTGTAATGCTCTTAACAATACCACCATTTGCATATACATCTCTGTCGTCAACAAAGTCATATGCTGCTGCCCCGCCAAAACCAATGACCGCAGCACCAACACCGTATTTCAACCATTTTGATTGCTTTAATTTATTCCAAGCTTTATTAATAAAATTCATGTGAATTCCTCCTTCTTTTCTATAATTTCATCTTATCCTGAGAAAATGATAAGACATGAGCAGAAATATGAGAAATTGATGAGAAATTCTAATGAGTGTATTAATCTTCCTCCCAGTTAATAGATTCAATAACACCTGTATAGGCATTGATATACATTTTTACCTCTTTATTATGATCTGTATCTATTTCAAGCTCATAGACGAGTCCAAAATCATCATCCTCTTCCAGCTCTATCTCTGCAACTTTGCCCGGTATTTCTATCAATGCAATTTCCTCGGCTTTTTCTTGAGAAATGTATTCTGAACTGTCTCCTACAGCTTCTTTTGTAATATCACCTGTTTGCCGATTTAACAAATAAGCCTGTTCATTAGTGTCTGTTTTAATAATAAAAGAGTAATAAGATATTTTATTTTGCATTTTTTCTTCTATTGTTAATAAGTCACCATTTATTTGTTCCTTAATAAGAGTGATCGCTTCGTTTTCCTGCATAAGACCACTAATGGCAACGTTATTTTTTAATGATTGCAAAGAAAGTGATAAAATTTTGCCTGTTTTCTTTATTAGTTCCATTTGATATGTGCCAGTATTGTTTTCAAACACAATATTAAAAATGTCACCTTCCTCCGCTTTCTTTTCCGAAATACTATTTATTGTTCCACCATAAGTAGTCACAACAAATTCCTTTGCCTTTGTTTCTGTAATCGAATCAGTATTTTTTAAATAGACAGCAATAATCCCGAAAGCTAGTAGGACAAATAGCAATATACAGGCTGCGGTGATTAACAGTTTTTTCTTTACATTCATTTACTCACCGCCTTTATATCTGCAGGGAAAGAGCAAATAAATGTGGAGCCTTCACCAAGAACACTTTGCACTTCAATTTTCCCATTATGTGCATCGACTATTTGCTTTGCAATAGCAAGGCCAAGGCCAGCTCCGCCAGTCTCTCTATTTCTCGCCTTATCAGTCCGAAAAAATCGATCAAATATAAGGGCCTTGTGATCCTCGGCAATGCCAAAGCCATTATCGCTTACCTGCAAAAATACTGTTTTAGCGTTTATAAAAGCAGTTATGGTTACATGATCAGCGCCGTATTTAAATGCATTATCAATAAATATAAGCAGAAGCTGCTTCATTTTTTGTCTGTCTGCGGTAATGATCACTTCTTTACTAGCTGCATCAACTTCAACCTTACGGCCAGTCGCCATTTCCATATCCTTTGCTGTCTGACAGCAGAGCTCCCATAAATTTAGTTCCCCTATCTGCAGCTCAAGGAGATCATCTGCCTTTGCCAATTCAAGCATATCATTTGTCATTTCTTTCATTCGCACTGCTTCTGAAAGGATTGCATCGATTCCTTCATCTAATGCATCCGGTTTATTTTTGCCCCAGCGCTTCAGCATATTTGCATAACTTTCGATAACCGTCAGCGGTGTTCTCAGCTCGTGTGATGCATCATATACAAATTGCTTCTGCTTGTCGTATTGAATTTCTAACCTCGAAATCATGTTATTAAAGGTAGTCCCCAGTTGAAATAGCTCATCCTTGCTTTTATCTTTTAAAGGCAGCTTTTGAAAGCTACCGTTAGACTGGATATCCTCCATCGTTTTTATCAATGATTGAATTGGCGTTAAAATAAAGCTTGAAAGCACTCTTCCTGCTAAAAAGGTTGGCACGATAATAAGTATTGTGCCAATAATTAAAATCAGCTGCAAAATATGTAATATCCCTACAGAACTGTCTATATTTTCCGACATCTCCAGCTTTACAATATTGCCATTATTCCAAACAACTGGCATTGATGCGACAGAGAAGGTAATCCCATCGTGCTTTAAAACTTCTTCAGCCTGTGCCTCTGAATAAAAATGCTCCATTTCTGCATAACTCGAATCCTTTGTACTTGTAAAAAGGACAGTGTTTTTTGCGTCAATAACACGGATCATCCCCTCTGTTGGGACAAATGCGCGCAGAAGGGCATTTTGGTTCGTTTCTGTTGTAGCAGTTTGGATATTTCTTGCTGTCTGTGTTAGCTTAGCTGCAGTTTCATTTGTCTCATTTCGCAGGATTTCTTTTTGAAAAACAAAATATATGGTCGTATTTAAACAAATCATCATTATTACCAGTAATAATGTCGAAAAAACTTGAATTCTGGTTCTTACTTTCATATAGTAGTATCCTTAATAACATACCCGATTCCACGAATCGTCTGAATCAACTGCTTTTCAAACTCATAATCGATTTTTTTACGCAAATATCGAATATAAACATCCACTACATTTGTATCTGCCATAAAGTCATAGCCCCATACATGATTTAAGATCTGTTCTCTTGACAACACAATATTCTTATTTTCCATTAAATAAAGCAGTAGTTCGAATTCTCTTGGTGTGAGCTCAATATCGATATTTGCCCTTTTCACTGAATATGATTTCACAAAAACCTGTAAATCGTCTACTTGCAGGATTTTTTCCTGCTCTTGTTTCATTTGCATTTTGCTGATGCGCAGGCTCGCTCTAATTCGGGCGAGGAGCTCTTCAATTTGAAAGGGTTTTGTCATATAATCATTGGCACCTAAGTCAAGTCCTGTTACCTTGTCTGGAATTGAATCTCTGGCCGTCAACAAAATCACTGGTACATTTACAGATGCATTGCGTATCCTTCTTAAGATTTCGAGCCCGCTTATTTCTGGCAGCATCACATCAAGCAAAACAAGATCCCATTTGCCTGCAAGCACTTTTTCGAGCCCCTGTTCGCCTGCATGCTCTGCATGTACTTCATAGCCTTCATACTCCAGCTCCATTGTAATAATTCTTGCTATTTTCTTTTCATCCTCAATCACAAGAATTTTATCCTTTGTCAAATTCATAAGCCCCCTCGTTTTAGTATCTATGTTAAATAGCATTTATCCTCTACTTTATATTATAGTGTATACGCAAATAAAAAAAGGCTCTCCTGCTAATGTTCATCCATAAGGATGAATATTGTGCAGAAAAGCCGTTAATTCTTATTTAGATAAAACTTCTGTCAATACTGGTACGATTTGTTTCTTACGTGAAACAACACCTTTTAACAATGCAGTATTGTTTTCCAAGCTTACTCCAAATGCTTGTTCAACAGCATCCACTTTAGTACCAAGTGCAAGTGCAACAGAATCATTATTCAAAATATCTGTTACAACAAGTAAAAATAAATCAAGCTCTTTTTCAGCAATCACTTTGTTTAATACTGCTTCTATTTCCGCTTGCTTAGCTAGGACATCATTTGTGTCAACAGCGTTTACTTGCGCAACCTCAACCTTATATGATCCCATTGGGAATTCCTTCGCATCAAGGCTAATTAATTGTTCTACTGTTTTATCGCTTAAATCAGCGCCAGCTTTCAGCATGTCCAACCCGTATTGCTCAAGGTTAATCCCTGCAATTTCAGCAAGCTCTTGAGCTGCTTTAACATCCTGCTCTGTGCAAGTTGGAGATTTGAACAACAAGGAATCGGAAATGATAGCAGAAACCATCAAACCAGCAATTTCTTTTTTAATCTCTACATTGTTCTCTTTGTAAAGCTTGTTAAGAATCGTTGCTGTACAACCAACTGGCTCAGCACGGTAGTATAGAGGATCACTAGTTTCGAAATTTGCAATGCGGTGGTGGTCGATAACTTCAAGGATAGAAACCTCTTTAATGTCTTCCACACTTTGCTGGAATTCATTGTGGTCTACAAGAATAACAGAATCTGTTTCTTCTGAAGCCTTTTGTATGTATCTTGGAGCTTCTGCTTTAAAAGTATCTAGAGCAAATTGTGTTTCGCCATTGATGTCACCTAGACGAACAGCTTCTGCATCAACTCCTAATGCCTTTTTCAATTCTGCATATGCGATAGCAGAACAAATCGTATCCGTATCTGGATTTTTATGACCAAAAACTAAAACTTTTCCCATTCTTTAATTCTCCTTGTAACTGAAATTATTGATATAGATAAACAAGGTTGCGCCGTTTATCAATGTATTTATTGTATCATATCGCAAGCAAAAATAAAGAATCGTTAGACAAAATCTCCCTCTTAATTTATTGGAATTGTAATTTTGTGCTAGAGCTAATAGATTTTGTCTGCTAGTTAGCACTGCGAAAGTGGATGACACAAAACAAAATATAACCTTTCTAAACATGAATAATAAAACTTTAAAACATAGAGCTTGGAATTTAATTAGAATATAGCTTTAGATTAAGCACACCCACTCACTTTCTGCGGGTGTAGAGTGGGTGTGCTCCATTTATGTTTTTAAACAAAAAAACTGAACTATTCATCAAAAATCGATAAACTAGTTCAGCTTTAACTTGGACTTAAATGCTTATGTCCAAACCTTATCTATAAAACTATTAGAATTTAAATTGGTAATTTTCAATTTCCCAAGCATGAATTTGTGTACGGTAGTTATCCCACTCTGCTTTTTTCGCTGCAACATATTCATAGAATACGTGCTCGCCAAGTGTTTTAAGACCGATTTCACCTGCTTCTAGTTCAGCAACAGCTGCTTCTAAACCGCCTGGCAAGCTTTCGATGCCTAGTTCTTCGCGACGTGCATCTGTCATGTGGAAAATATCTTCATTAACAGGTGCTGGAGCTTTCAATCCTTTTTCTACTCCATCCAAACCAGCAGAAGCGATAACTGCAAATGTTAAGTATGGGTTAGATGCTGGATCTGGACAACGTAATTCTACACGAGTAGCCATGCCTTTTTTCGCAGGAATACGAATTAATGCAGAACGGTTAGAAGCAGACCAAGCAAGATATACTGGTGCTTCATAGCCAGGCACTAAACGCTTATAAGAGTTTACTAGCGGATTTGTTACCGCTACGAAGCTCTTAACGTTATCAAGGATACCTGCAATGAAAGAGTAAGCTTCGCTTGAAAGCTGTAATTCATCAGACTCATTATAGAAAATGTTTTCGCCGTCTTTGAAGAATGACATGTTAACATGCATTCCAGAGCCGTTGATGCCAAATACTGGTTTTGGCATGAATGTTGCATGCAAACCGTATTGTGCTGCAATTGTTTTAACAACCCATTTATAAGTTGTTGCAAGGTCAGCCGCACCAAGAGCGTCTGCATATTTAAAGTTAATTTCATGCTGGCCTTCTGCCACTTCATGATGCAATGCTTCAATTGTAAAGCCCATTGCTCTTAATGTTTTGAAGATTTCAACACGAACCTTTTCACCTAAGTCTTTCGGAGATGGCTCAAAGTATCCGCCTCTATCACCTAAAACTGTTGTTGGATATCCTTGTGCATCTGTTTCGAACAAGAAGAATTCCAACTCTGGTCCTACAGAAATTGTATAGCCATGTTCTGCAGCACGTGCAACTGTTTTCTTAAGAACATTACGTGTGTCGCCTTCAAATAATGTGCCATCAGGATTAGTTACAGAGCAAAGGAAACGTGCTTCTGAGTATCCTTCTTCTTCTGTCCAAGGCAACACAACAAATGTGTTTAAATCTGGGGCTAAGTAAGAATCCGATTTATTAATAGGTGAAAATCCTTTAATGGAAGAACCATCAATCATGATTTTCCCTTCTACTGCATCATCTAATTGAGCTGCTGTAATTGTGATATTTTTCAGAATTCCTTCAATATCGACAAATTGCATATGCAATAATTCAACGTTTTTTTCTTTAATGATACTTTGAATCTGTTCTAATGTAATTTCAGCCATGTCAATTTACCTCACAATCAATGTTCTAATATCTAACTTGAATTCATTATAAGAAATTATTTATAGTTATACAATATCTTTTTTTAAAATTTTTAAAATATTTTAAAGATAGCGTTTACATTACCAGAAATTTGTGTATGGGTTAATATTTGTAAAAATCCGAAAATACATTAAAAATAACTACTTTTATTGTTTTCTCTTCATCATTCTCTTGTTTTCGTATCATTTTAATATTTCCATATTCGAAATAAATCACATATAGTTGCACATATATATGAATGTCTTTCAATGGAAAGAGGTAACAGTTTGACAAAAAAATCTCTTTATTTGCTGTACTTTATCACCTTTCTTTCGATGACTGGCTATGGTGTCGTCCTTCCGGCTTTGCCTTACCTTGCCGCAAGCTTAGATTTAAGCTCCTTTCAGATGGGGACACTCATTACTGGATGGGCATTGGCTCAGTTTTTCAGTGTACCGTTTTGGGGGATGCTCGCTGATAGAATTGGGAAAAAGCCTGTCCTGCTTATTGGTCTTGGTGGATTTGGAGTTGCCTTTCTATTATTATTGGCAGCAAACTCCTACCTTTCCCTTTTATTAATCAGAGTAATTGGCGCGATTCTTTCTTCTGGCATGCAGCCTGCTGCAATGGCACTTGTTACTAACCTCTATGACAAGAAAAACAGAAGTGAGGCCATCGCAAAAATGGGAGCAGCAAGCGGCTTGGGCTTTTTATGCGGCCCACTAGCAGGATCACTCCTTTCCCCCTTCGGCATGACCGCACCATTTTTTCTTTCAGGGCTTTTAAGCCTGTTAGCCATTCCCTTTGTATGGATATTCATAAGCGAGGGTCAGCACAAAAGAACGGCAAAACAGCATGAGGTTAATTTCCTTCAGTCTATAAGGTTTTTGTTTGAAAAAGACTACAAGCAATTATTTTTCATCACCTTAGGCATGGCAGTTGCTGCTTCTAGCTTGTTCTCCATGCTAGGTTTCTTGTTAATGGAGCGCTTTTTTGCAACTCCATTTGAAACAGGCGCCGCCTTTAGTGTTCAATCTGGTGCAGCGGTTTTCGTACAGCTTGTCTTGTTTAGCTTTGTGTGCAAGCACCTCACAGAGAAAGCGGCCGCCTCTTTTGGGTTGATTATTCAAGCGCTTGGTTTTGCCTGTATAGCTTTGTCGTTTCATTTGTCTGTTGTGTTTATAGGCTGCATCTTCATAGGAATCGGCAGTGCATTTACTAGACCGACATTAATCAGCATGCTTGCCAGACAAAACACTATTGGTCAAGGAACAGTAATGGGTCTTCAAGCAGCAATGGATAGTCTTGGTCGAGGTGTCGGTCCACTTCTAGCAGGCCTTCTCTATTCAATGGCTCATTTCGGTCCATTTTTAATGGCTTTTGTTCTCTGTATCTGTTTATTTTTCTATTTTTCATTTTCTAAATCTTTTACAGAACAACGCATGCATTCCAGGACTATAACCAAATAAAGATATTTTTTACAGTAAATAGCTAGATTAATTTTTAGAATAGTGTTAATTTTTAAAATATACAAACTATTAAATATTAGGATGGTGCTAACATTATGAATTCTATGAAAAATATTTCCTTCAGCAAAAGATTTCCAGACATGCAGATTATCGGTTCTTCCTTTGCCGGATCACTTGATCATGTTATCCCCCTCTCCTACGGCTTTCCTGCTCCAGAGTCCTTTCCTCTTGATACAATGGTTACAGCAACAGAACGTGCAATGAAAACACAAGGATCAGGCGCAATGTCCTATACAGGTGGAACTGGGATTAGTAATATTGTTAATTGGATTTTGAAGCGTTCTGAGCTGCGAGAAGTATATGCAAAAAAAGATCAAATTATCGTGACGTCTGGAAGCATGCAGGCAATTGACTTAGTTGCCCGAACACTTACAGACCCAGGTGACGACATTTGGATTGAAGCACCTTGTTTCTTTGGTGCTATCCGAACATTTAATTTAGCACAGGTAAATTTACGCTCCTTTCCTATTGATGAAAACGGCATTATTGTCGAGCATGTAGAAAAGGCACTTATCGAGGCAAAGCTGCAACAAAAGCCATTGCCAAAAATTCTGTATATTATGCCTAACTACCATAATCCTGGCGGAGTTAATCTCTCTGTTGATCGCAGAAAAAAACTGGCTGAGCTTGCCTATGAATATAATTTCATCATTCTTGAAGATGATGCATATGTGGAGCTTTCCTTTGATGGCACATACTTACCTTCCATCCATTCCTTCGGTCCAGACAGAGTTATTTATTTAAGTACCTTTTCAAAAGTGATTGCTCCAGGAATCAGGCTTGGATGGGCAATTGGCTTAAGTGAAATTATTAATAAAATGCGTATTCTTAAGACAGATGGACTAACAAGCGTCTATGTGCAGGAAGTAGCCTATAATGTGTTAGAGCAATTGGATATCGAGTCACATATTAACAATTTGAGCACGATGTACAAAACAAGAAAAGAAGCAATGGTGGCAGCAATTAAGGAGCATTTCGGTGACGAAGTTAGCTTTGTTTCACCAGAAGGCGGCTTCTTCCTATGGGTAACATTTCCACAAGGGGTTAATACTAGCACTTTTGTCGATGCTGCGATGACTGCAGGCGTCTCTTATTTAGATGGCCGTCATTTCTTCCTCGAGGAAGAAGGCTATAATACAATGAGACTATGCTTCACCTACTGTAATGAGGAAAAAATTAAAGAAGCAATTAAGCGTCTTGCTGAAATTTATTACCAACACCTTCGCAGTTTACCAATGGAGGAAGCTAACTAATGGCTGGTAAAAAGCCGGTTATTTATGTTAGGTACAATATTCCGGAAAAGTATCTTAACAAAATAAAAGCACTAGGAGCAACCGTTCTGTTTGAACCATGGACATTTGGCAAAGAGGAACCTCAATTAACACATGATTTAAGCGAATGCAATATCGTCTTAACATTGGGACTAATTGATCCATTAACAATACAGCCATATGCACCAAATCTTCAATGGGTACAATCAATGAGTGTCGGACTTGATGCACTTCTTCATAAAGAGACAATCAATAGTGATATAATAATAACAAATACAAAAGGCTGTACTTCTATCCCTATTGCCGAACATACGGTTGCGATGATTTCTGCTTTTTCGCGAGGACTTCCGACAATGCTTCGAAATCAGCACAAAAAGATTTGGAGCAATACGGAGATTAAAGATTTAGAAGGTTCTAATGTAGGAATTGTCGGCTACGGGGAAATTGGCAAGGAAATTGCGAAAAGATGCAAAGCACTTGGCATGAATGTAGTCGGCTGCCGCAAACGACCTGCTAACACCCTTGACAATGACCCTGCAGATCAAGTTGTCGGGCTTGAGAGAATAGACGAGGTAATAAAAAATGCTGATTTTCTTATTTTAGCATTGCCATCTACTAAGGAAACATATCGTTTTATCGATAAACATAAGCTTCGCTTGCTGAAGGAATCTGCCTTTTTAATTAATATCGGAAGAGGCAATACAATTGTAGAAGAGGATTTACTGCAGGCATTATATAGTCAGCAAATAAAAGGCGCTGCCCTTGATGTATTTGATATAGAGCCATTACCTGGCGATCATCCTTTTTGGGAGCTTGATAATGTCATTATTTCTCCGCATAATGCCTATTATTCTCCTAGGAGCATGGAGCGTTATATGGATATATTTATAGAAAACCTTACAAGATTTATAGAAGGCAAGGAGCTTCTCAATGTCGTAAATAAAGAACTAGGCTATTAATAGGAACGCAAAAAAATAGGAAGGCGTAAATTCACGCCTTCCTATTTGCTTGCCTAATTAAACTGTTTCAAAGCCCTCTTGTTTCCAAGCAGTTGTTCCGCCTTCAATGAACGCAACATCAGTGAAGCCCATTTGTTTAAGTAAATAAGCGCCTAATGCAGCTTGTCCACCAAGACCACATGTTACTAATACAGGTCTATTACGGTCAGCTAATTCTGCGTTGCGAAGCTCTTCTGGAAGCTCCAAATCAGCGCGTATTGGCAGCATGCCAAGTGAAATATTAACACTGCTAGGAATTAAACCACAAGCACCTGCATCTGTAGCGTCTTGTACATCAATTACATATGTATTAGGTTTTTCTTCTATTTGTTTTTTTGCTTCAATTGATGAGATACCTTTAACGTTACTGCGTGCTTCTTCTAATAGCTTTCCGAATGTCAATGCCATTTAAATCACTCCTATAGTTTAATTTCCTACATTTCTATAGTAGCAAACTTTTCCTAATTTACCTAATAGAATGATCTTTTTTCACAACAAAAAAGAGGCTTCCTAATGCGATAGGAAGCCTCTTCTGTCTAAATTAATTCTTTAATTTATCTCTAAGCACCATTGGCAGGATACCACCATGACGGTAGTAGTCAATTTCAACTTCAGAATCAAAGCGAACAAGGACTTCAAAAGTCTTTTTGTTGCCATCCTCATCTGTTGCAGTAACTTCAATGAAATCACGTGGCTTAACTGTTTCATCAACATACACATTGAACGTCTCTTTACCAGTCAAACCAAGTGATTCAGCAGTATCTCCAGCCTTGAACTGCAATGGAAGAACTCCCATTAATACAAGGTTAGAACGATGGATACGCTCAAAGCTCTCTGCAAGAACTGTTTTAATTCCAAGCAGGTTCGTACCTTTTGCAGCCCAGTCACGGGAAGATCCCATCCCATAGTCTTTGCCAGCAAGAACCATTAAACCTGTGCCATCTTCTTTATATTGCATACAAGCATCATAAATAGATGTCACTTCACCTGATGGCCAATACGTTGTGAATCCACCCTCTGTTCCAGGAGCAATCTGGTTACGGATACGGATATTTGCAAATGTACCTCTCATCATTACTTCATGGTTACCACGGCGAGAACCATAAGAGTTGAAATCACGAGGCTCTACTCCATTTGCTTTTAAGTATTTCCCTGCAGGAGTGTTAACACCAATAGCTCCAGCTGGAGAAATATGGTCTGTTGTAACAGAATCCCCAAACTTACCAACAATTTTCAACCCTTTAATTGGAAGTACTTTTTCCGGATCCGGTTTAAGTCCTTCAAAGAAAGGCGGGTTTTGAATATATGTGCTTGTTTCATCAAATGTATACAAGGAATCGCTGCTAGTTTGAATTTCATTCCAGCGCTCATTGTCATCAAATACTCGCTCATACTCTTTCTTGAACAATTCAGGAGTTACTGTCTTGTTTACAAGTTCATTAACCTCTTCTGTTGATGGCCAAATATCCTTGAAGAAAACATCGTTTCCATCTTTATCCTTACCGATTGCTTCCTTCTGCAAGTCAATGTCAACTGTTCCAGCAAGTGCATATGCCACAACTAATGGCGGTGATGCCAAGTAGTTTGCTTTTACAAGCGGATGAATACGGCCTTCAAAGTTACGGTTACCAGAAAGTACGCTAGTAACAAGTAAATCAGCATCAGCAACAGCCATTTCGATTTCATCTCTCAACGGACCGGAGTTACCGATACAAGTCGTACAGCCATACCCAACAAGATTAAAGCCAATTTGCTCTAAATACGGCAATAAGCCTGAATCTCTCAAATAACCAGTAACTACCTTTGATCCTGGAGCCAAAGAAGTTTTTACAAACTTCGGTACTTCCATACCAAGCTCAACTGCTTTTTTAGCAACAAGACCTGCTCCAACAAGCACATATGGGTTAGACGTATTTGTACAGCTAGTGATTGCAGCGATAGCAACAGAGCCTGTTTTCATCGTTGTGGAATCACCGTTAGCAAACTTAATATCTACTGATTTATCAAACTCATCTTTTTTCAAGCCAAAGCCTTGATTTCCTTCTGGTGCAGTGACAGACTCAACAAATGCTTTTTGAAGCTGTGATAATGGAATCAAGTCTTGAGGACGTTTTGGTCCAGACAGGTTTGCTTCAATATCTGAAAGGTTAATTTCAATTACTTTTGTATAAACTGGTTCAAAGCTAGGATCAAAGAACAGCCCATTTCGTTTAGAGTATTCTTCTACCACTTTGATTTGCTCTTCTGGTCTGCCAGTCAATCTCATGTAGGACAATGATTCTTCATCAACTGGGAAGAATCCGCAAGTTGCACCGTACTCTGGCGCCATGTTTGCAATTGTCGCACGGTCAGCAAGCGGTAATTGGGAAATACCAGGTCCGAAGAATTCAACGAATTTTCCAACAACCCCTTCGCCTCTTAGCACTTGCGTTACTTTTAAAGCAAGGTCAGTTGCAGTTGAACCGTTTGGCATATCACCAATAAGCTTAACTCCCACTACTTCAGGTACTGGGAAGTAAGATGGTTGTCCAAGCATACCTGCCTCTGCCTCGATACCGCCGACACCCCAACCAAGCACGCCGATTCCGTTAATCATCGTCGTATGAGAGTCAGTTCCGACAAGCGTATCTGGGAATGCTTCTAATTCGCCCTCTTTATTTTCAACTACTTGCACTACATTTGCTAAATATTCTAAATTTACTTGGTGTACGATACCTGTTGCAGGTGGTACTGCACGATAATTGTCAAAAGCTTTTTGAGCCCAGCTCAAAAATTGGTAGCGCTCCGCGTTGCGTTCAAATTCAAGATCCATATTTGCTGTCAACGCATCTGGCGTACCATATTTGTCGACCTGCACGCTATGGTCAATGACAAGGTCAACAGGTTTTTCCGGGTTAATTTTGCTTGGATCTCCACCGAGATCAGCCATTGCTTTTCTTAAAGATGCCAAGTCAACAACAGCAGGAACACCAGTGAAATCCTGAAGGATAACCCTTGAAGGCTTAAATGGCACATCAATCTCTTTCAGTTCATCTGTTCCCCATTTTGCTAGGTTTTCCACATGCTCGTCTTTAATGACGAAACCATCCATTTGTCTTAATACAGATTCCAATAGAACTTTAATAGAGTACGGCAATTTTGTAACATTACCGATTCCCGCTTTTTCCAATGCTTCCAATTGATAGTAATGATAACGCTTCCCATCAACCTCGAATGATTTACGTGCATTGTAAGTATCTTTTGCCATATGTATTACCCCCTCCATGTAATCATATACCAAAAATAGAAAAATAGTCGAATATTTCGTACTTTCTATCTTTTTTGTCATTTACATCCTCATTTATTTTAATACACTAATATTGATAAGTAAATAATAAGAAAGTTATCATTTGTAATAAGTACTACTTATGACCCATTAAATGAAATAAGGAAAATGGCATTTGATATAAAGCTAGAAAGCTAGCATTGAAGGCAAACCACTAATGCACAGCTAGTGTCATTCATTTCCAGAAAAATGAATAGAAAAAAAAACCAAAAGAGGCTGGGACAAAACAAAAGAATAACCTTTCTAAACATAAATAATAAAATTACATCTAAATTTGAAAAATGAAACACGTGACTAAATAGAATATGGGTTTAAAATTAGTTTGTTTCATTGTACGCTCGTCCTCGCGCTTTCCGCGGGGAGGAAGCTGATCCTCCTCGTCTTCGCCTGCGGGGTCTAAAGCGTCCTCTATTTCCCTTAGTAGTCGTGTGACCTCCGCTCCATTCCACTAAGTTTTCTAATCAATGTATTAAAACTAAAAAACACAAAAACCCGAACTATTCAATCGTTGGTCGATAAAATAGTTCGGGTTTCATGCAGATTCACTTACTTATGTCCCAGCCTCCATTTTTTCTTACCGCTTATGAAAGCTCATTAACTTCATTAACAATATTTTTCAAATCATTTTGAAAAGTTTCAAGTTGTTGACGCTGATGCTCTGAAGCAACCTCTAATGCATTCTCGATTTGTTGATATGTCTCATTAATCTCTTGCTTCAAATGCTTTAGCTGATGGCCATAGCTTGCTGAGTCCTTCACGATACTTTCATATAAAGACTGAGTTTCAGTCATATTATTTTGCGCAGCTTGAAAAGCTTCTTGTTTATTACTTTGATAAAACACTGTATTTCCTCCTATCCATTTTCACATCATTATTCGTTGTTGTCAGCAGGAAAGAAACCCTACAATTAAATTGCTCAAGCCGTAAGAAAAATATTCGGTATAAACAACTGATATTTCTCTCATTCTAATCAAGAAGGGCAAATTGCTTTTCAAATGCAAAGGAGATGAGAATAATGAATAAAAACGACAGCAAAGACATGCGCAAAAATTCACCTAAAGGCCATCATGGCGGTCAGCCAGAGCCTCTTAGCGGCAGCAAAAAAGTAAAAAACCGCAACCATACAAGACAAAAGCATAACAGTGGTCATGACTTTTAATTCCAAAGATTTACTATAGAATCCTTCC